>DHOL01000056.1:0-7914 GCA_002410755.1 Ruminococcaceae bacterium UBA5391 | reverse complement strand
ACTGCGGTGGGAGGCTTTGCTTTATTTCTGTAGAGATACGGTGTCTCCCTTCGCGGCTTTCAAAAAGTGTACAGGCTAAGGAGAATACACGAATGTGAAACGTTTCTGGCCTTGTTATGGTCTGCGAATCCGAGGAATGAAAATAACGGCAAACATCCAAAAAATTTCAAAAAGGAGCAGCGCAGTTACGGTAAATTGTGCGAGACCATTACACACCGTAAAAAAGGCTGCAAGTGCAAACCCCAGTGCCACACCGGCCGTCTGAAGTGCCACCCCGATTGTAACATTTCCATGCTGACGCATACAGGCTGTCAGGATTCGCATCATGGAAGTTGCACGGCCTTTTGTGACGATCACCGCAGAAGCACGTTTGGGAGGGCTGTCCCGGAGCGCCTTGTAAATATTGCCGTCATGGTCCGGGAGAACCGAGATAAAGTGGGGGGAAAGCCCAAAGCAGTCTGCAATCAGGTTCGGCGTAATATTGGGGTCGCGCGTGCGTACCAGCAGGCTGATGCCATTGTATTCAAGGCGGCGCAGTTCCGTTGCACGGCGGCGATCGGAGCGGTAACTGACGAGGAACATGGCAACAAGCATTCCCCCGGCAGCAAGATAAACAGGGATTTTCCCTGAGCGGAGATATTTTTCTTCATAGTCATGCGAAGGCGGATCAATGCCGTGCTTTTTCAGCAGGCCGCCTGTTCCGACGAGAACCATCCGGTCCCTTACCATACCGGAAATGCCCAGTCCATCCTCATAGACAGGCCGTTCAATATGGGGGAGAATATCACGCCGGCTTTTCACAATCTGGCTGAACAGGTCGCTGAGCGGCCCGCCTACAGCCTGCGTAAGCGCTGTGGCATCAAGAATGGCTTCGTCGATGCGCTGCCCGGCAAATGTCTGAATTCCCATAAGGACTACTGTGCCGTGCGGGAAGAGGTCCTGCGCATCCAGCAGGATGGCATTCGTTTCACAGAAGCGTTGCACTGCGTCCCAGCCAACCACCATGCCGCCGCATTTTGCTGCAAGTTTGGAAAGGCGCGCAAGCGGCAGATTTACACTCAGCAGGTCTGCAAACGGTACGCAGACACATGCGGCAGCCGTAAATGCCGTCAGGGCAGTCTCAGGGCTTTTTGTCAGGACTGCGGAGGCAATACATAGGATTAGGCTTGCAAGGAAGCCGATTGGTGCGAGGGACTGTGAAACATGCTCGCTTGGGTCATCGGCAGAATAGGAATGGCGCAGGAAATGGCAGAGGAAACCGGCTTTTGTCTGATAGGCAATCTTTGGCTCGCCGGGATTCAGTCCTTTTGTCAAATGAAGGGCAGTGTTAAAATCATTAAATGTCTGTACGGCGTATTTCTGCCCCTGAGATGTGAGAAAGCGAAAATTTCTAAAGATACGCTTTGCCATACTCAGTTTGCCGGCCGTATTGAGGAACAGGGCAAAAACAGCAAGGGAAGAGTATGTAGAGCAGTCTCCAGAAATGCCAAGGAACAAAAAAATGATATCCTGTAGGGCGGCTGCCAGAACGGCAATGGAGACGGCACTGTCCGTGTTTGCCTGAAAAGTTAACAGCCCATGCAGACCGTTGCCGATTGTTGAACCGCAGAAAGCGGCCGCCGTAATCAGGAAGACAAACTGCACGGTAAGATAAGTCTGCGGCGTACTATGTAATTCCTGCGGCAAAACCGCAGGATGCTCCCACAGGACACTAAGCGGCAGCATGACAACCGTACAGATGCCTGTGACGATAAGACGCAGGAGAAACCGGCGGACCTGGGAAGAAAGGTCATTTTGAATCGATGGTGCGTCGCCGGGCGAATTGTAATCGTCAAGTTCTTCCTCCGGCTCGTCCGGTATTTCACCGGTATCCGAAATATCTTCATCGCTCCCAAAAAAGCGGAAACGCTTTTTTACTTTCTTCTGGTGTGGTGGGCATTCTGTTGCAGGCAGTTTCACAACTTTACCCGCATTTTCCGGTTTCACCTCCGCAGGAGATGCTTTCCCTGCTTCCGGGCTTACCCCCTGAGAAGATTTCGCAGTCACGGCATTTTCCGGCTTGCTTTTTGATTCATCCGGGGCAGGGAAAGGAATTGGCTCAGGTGCGTGGACGGGTGCAACTTCATAACCGGATGCTTCCGCTGCAAGGGTATCCTCCATGCAGTTGAGGTCGATGACGTGAAGCGGCCGTGAAGAGACACGGTAGTCCGGAACAGGATGCTTTACCGGTTCTTTTTCTGCAGGTGGGGCAGGAGTCGCATCTTTAGCGCTCGGCGGTGAGACCGGTTCCTTGACAGGAGCTCGTTTTTCCTCAAGGTTCCACTGCCTTTCCCCAGCGGCAGGCGTTTTTGCCGTTTCCTGCAAAGCGGAAATCTCTCCGGATGCTTGCACTGCCTTTTCTTCCGGTGCGGGATAATTCTCAGAAGAAGCCAAGTCGCGGATTCCCGGCTGCAGGGGACCGGGTGCCGGAATACCGGCAGGGCCAAGCGGAGGCTCGGCGGGAATGCCAATTTCAGGCTGGGACTGCGGGCCCGGCTGCACTGCCGGAGGAATCGGCGGCTCCGTTGGGGGCAGATCGGGACGCGGAGGCATGGCAGGAGGGTACGGGTTCAGACTTGTTCCATGAAAGCTGTCCTGCGGGTGCTCTACCGTGGCGTTTTCCGGCTTTGCTGCCTGTTTTGCCCCGATGTCTCCGGCGGCATCCTCCAGCGGTTCTGATGAATCCTTTGGGACGACCTTTTCCGATGCTTTTGATTTTGCTTCGGTGGATTTGGAGCTTCCTAAGTCAGCCGGTGGCTTCGGACAAGTTTTTCCTGTCTCCGCAGTTTTAGTCCGCTCCATATTTGCCGGTGTCTCCGCAGCAGCCTTCTCCGGTTCCTGCTTTTTCTCAGGGCTCTCTTCCTGCTTGGCGGCTTTCTGCTGTGCAAGAAGCTCGGCACGCCTTTTGCGGGCACATTCTTCCGCCTTGCGGAGCGTGGTGGTGTCCAGCCGGATTGTTTCCTCGTAATCGTGTCGGTATTCTTCCAGGGATTTAAGTTGCAGGCCATAGTAGATATCGTCTTCGGGGACAAAATCGTCGCTTTTCTTCTTTCTCCCAAAGAAGGAATGCTTCTTCTTTTTGCCTTCCGGTTTCCTACTGCCTGCGTGAGGGATGATCCCTGCGTCCATGTCCAGAGCTTCCCGTGCGCTGCGGACAATGTCGTCAGCGGTTGCAACCCCGGGATGCGGCTGTTTCTCCTGTGTCAGCCGTTCCTGTCGGCCCTTGACTTCTTCTTCCGCCAGAATTTCATCGATAGAATAGCTGTTGCGCGGAACGTCTTTTTCATCTTTCATAACTGATCCGCTCCCCTAATCATTTTGCTCGAATGTGGTTCCTCTGACGGGCAATTTCATAGCAGATCACACCGCAGGCAACCGATGCATTCAGCGAATTTATCTTTCCCATCATCGGCAGAGATATGATGAAATCCGATTTTTCCCGAAGCAGCCGGCTTACACCAAAGCCCTCCGAGCCAATTACAACAGCAGCCGGGCCGGTGTAATCAACGTTGCACCAGGTTTCGCCGTCCAGATCGGCGGCATAGATCCATACGCCGCGCTTTTTCAACTCGTCCACCGCTGCGGCGAGGTTTGATACGCGGGCGACGGGGATATACTCCACTGCACCGGCACTTGATTTTCCAACGGCCCAGGTCAGCCCCACGCTGCGGCGCTTTGGAATAATAACGCCATGTGCGCCTGTACACTCTGCTACACGGAGGACGGCACCGAGATTATGCGGGTCCTCCAGGCCGTCTGCGATAATGAGGAACGGCGGTTCTTTCCGCTGTGCTGCAAGCGCAAAGATGTCGTCGATTGAAGCGTAGTCCTTTGCCGCGGCAACGGCGACAACACCCTGATGAACTGCTCCGACACACAGATGATCCAACTTAACGGGATCAGCATCCTTTACGGGAATGCCCAGCTTTTTTGCCTGTGCGGCAATCGCGCCAAGGCTGCCGGAGCGGTCACCGCGGGCAATATAAAGGCTGTCAATCGCCCTGCCGCTGCGGAGAGCCTCCGTTACGGCATTGCGCCCGGCAATCACGCCTTCCGGTTCTCTTTCGGTTGTTTTGCTTTTCTGTTCATAATCCATCTATAAAAACTCCTTATTTTATATTTTATTACATTTAAAAACATTATATCACAAAAACCGGTTTCCATATATGGAAGGGTACGTTTTTTTCCCAACATGTTTTCCACCATATATTTGGTTCTAAATATGAATATACATGCTGTTTTTTCCCGCCCGTATGCTGTTTATACGAAGCGTATTTCAACTTTTCCGGCTAAACCGGTGAAATATGCGTGGAAGAGCTGTGGAAAACTCGGTTGAAAGTGTTGATAAGTCTAGGTGAGACTTGCTTTGAGTATTCCACCCGTAAAATGTATACTGGGGAATACGGGACAGCCGGCGGGCTTTTTTCACTACGCTCCGTATTTGTCAAGTGGTTGTACGCAAAAAAAAATTATGGTATTATAACGGAAGAATGGTGGATTGCCACCGGAAAGGAGGGGAATTTTCATGAAAACTGGAGTCCTCGGGCAGATCCTTAACTGCGGCCAGTGTTTCCGCTGGCATTATCTCCCGGACGGCTCGTGGGAAGGTGTGGTGCGCGGTCGTTTCCTCCGGCTGACGGGAAAAAACCTCCTTTCCATTCTGACGGACAGCTTTTGGACAACATATTTTGACTTTTCGACAGATTATGCGTCGATTCGCGCTTCACTCACGCCGCTTGACCCGATCCTTGCGGAAGCAGCGGCTTATGCGCCGGAAATCCGCATCCTCCGGCAGGAACCATGGGAAGCCCTGTGCTCGTTTATCCTTTCCCAATGCAATAACATCAAGCGCATCCGCGGCATGGTGGAGCGCCTCTGTACCGCTTACGGGGAACCGGTAAAAGGTACGGCAATGCACGCTTTTCCGGCTCCGGATGCCCTTGCCCGTGCCGGGGAAAATGACCTGCGTGCGCTCGGCTGCGGTTTCCGCGCGCCTTATGTGCTGGATGCTGCACATAAGGTCGCTTCCGGGAGCCTTGACCTTGGCGCCGTTGCATGTCTGCCGCTCCCTGAAGCGCAGGAGCGCCTTGTCAAAATAGAGGGTGTCGGCCCAAAAGTAGCCTCCTGTACGCTCCTTTACGGGATGCACCGGCTTGATGCGTTTCCCATGGATGTCTGGATGAAGCGCGTGATGGGCACGCTGTTCCCCGGACGCAGCCCGGAATGGTTTGGCCCTTATGCCGGCGTTGCGCAGCAGTATCTTTTCCACTACAGCCGCCATCATCCGGAACTGTTCCGGGAAAAGGTGCAAAATGGAAGGAAATAAACGATATTTTGGGGGCATCTATTCCTTTTTTGCAGCTAAAGGGGTATAATAACTAACGAAATAAAAATACGAACTGAGGAGTGACAGCCAATGTCGTTAGTCAATAGTAGGGAAATATTCAAAAAAGCTTATGCCGGCGGATACGCCATCGGTGCATTCAATGTAAATAATATGGAAATTGTCCAGGGCATTACCGAGGCAGCTGCCGAGCTGAAAGCGCCGGTCATTCTGCAGGCTTCCGCAGGTGCACGCAAATATGCAACGCACACATACCTTGTCAAGCTCGTTGAGGCAGCGGTTATTGAGCACCCGGAAATCCCGATTGTGCTCCACCTTGACCATGGCCCCTCCTATGAGGTCTGCAAGGATTGTGTTGACGGCGGCTTCACTTCCGTGATGTTCGACGGTTCCTCGAAACCTTATGAGGAAAATATTGCAGAGACGAAAAAAGTTGTTGAGTACGCCCATGCGCGCAATGTCACTGTCGAGGCAGAACTTGGCCGCCTTGCAGGCATTGAGGACGCTGTGAATGTTGACAACGATAAGGCACAGTTCACAGACCCGGATCAGGTTCAGGACTTTGTCAGCCGCACCGGCGTTGATTCTCTTGCCATTGCCATTGGCACCAGCCACGGCGCCTATAAGTTCAAGCCCGGCCAGAAGCCGCAGCTCCGGTTTGACATTCTGAAGGAAGTCTCCGACCGTCTCCCCGGATTCCCGATTGTGCTGCACGGTGCTTCCTCCGTCCCGCAGGAGTATGTGAAGATGGTCAACCAGTACGGCGGCAAGATGCCGGATGCCATTGGCATCCCGGAGGAAATGCTCCGTAAGGCGGCAACCATGGCTGTCTGCAAGATTAATGTGGACTCCGACCTGCGTCTGGCCATGACTGCCAGCATCCGCAAGCACTTCGCCGAGCATCCGGAACACTTTGATCCGCGCCAGTATCTCGGTGACGGGCGTGCCGCAATCAAAGCAGTTGTTGAGCACAAGATTAACTGTGTTCTCGGCTGTGCCGGTAAGGCTGACGACTAAATCTGCCTATGCCAGGTTAACTGCAAAAATCAGCGCTCTGGGCGTATTTACCGCGTCCGGGGCGCTTTTTTATATTCCGGGTTTTCCTCCTTTAAAAAAACAAGGAAAGAAACATTGACTGGCTTGCTGCGGAAGATTAAAATAGAACTGTTAGGAATGTCTGGAAGCATTTCCCTGCTGCTCCCAATTTTTGAGTCGGAACGGATTGGAAGGATAACATGGACAAGATGAAACATAAGGCACTGGCTGAGAATGTAAAGCTGTCTGATGACGGAAAGAAAGTCATCATCATCGACCAGACACAGCTGCCAAACCGCCTCATTTTTCTGGAACTCAGTAAGCCAGAAGAATGCTATGATGCCATCCGGACGCTGAAGGTTCGCGGTGCCCCGGCGATTGGTGTCTTTGCCGGCTACGCAATGTATGTGCTTGCACAGCAGTTCCAAAATCTTCCCTACGGTGAATTCGCTGAAAAATTCCACAAGACGGCGGAGTACCTTGACTCTTCGCGCCCCACGGCTGTGAATCTGAGTTGGGCCCTGCGCCGCATGGAAAAAGTCGTGACAGAGGGCCGGGGCATTCCTGTCACGGAGACGGTAGCATTGCTTGGGGTGGAAAGCACCGCAATTCAGCGGGAAGATATCGAGATGTGCCGAAAAATTTCCGAGTATGGGCTGACCCTTCTGCATGACGGCGATGGCGTGCTGACGCACTGCAATGCAGGGCCGCTTGCAACTTCGCGCTATGGCACGTCAATCGGGCCAATCCTGCTTGGGCATGAGCGCGGGATGAAGTTCCATGTCTTTGCCGATGAGACGCGGCCGCTGCTTCAGGGTGCACGGCTGACCACTTATGAGCTTCAAAAAGCCGGCGTAAATGTGACGCTGATTTGCGACAACATGGCAAGCATTGTAATGAAAAACGGCTGGATCAATGCCTGCTTTGTCGGCAGTGACCGCATTGCTGCAAATGGGGATTTTGCAAATAAAATTGGGACTTCCGGTGTTGCAATTCTTGCAAAATATTATGGCATCCCGTTCTATGCACTGGCACCGACTTCCACAGTGGATATGGCCTGCCTGACAGGCGCCCAGATTCAAATCGAGCTGCGTGACCCGGATGAGATAAAGAACAAATTTTACCGGGAGCCGATGGCCCTGCCGGAAGTAAAATGTTACAACCCGGCATTTGACGTAACAGACCATACACTTGTTTCAGGCATCGTGACCGAAAAGGGCATCTGCCGCCCGCCGTACACTGAGAGCCTCGCTGGGCTCTTTCAGGAAAAGAGAGGATAAGCCATGACAAGATCATCCATTTCCCAGAGCATCTCCGTCGCGGATGGAGAGATCGCAAAAGTCGTTCTGCTGCCCGGTGATCCGCTGCGCGCAAAATATGTAGCGGACCATTACCTTGAAAACCCAGTCTGTTTCAATACGGTCCGCAACATGCTCGGCTATACGGGCACCTACCACGGCAAAAAAATATCCGTGATGGGCAGCGGCATGGGCATC
>DHOL01000076.1:3427-3552 GCA_002410755.1 Ruminococcaceae bacterium UBA5391 | reverse complement strand
CTTTCGCGGGTCGTGTCCATTAGACGCTGGGCTTCCTCACTGACTTTTCCGCAAGGAAAAGTCCATGCATTATCGCCCACATAGCCTTCCAGGGTAGCTCCAACATCAATAGAGACGATGTCGCC
>DHOL01000076.1:1492-3202 GCA_002410755.1 Ruminococcaceae bacterium UBA5391 | reverse complement strand
TGCTTTTTGCTCGGTATGCCATGGATAACTACCTGATTTACTGAAATGCAGCAGGTTGCTGGAAATCCGCCGTATCCGAGAAATGTTGGCTCTGCGCCTTCACTCTCGATATACTTATGGGCTGCGCGGTCGATCTCCCAGGTGGAAACACCAGGCTCGACTGCCTCTCCAGCAATCTTCAAGGCGTTGGCCGCTACACGGCCAGCTCTTTTCATAAATTGAAGTTCACGGTTTGTTTTTAAAATAATCATTCATTACGCCTCGATCGTCTGTAATGTCAGTTTTGTGGTCTCAGCCACATCTTCCTGACCATCTACGGTATAGAGCTTCCCCTGACGCTTGTAATAGTCTTTTAAAGGCTCGGTCTGCTCATGATATACCTTCAGACGTGCTTTTACTGTTTCAGGCAGGTCATCCTTACGCTGAACAAGGGTGCCGCCGCACTTGTCACATTTTCCTTCCACTTTAGGAGGATTATAGAGCAAGTGGTAGCTGGCGCCGCAGCTTTCGCAGACACGGCGTCCGGACATACGTTTGACGATTTTATCATCAGAGACTTCAAGAGCAATCACACGATCAATCTTGACGCCCATATTGTCCAGAGCCTCGGCCTGAGGGATTGTACGTGGGAAGCCATCCAGCACAAAACCGTTTGCACAGTCGGGCTGTGCAATGCGATCTTTTACAATGCCGATTACGACTTCGTCCGGTACAAGGGCACCGGAATCCATATAGGATTTCGCTTTTAAGCCCATCTCAGTACCGCTTTTCAGCGCTTCGCGGATCATATTGCCTGTAGAAATTGCGGGAATATTTAAATGCGCACAAACAGCTTCGGCCTGTGTGCCTTTTCCTGCGCCCGGAGCTCCTAAAAAAATCAACTTCATTTTAATGCGCCTCCTCTATCAATCCAAAAAGCCTTTATAATGACGCATCATCATCTGGCTCTCAAGCTGCTTGACAGTTTCCAGTGCAACACCAACCATAATGATAATGGAAGTGCCGCCCATAGAAAGATTCTGCATTCCCGCGACATTGCCAAAAATGATTGGCAGCAGTGCGATAATAGACAGATAAAGAGACCCAATCATGGTAATTTTTGACAGAATCCGGGAAATATAATCAGATGTCGGCTTGCCGGGACGAATTCCCGGAATTGTGCCGTTATTCTGACGGAGATTGTTTGCCATCTCGATTGGATTGTACTGCATCGCTGTATAGAAAAAGCCAAACAGCATAATCAAAAGGAAATACAGAACACAGTAGAGTACACCCGTACTGTGGAATGCACTGACAAAGCTAGCCCAAAAACCGGTTGCGTTGCTTCCCATAAACAGCTGAATTGTGCTGGGAATGGAAAGAATCACGCTGGCAAAAATGATTGGCATAACGCCGCCCAAACCTACTTTAATCGGCAAGTGGCTGCTTTGACCGCCGTATTGTTTCCGTCCAACCACACGTTTTGCGTATTGAATCGGAATACGGCGCTCTGATTCGTTCATGAAAGAGATCAGCCAGATAACACCAAGGAAAAGTACCACGAAGAGCGGAACCGTAAAGAAATACTTACCGGAATTTGTGGGGTCTCCTGATGCAATACTCAAATACTGACCCAGAGTGTTGATCGTATGAGGCAGACGGGCTACGATGCCGGCAAACAGCAAAATAGAAATACCGTTGCCAACGCCAAACTGGTTGATCTGCTCGCCC
>DHOL01000076.1:0-1321 GCA_002410755.1 Ruminococcaceae bacterium UBA5391 | reverse complement strand
AACTGGTTGATCTGCTCGCCCATCCACATCATCAGTGCAGTACCGGCAGTAAAGCAAAGCACAATAACGAAACCGACAAAAATCCCGGTACCGCCTTGGGTGTACTTTACAATAGAACCGCCATTGCCACTGTTGCGAAGGAACATATAATATGCAAGGCCCTGAATCAAACCAAGAATCACTGCCAAATAACGGACAATGGTTTCTAGGCGTTTACGGCCTTCTTCCCCCTCTTTTGCCATACGTTCAAGAGCGGGAATTGCAATCGTCAATAGTTGGATAATAATCTGGCTGTTGATATATGGCGTAACGCTCATCGCAAACAGGGTCGCTTGTGAAAAAGCACCGCCGGACAACATATCCAAATATCCAAGTGCTGTTCCGCTGCCGGTTCCGGCAACAGAATCCATAACCGCTTTTAATTGTGCTGCATCCAGAAAAGGTACCGGAATAACGGCGCCTAAGCGGAAAACAATGATAACCAGCACCGTAAAAAGCATCTTTTTGCGAAGTTCAGGAATTTTCCAGGCGTTCTTAATTGTTTTAAACAATTAGATCACCTCAGCCTTCCCACCTGCCGCTTCGATTTTTTCTTTTGCGGACTTGGAATAGCCATTCACCGATACATTCAGCTTCTTTGTCACGTTTCCGTTTGCAAGAATTTTTACACCATCAGCAGCTGCCTTAATGATGCCCGCCTTAATCAATGCCTGTGCATCAATTACAGCGTTGTCTTCAAACTTTTTGTCCAAAGTACCAACGTTGACGGTGACAATTTCTTTTGCAAAAATATTGTTGAATCCACGCTTCGGGACCCGGCGCTGCAAAGGCATCTGTCCGCCTTCAAAACCGGCTCTCTGGCTGAATCCAGCACGGGCTTTCTGACCTTTCTGGCCTTTGCCAGAAGTTTTGCCCCAACCGGAACCATGACCGCGACCGATCCTCTTTGAATTTTTTGTAGAGCCCGGTACTGCTGTCAGATCATGCAATTTCATAATACTCGCACCTCCTTTTAGTTAAGCGTTCTTTACCTCGATGAGGTGGATAATTTTGGCCACCTTGCCTTTGGTCTGCGCATTATCGGGCTGCACAGTGCTGTCGCCGATTTTGTGAAGACCTAGGGACTGGGCGGTAGCGATCTGGTCTTTCTGAGAACCAATCAGGCTCTTGACCAGTCTAATATTTAAGTTAGCCATCTAAACGCCCTCCCTTAAAGAATCTCTTTCACGGAACGGCCACGAGTCGCAGCCACTTCTTCAGCGGTGCGCAGTTTGCACAGACCATCCAATGTTGCACGGACTACGTTGCAGGGATTATTAGA
>DHOL01000047.1:17016-21299 GCA_002410755.1 Ruminococcaceae bacterium UBA5391 | reverse complement strand
GCTTGGAAGGCTGGAGTTCTACCACTGAACTACACTCGCATTGCTTCATTCACACATCAGCGACGCCTATTAGTATAGCACAGCGTACTAGGCTTTGTCAACCTTTCTCCAATCTTTTCTGCTTTTTTACCGAATTTCCTTCTATTCCTTCTATTACTTCAGACAGCTTACAATAATCCCCTTTTCTTCTTCCGCTGTTATAGAAATCCCCAAAATCTGCTCATCACAGTTTTCAATCATCAAAGATGCAATCCGGTCTTCCACTTCACGGCGAATCAGATTCCGCAGGTCACGTGCACCGCTCTTCCCACCAATCGAATGGCGGGCAAGCCAGAAAGTCGCCTTATCATCATAAACAAGCCTGACGTTGCGCTCCTGTAGCGAAACAACATACTCATTCAGCATCAAATGGGCTACTTTTTCAAAGTCATTGACATCCAGTTGCCGGAATACGATTGTTTCATCCACGCGGCTGAGAAACTCAGGGCGCAGAAATTCCGACAGAGCTTTTAACGCCTTTTCACGACTGGCATCAGCCTCGGTGCGTGCAAAGCCTAAAGCACCTTCTTTGTGTTCACTGCCTGCATTTGATGTCATCACAATTACTGTATTCTCAAAATTAACATTACGGCCATGAGCATCCGTGATATGTCCTTCATCCAAAATCTGAAGCAGTATATTCATGACATCCGGATGCGCCTTCTCAATCTCATCAAACAGCACAACTGAGTATGGGCGGCGGCGCACTTTTTCCGTTAGCTGCCCGGCTTCGTCATAGCCAACATAGCCCGGCGGAGAGCCAATAATTCTTGAAACCGAATACTTTTCCATATACTCTGACATATCGAGGCGGATTAGCGTTTCCGGCGTATCAAACAGTTCTTTTGCAAGGACCTTCACAAGTTCTGTTTTTCCCACGCCTGTAGGGCCAACAAAGATGAAGGAGGCCGGTCTGCGGCGCGGACTGATTTGCACTCGATTCCGGCGGATTGCCGCCGCTACGGCTGCAACAGCCTCTTTCTGGCCGATGATCTTCTGATTCAGCACAGTTTCAAGGCTAGCAAGCTTTTTCAGTTCACTCTCCTGGATACGACTTGCAGGGATTCCTGTCCAAAGCTCAATGACACGGGCAACATCCTGGTCTTCCACTTGCATCCCAAGCGCAGCTGGAGCAAGCAGTTTTTCTTTGGCATCAAGCTTGGAAATATCGGTGCGAATCTCCGCAAGTTTCTCGTAATCCGGCACCATTCCTCCGGCCGTCATCTGGTCTTCTTCTTCGCGCAGACCATCAAGATGCTCATGGACATCATCATATTCTTCCATGGATTGATTCCGAAGGGCTGCACAGGCACAGGATTCATCCAGCAAATCGATCGCCTTATCTGGCAGATACCGGTCGTTGATATACCGTTCAGAAAGGGTAACGATACGCTTTATAATTTGATTGGAAACGTGGACGCGGTGATAATTTTCATAGTACGACTTAATACCGATAAGAATACGGACACTATCCTGAATGGAAGGCTCCGCAATGGTAACCGGCTGAAAGCGGCGCTCTAGAGCTGCGTCCTTTTCGATATACTTGCGGTATTCTTCAAATGTTGTGGCACCAATTACCTGAATCTCTCCGCGGGAAAGTGCAGGCTTTAAAATGTTTGCAGCATTCATAGAGCCTTCGGCGTCCCCAGTTCCAACAAGATTGTGAACTTCATCAATAAAGAGAATAATGTTTCCTTCTGTTTTAATTTCATCAAGCAGACCTTTAATACGGCTTTCAAACTGGCCACGGAACTGAGTCCCTGCAACAAGCGCTGTAAGATCCAAAAGGTGAATCTCTTTCTTTTTTAGCGCGAATGGAACATTCCCTTTTGCAATGCGGGTGGCAAGCCCTTCCGCAACAGCAGTTTTCCCAACGCCAGGCTCGCCAATCAGGCATGGATTATTCTTTGTACGGCGGCATAGAATTTGAACAACGCGCTCAATTTCTTTTTCACGGCCGACTACAACGTCAATCGCACCTGCCCTAGCCTTTGCAGTCAAGTCAGTACAATAAGCATTTAAGTGTCTGCGTTTCGTCTTATGCTTTGCCTGCACCTCGTTCACTGAAGCTCCATTACTCTGAGTCTGACCTTGAAAATCATTGGCACCGGGATATGAACTCTGGACATTCTGAAGGAACGGCATTGTAGCAGCTCCGCCTGGCATAAAGCCGCTCAGTGCATTTCCACTATTTTTCGCGTCATCACCGCTGTTCTCATCAGGATCAGGGCTTTGCCCATTATTCAAAATTTCCCCCAGTTCACTCTCCATCGCCTCAAGCTGGTCATCCGTAATGCCCATCTGATCCAAGAAATCATTGACCGGCTTAATTCCTAACTTTTTGGCACAGACAAGACAAAGGCCTTGACTGTCTTTCATATTTCCCGTCGGTGATACAAATACTACCGCCGGCCTTTTGTGGCAATTGGAACACATTATCATCATACAAGAATCACTTCTTTTTTTGGTTGTTACTTCTGCATTGTAGCATAAATGAGTGGAATATGTTTAACTAAATTATGACTAAGACTTCTTTTTTGTGTCCATGACTTCTTTTATATCAAGGTTATACTTGGGGTCATCAGAGCGAATTGTTTTAAAATAAATTTTTGCATAGCGGACAAACGCATAGATCATGAAAGCAGCTGTAACGGAAAGTAACGTTACATCCGCTACAAAATAGTCGCCCTTCCCCCAAATGCTCAGAGCGAAAATTACACCAAAGGACAAATAGAACAAAACTGTTGCAACTTTTCCGTACCATTGTGAACCGCTTGGCTTCTTTTTATTCTTACTAATGAGTTTAATTGCCCCTGCAATCATCAAAACTTCTTTTACAACAAAAACTGCAAGGAGCGGAATCAAAATTGGTTCCCGAATTGAAAAGCAGATGGCAATAGCGGCCTGTGTCAGTTTATCAGAAAGGGGATCGAGCATCTGCCCTAATTCTGTAAACTGATGGAACTGCCGTGCAATCCACCCATCCAGCATATCCGTTAATCCCGAAACAGCCAGTACAACAAGTGCTGCAATATAGTTTCGGTCCATAAAGTAATAAACTAGCGGGATAACAAGGATACAGCGAAGCACAGTCAGCAAATTCGGAACATTCAGGTTCTTATTTCTGCCTTGTGAATTCATTTCTTACCTGCCTCATTAAAAAAATTTGGCTTGAAAATCGTATAAACCAAATTATGTTCATAAACAGACCGATAAATATAAGAAGAAGTAATTTTTTGTACCGGCCCGGCAATTTTTTCTGAGATCCCGGTAGGAAGAGACATGTGAAACACCGCACAGACAAGCAAAACAATCACAGCACCTTTGAAAAAGCCGAACACCCCCCCTAAAAGAGAATTTAACTGGTGCAACACCGGCAAACGGCAAATCCTGTTTAAAAGAGAACCGACCGCATGAATAAGGATATCAAACAGAATAAACAGGATAAGAACACTGATAGCTTTCCGCAAAATAGGAATCCGAATCCAAGAAGGCCCTGAAGAACCAAGAAAACTTACAAGCCAATCTGAAAAGCTTTGGCAGGAAGCAAAGGCAAAAACGATTGCTACGATGCCGCTCAAAAGGCCAAACAAGCTCCTAATCAATCCCTTTCGGAATCCTATAACCACACACAGAATTAAAATTCCTGCAAAAACAATATCCGCCAGATTATTCACATCTATTTCCCCTTTCTGACGAATGTTGTTGCGCTAGCATGAAAACAACATTACTGAAAATATACCACAAATTTATTCTTTGTACAAGGTCTTTAACCAAGCTATCATTTATCGGAAACCAGGCGTACCTCTGATATACCCAAAACATACGCTGAGCTTTCATCCAACAAGGCAACTGAATATGCGTCATTCCCTGCATTTCGGGAATTTACGGTATCACCGGCAGCAGCCAATGAAAAGAAGGTCACTTTTCCACCTGCAAGAACTGCAGCAGTTTGCCCAAGCACGGAAACGGACCGTATTTTTCCGGTAATCTGTCTGGAAAGGACAGGCTCTCCAGAAGAATTCAGCACAAGGAATTTCTGGTTTTCGGAATTCTCATAGGGCATTAATCCTACTGCAACGCGGCCGTCATCCGCACAAAAAGCCGTGAGCTTTGCGCCGCTGTAACTGTACTCATGCTTTGCACCACTATAGGGATTCAAAAAGAATACACCTGTATCCCCCACTGCTTCCACTGAGGAATCGGTATTCCAGAAAACCGAGCTTAGGAAGTTACCCGTAGAT
>DHOL01000047.1:8427-16746 GCA_002410755.1 Ruminococcaceae bacterium UBA5391 | reverse complement strand
CTTTTGTTCCGGACGGATTCATAGCCGCTGAAGTTGGATAATAGTCAGAAAACCAATAATAGGATATCTCTTTCCCTTCCGCGTCATAAGCTGTAAGCATGCCACAATAGCCATCCGCAGCAGTTAAAAGTACACTGTGCCCATTTGCAGCCACTGCACCGCCAATAATATTCTGTTTCACTGTAAATTTTAGGGAATCCCCTGCAACAGTTTTTAAAAAGCAGTTTTTCCCTTTAAGATTATACAGCATCATATAGGCACCGCTTGCACAAAGCGCCGGGCTGGAATAGCTGTGCTGAATGTTGACAAGCTCTTTCCCTGAAGAATTATAAACCATCAGGGCAGTATCGCTTGCAAAAATAATATTTTTTTCTGATGATATAAAATTTCCTGGTGCAACGGAAGAACCAGAAAGTTTTTTGGGGAAACCATCACCGTTTCCCATTCCGACAATATTGCTTTGCAGCCATTTCAGGGCATTTTCCGGCGTCAGGTTTTCACGGTTATACCAGCCAAGGACAGCCAGTACGCAAAGCGCAAGGATGAGAATAACGCGGTAAACCCAACGCGGTGCGCCATGCGCACAGAATTTAGCAGGCTGTTTTTTGCCCGGCACAAGGTGCCGGCCGATCTCAACCTGAACTGTATCATAGCGGTGTTCTCTGTCATGCACGAAAATTCACATCCTTGTAGAAAACCTTTTGCAGATAGAGTCCCTGGGGAGGAGCAGTCGGCCCGGCCGCCGCACGGTTTCTGGTGTCCAGAATCCGGCTCATATCCTCCGGCTCCAGCCTGCCCTGGGCAACCCAGAGCATCGTTCCAACCATAATGCGCACCATATGATAAAGGAATCCGTCCGCCGCAACTGTAAAACGGACAATGTCCCCATTGCGCGACCATTTGGATTCTGCAACTGTGCGCGTCATATTGCCTGGCTCACGTGCATCTTCCGCACAGAAAGAGGTAAAGTCATGGCTTCCAAGAAAACAGGATGCAGCGGAATTCAGGCGTTCCAAATTCATTTCATACCAGTAATGGAGGGTGCGGTCCTGCAAAAAAGGATCACGTACTCTGCGGTTTAGAATTTGATAAACGTATTGCTTGCCGGTGCAGGAATATCTTGCATGGAAGGTAAGTGGTACTTCGCGGCAGGCAAGGACTGCAATATCCTGCGGAAGGAAATGGTTTAATGCCCCGATAAGGCGTCCACAGGGAATCCTGCATTCCGTCTGGAAACTGATACAGAATTCCAGTGCATGGACTCCCGCATCGGTCCGGCTGCAACCCTTAACATCCGGTCGCTCCCCAAGAACTTTCTCCAGAGCGTCCTGAAAAACCTGCTGAACAGTTACCGCATTCTGCTGGACCTGCCAGCCGTGGTAACGGGAGCCGAGATACCGGATGGTAAGCAGCAGGTTTTTCATCGGGAAATCCTCCTTTCTCTTGTAAGGTTACCGCAGAGAAGCAGGCAGATAGACTGTACAGAGAATTACGGCACTGCAGAAAACTGCCGAGCATAGAATTGCAGCAGCATCCAGTTTTGTCATACAAAGCTGCTTCATCTTGGTGCGGCCTTCTCCCCCGTGATAACAGCGGCATTCCATTGCCATTGCAAGGTCATAGGCACGGCGGAAAGACGAAACAAAAAGCGGAATCAGGATAGGAATAAGAGACCGGATACGCTGCATTAAGCCACCGCTTTCCAAGTCTGCACCGCGCGCTTTCTGCGCATTCATGATGGTATCTGTCTCCTCCAGAAGAGTTGGGACAAAGCGCAGCGCGATTGTCATCATCATTGCAATCTCATGTACCTTCACATGCAGAAATTCCAGCGGTTTCATGATTCGTTCCAGGGCATCCGTCAGTTCGGTCGGTGTCGTTGTAAAAGTCAGCACAGAACTGTACAGAATCAGACATACAATTCGGATCGAAATAAACACGGCGTTGCCGATTCCACCATCTGTAATCTGCATCACCGGCCAGAATGGGCAGCGCCAGATGACATTCCCCGTCCCATAAAAGAGGTTCAAGACACCAGCAAACAAGATGATAAATAGGATTGCCTTGAGGCTCTTGAAGTACTGGAGAAGTGGTACACCGGAGCAAAGCAATACGGCAAACATCAGGGCTACCATTAAAAGGAGGCCCTCGAAGTTTGAAGCAACAAATAAAAAAACGATAAACGCAAGTGTCAGAGTAATCTTGACGCGCGGATCCAAACGGTGAACCAGGGAATGCCCCGGGATATACTGCCCTAGTGTAATGTCACGTGCCACGGTGCACCTTCCCTTTCTTCAGCAGGGGGCGGAGTTTCTCGATTGCCTCATCAACAGTGAGCGCCGGTTGGACCGGATAGCCCTTCTCCTTCAGCGCCAGCATAATACTGGTAATCTGAGGGACACGCAGCCCCATGGATTCAAGTTCACGTCCGCGGGCAAAGACCTTCTTCGTTGAATCCAGCATCACCGCTTTTCCTTCATTCATGACAAGTACACGGTCTGCGCAGCGTGCAATATCCTCCATACTATGGGAAACAAGGATAACCGTATTTCCCTTCTTTTTCCGGTAATCGGAAATCTGAGTAAGCAGCATGTCCCTCCCCTGTGGATCAAGGCCAGCCGTTGGCTCATCCAAAATTAGAACTTCCGGCTCCATCGCAATGACCCCCGCAATGGCCGCACGCCGTTTTTGTCCGCCGGAAAGCTCAAACGGGCTTTTCCCAAGCAGTTCATCGGGAAGGCCAACAAAGTGTGCAGCACGGCGCGCCCTCTCTTCAGACTGCTTCTGGTCAAGTCCCATATTCCCCGGCCCAAAGCAAATATCTTTCAGGACAGTTTCTTCAAAAAGCTGGTGCTCCGGGTACTGGAACACCATGCCTACCTGAAAGCGGACAGAACGGATTCTTTTCGGCTCAGCCCAGATATTCTTTCCACTCAGCAGAACTGTGCCGGAAGTTGGGCGCAGAAGGCCATTCAGTGTTTGAATCAGCGTGGATTTGCCAGAGCCGGTATGGCCGATAATCCCAAGGAATTCCCCATGGTTAATACCGATGCTCACATGGCTGACAGCATTTTTTTGAAATGGCGTTCCTGCTCCGTAAGTATAAGTTAGGTCTTTCGTTTCAAGGACAAACATTGAATTCTCCCAAATCAAGATTTCAGCAGTGGCTCCAAAGCGGCAACACATTCATCAATATTAAGCGCACATAGAGGCAAGTCGTACCCTTCCTGCTTTAGGCGCCAGACAAGTTCCGTAGCCTGCGGCACACTGAGCTGGTGGTCTTTTAAAAGCTGAACCTGTGAAAACACTTCGCGCGGCGTCCCTTGTGTCAGAATCCGCCCTTCGTCCATCACAACAACGCGGTCAGCTCCAACCGCCTCGTCCATATAGTGCGTAATCAGGACAATTGTAATCCCTTTTTCACGGTTTAGCTTATGAATGGTATCCAGGACTTCCGTACGGCCGCGCGGATCCAGCATTGCAGTCGGCTCATCCAGGACGATACAGTCTGGCTGCATGGCAATAATCCCCGCAATGGCAATGCGCTGCTTCTGGCCGCCGGAAAGTTTGTACGGTGCATTCAGACGGTAATCGTACATTTCCACAGCACGGAGCGCATCATCCACCCTGCGGCGGATTTCCGGCGGTGCAATGCCAAGGTTTTCCGGGCCGAATGCAACATCCTCCTCCACAATGCTCGCAACGAGCTGATTGTCCGGATTCTGAAGCACAAGGCCCACCCTGCGGCGGATTTCCAGCTTTAGATTTTCATCCATTGTATCCAGGCCGTCGACATACACTTTTCCCCCGCTTGGCAGAAGCATCGCATTGAAATGTTTGGCAAATGTCGATTTTCCGGAACCATTGTGCCCCAGCAGTGCCACAAATTCCCCTTTCCGGATGCCAAGTGAAACATCATGCAGCACTTCCAGGCTTTCTTCATTCTCAGACTCGCTTTGATATGCAAATGTGACATGCTCTGCCGAAAGATAGTCCATCTGAACATCCTTTCCTCAGCTTTTTCCGTAGCGCTGGTTAAGCTCTTTAAAGCGGCTAAGGATATCTTCTCTATGCTGATAATTCTGCCTTTGTAAAGGCTTTTCCGCTCTTCCCTGCGTTCTTTTATCCTTTCCCGTTTTGCCCAGCAAAATAAGCTCTTTTCCGTCAGCCGGCTTCCCAAACCGCCGTGCTGCCGCTTGGAAGGACAAGGCCGGTCTCTGTTACAGGCAGGCCTATTTCCCCTGAGGAAATACGGCCGCCGAATTTTTTCTGAACCATGACACCGAGCATATATTCCATCACTGCCGGTGAAAGGCCTGTTGTATAGGAATTCAGCAGAAAAAACAAAGGATGCGCAGAAAGAACGGGCAGGCACATTTCCACAAGGGAATAGAGCTGATCTTCCAGCTTCCAGACTTCTCCGCCAGGCCCGCGGCCATAAGACGGCGGATCCATGATGATGGCGTCATAAGTTCTGCCCCGGCGCTGTTCCCGGCGGACAAACTTTTCACAATCATCGACAATCCAGCGCACCGGCTTTTCCGCAAGGCCGGAGACTTCCGCATTCTCCCGTGCCCACGTCACCATGCCATGCGAAGCATCAACATGACACACCTCTGCCCCAGCGTGCAGGCACGCCAAAGTTGCGGCACCCGTGTATCCAAACAGATTCAGCACTTTGACCGGCCTGCCGGATTCCCCAATTTTCCGCATTGCAAAATCCCAGTTTACAGCCTGCTCCGGGAAAATGCCCGTATGTTTGAAACCCATTGTCTTAACGCGAAACGTCAGCTCACCGTAATGGATTTTCCAGAAAGGCGGGACCGGCCTCCTGTTTTCCCAATGGCCGCCGCCAGTGGAAGAGCGGACATAGCGTGCGTCGGCATTCTGCCACAACGGATTTTTCTTCGGCGTATTCCAAATAATCTGCGGATCGGGACGAATCAGCGTCACATTCCCCCATCGCTCCAGCCGTTCACCGGATGACGTATCTACCAGTTCATAATCCTTCCAACGTGCAATTCTCAATGAATTATCATCTCCTGCTCAGGTTTGGACACCGGTCAGACATCTCATAAAAAACCGGACGGCACAATCCCGCCAGTTTTTTGACCAGAAGTCAGTAAAATTTCTGCTGCCCATCCTCCGCAGAGACAGGCGGCGTCAGCCCTAAATGCTCATAAGCCGCATGGGTTGCACAGCGGCCACGGGGCGTCCGGCTCAGAAAACCGATTTGCATCAGGTACGGTTCATAAACATCCTCAATGGTAACAGCCTCTTCGCCAATCGCCGCAGCAAGGGTTTCCAGACCGACAGGACCTCCATTATAATACTTAATCAGCGCCGTAAGCAAGCGCCGGTCATTTGCGTCAAGGCCAAGCCTATCAATTTCCAGCCGGTCAAGGGCAAGTTTTGCTGATTCCTGCGTAATACTTCCGCCAGAAACGACCTGAGCAAAATCACGGACGCGTTTTAAAAGGCGGTTTGCAATCCGCGGAGTGCCGCGGGAACGGGAAGCAATTTCAAGCGCACCATCCGCCTCAATGGGAATCTTCAGGATTTTAGCGCTGCGTGTAACAATCCGGGCAAGTTCTTCGGGGGTATAAAGTTCGAGGCGCAGCACAACACCAAAGCGGTCACGCAACGGCGCGCTGAGCTGTCCGGCTCTCGTTGTGGCGCCTACAAGCGTGAAACGGGGCAGCGGTAAATGATAGGAGGCAGCCATCTGCCCCTTCCCGGTAATGATGTCAAGCGCAAAGTCTTCCATCGCAGGATAAAGGATTTCCTCTACGCTTCGAGAAAGGCGGTGAACTTCGTCAATAAACAACACATCGCCCGGGCTCAGGTTGGTAAGGATTGCCGCCAGGTCACCCGGTTTTTCAATCGCCGGGCCGGAAGTAATGCGAAGGTTGACGCCGAGCTCATTTGCAATAATGCCCGCAAGTGTTGTCTTGCCAAGCCCCGGCGGGCCATAAAGCAAAACATGGTCTAAGGTTTCCTTGCGCTGCTTTGCTGCTTCAATAAAGACCGACAAGTTCTGCTTAACTTTTTCCTGGCCGATATATTCTGAAAGGACCCTCGGCCGGAGCGGATTTTCGACTTCATCGTCTTCCGGTTTATATTCAGGTGCAACAACCCGGTTTTCAAAGTCGCTTTCACCCTGTTCCGTATTGTCCTTTAAGCGACGGTTATCCTGTTCCGCCATTTCTTTTCTGCACCTCCTTCAGACATGGATCGGGAAATTATTTCTTTCCGTGCTTTTCTGGATCCATTGATTGAAGTGAACGGCGGATCAGCTCTTCAACCGGCAGGCTGCCGTCAAATTTTGCAACTGTTGCGGCAGCATCAGATGGTGCAAACCCCAACACTGCCAAAGCATTGACTGCTGCGCTGGTGTTACTGGAAGCAGAAACCTGTCCGGCAGGCATTTCCGGCATTGCTCCGCTGCTTTGCAGCTTTTTCACTTTATCACGCAGTTCCAGCGCAATACGTTGGGCCAGCTTCGGCCCAACGCCGCTCGCACGGGTGAGTGCCCTGCTGTCTCCTGTCGCCACGGCAACAGCTATCTGCTCTGGTTTCAAGGCAGAAAGGATTGCAAGTGCAACTTTTGGTCCTACTCCGCTGACCGCAGTGAGCATTTTAAAGCAGTTTAGTTCAGAAATGGTTGCAAATCCGAATAAATCAAGTGCATCTTCCCGCACATTCAGGTATGTATAGAGAATTGCTTCCTCACCCTGACGGGGAAGCGCGCGCTGAGTGCTGAGCGACGTGAGACATTTAAAAGCCACACCGCCGCACTCGACGGCTGCCATTCCTGGTTCCGTATGGATAAGGGTTCCCCTCAAGCGGTAAAACATTCCTCTCTACCCCTGCCTTTCCCTTACTGCGCGAATTTTGCGCTCAAGCATGGCCCGGCGAAGCTCAGACCCTGCCGCCTGACCATGGCAGACTGCCATCGCCAGCGCATCGGCGGTGTCATCCGGCTTAGGCATTTCTCTTAGGCCCAGCAGCCTTTTGGTCATTTCCATAACCTGCGGTTTTTTTGCCTTGCCATAACCGGTTACTGCCTGCTTAATCTGCATGGGCGTATACTCATAGACCTTTGCTCCTGCTTTCTGCACAGCAAGCAGAATTACTCCGCGGGCTTCAGCAACACCAATCGCAGTAGTTTTATTATTCTGAAAATAGAGTTTTTCAACGGAGACAGCCCCTGGTTTCCAGTGAGCTGCTATGCTAGCAACACCGTCATAGATAATCTCCAGCCTGTAGTTGAAGTCAAGGCCGGCCTGTGTTACAATGGCGCCGTACTCCAATGGCTGGAAATGGCCGTTTTCGGCTCTCACCACACCATAGCCAACGATGGCATAGCCGGGGTCAATACCGAGAATAACCATTGCCTGTCCCCTTTCCAAAATGGCTGTCCAAATTATTCATTTTATTATATCATAAAATTATATCACAAAAACAGGCCGTAGGGAAGTACGGCAGCCTCATTTCCGGCTATGGGAAAAGCCAGATCGGATTCTTAATGCGAAAGGAAGGACGCCCCATGAAAATCATTGATATTTCCCGTGAATTATTTTCCTGTCCCGCTTATCCCGGAGACCCCAAGCCAAAGCGCGACATCGTGAGGCGGATGGACTTGGGGGATGGATATAATCTCTCCGGATTTTATGCCTGTTGCCACAGTGCAACGCACTTAGACGCTCCTCTCCACTATATTGAAGATGGTAAGCCGATCGACCAGATTGACCTTTGCAGATGCTTTGGCCCCTGCAGCGTAGTGGAAGCAAGCGGTATGATTACCGGCGCAGATATTGACAAGCTTACAGGAAACGCAGAAAAGCGGCTCCTTTTTAAGGGCGGTGGAAAAGTTTTTCTTTCACGCAGCGCTGCATTCGCAATCGCCGAATCTGATTATTCCCTAGTCGGCACAGACGCCCTGAGCATTGGCACCCCGGAAGACGAAACCGGCCCGCACCGGGAGCTTCTTGGTGCGGGGATTCCGATTTTGGAAGGGCTCAATCTGTCTGCTGTCAGTCCTGGAAACTACTGCCTGGCAGCATTTCCGCTCTGTCTCGGTGGTGCGGAAGCCTCGCCTGTCCGTGCAGTCCTGTTCTCCCGGTAAGCAGTCTTTTTAACTAAACAAGTTGACATCCCTTTATTAATATTTCCTTTTTGCAATAACATCATAGGAAATTTACAGTGTATTCACAGCTTTGTTACATATTTTTATATTCAGGAGCTAAAATGATATTGTTATCAGGAAACGGAGCCGCACCGTTTTCTGATAATTGTTCTACCCTCCTCAATATACCC
>DHOL01000047.1:0-8292 GCA_002410755.1 Ruminococcaceae bacterium UBA5391 | reverse complement strand
CCCTCCTCAATATACCCCTCAAGCAAAATGAAAAAGGACTCGGCCGATTTGCGGCCGGGTCCTTTTCCCTGCTACAAAAAATTCCTGTTTTGCCGCCTCTCTCGGAATATCATTGCAATTTAGTGGTCAAAATACGTTCGGAGGTGGCATCATTGAAACTGGAAAAAAGTAAAAGCGGCAAAAAAAATAAAGGTTTTTATATTGCTTTAGGTGTTTGCCTGATTGCAATTGGCGCTGCAGCCTGGACAACTTACGACAGTGTAATGAATTACTCATCCCCGCACAGCGCACAGAGTGAAGCAGCCAAAACGAACAAGACAGTAAGCGGAGTTTTTGTTAACGAATCTTCAACGCCTGCATCGTCAAAACCGGTTTCCAGCACGCCGACTGTCTCTTCACAGAAGCCGGTCTCCTCGTCGCCGGCATCAAAAGTTCAAGTGAAGACAACGGCTGCAAACCCAAGCTCATTTTCTTTGCCTGTCTCTGGAAAAGTGCTTCAGTCCTTCAGCAAAAAACCTGTTTACAACAAAACGCTTGGCGATTACCGTGCTCATACCGGTGTCGATCTCAGTGCCAAAACTGGGGAAGAGGTTAAATCTATCGCTGCAGGAACTGTAGCATCCATCCAAAACGGCGGAGAGTTTGGGAATACAGTCACTGTCAAGTATGGTTCGGTAGAAGCTTCATACTGCGGTTTGAATCAAATATCCGTCAAGAAACAGCAAAAAATAGCACAGGGACAAAGAATCGGGACAGTTGGTGTTAACCCGACAGAAGCTGAAGAAGGACCTCATTTGCATCTTGTCCTGAAACAAGATGGGCAGTATATTGACCCAATGTCCATCCTAAAATGATTGGAAAACTTGCCCCCGTTTCGCTGAGGGGCACCCTATGCCGCCGCGGCAATTCTTATTCTGCCCGGCGGCTTTTTCTTTTTCCGCCAAGGGGATTGCAACTTGGACAATTTTGGGTTATGATAAGGATGCAAAAATATAAACAATATTTCAGCGACTTTTATTTTACAAATTGTTAACAATTCATATGCTTTCTGTTTTCATACTCCAAACGTTTGTATGATATACTTATTAGAGTAGAAGCAGATGCTTCTGGAAGGGAGATGCGGATTTGAAAAAACGCAAGGCAGTTCTTGTCTGTGTGACTGGACAACACGACTGCGACCGGCTGATCCGAACCGGGAAAAAATTTTCTGATGAGTGTTCTCTGTCTCTTTTAGTACTATGTGTTCTTCCCGTTTCAGCTGGTTTTGAGACCGACTGCGAAGAACTGGAATATCTCCGCCAAACAGCACGGGACTCCGGAGCGGAAATGTCGGTATATTTTCACAGCGACGCCCCGCTTGTAGCTGTTAGTGTGGCAAAAAAGGCCGGTGCAGCCCATATTGTAACAGGAATGGCTGGTACGCCGGAGAGTGGGTTTATTGATATTGTACATAAACTGCTTCCCCAGACTCCAATCAGCATGGTTGCAAAAGACGGCACGGTTTATAATATCTGCCCCGCCCATAAGGACGAACACACTGCAAAAACTTTTGTCGCCCAGAATTAAATTATAGTCAATACCCCCCGAACGGCTGTGAAATGTAAAACCGCAAGGGGGAATTTTATCGGAAAAATAAATTTAAACGGAAAGGTAACGCTTAATTGCGTTGCGGTCAAGGTCTGCTGTACGGCCGGAACAAACGACAGAACCTTTTTGCAAAATTACAAAATGATCCGTCATCCGCTGAGCAAAATCAAGATTTTGCTCAACCAGAATGAAGGCAAGTTTTGTCTCCAAGGAAATTCGGTTGAGTGTACAGCCAAGTTCCTCAACAATGTTCGGCTGAATCCCTTCGGTTGGCTCATCAAGCAGAAGAATCCGTGGCGATATCATCAGAGCGCGGGCAACGGCAAGTTGCTGCTGCTGCCCACCGGAGAGAAGACCTCCAAATCTTGGAAGGTTGCTCTTCAAAGCAGGAAAATACTCCAACATGCGTTCCGTCCGTTCTTCCACAAGTTTCTTATCACGGCAGTCAATGCAGCCAAGCTGAAGATTTTCAAGGACCGTCAGGTGAGGCAGGATTTCTCTTCCCTGGGGAACATAGGCAAGGCCAAGGTGGCTTCGCTCATGCGGAGGAAGTGCGGAAATATTGTTTCCATCAAGGCGGAGCATGCCGTCTGAAAGAGGAAGCAGGCCAATAATGCCCTTTAGGAGGGTGGTCTTTCCAACCCCGTTGCGCCCTAGAACTGCCAGCCGCTCCCCTTCACCAAGGGAAAAGGAAACCCCGTTTACAATTCTGCTTTTTCCGTAGCTGACCTGGACATTATCAAGCTCAAGCATCTTTTTTCTCCTCCGTCCGCTCCGATTTCAGGTACACCCGAACGACATCCCGGTTATTTTCAATCTGTGAAATTGGCCCCTCGGCTAAAATTCTTCCCATATGAAAAACGGTCACTGATTTTGCAACCTGACGGACAAACTTCATATCGTGTTCTACAACAAGGATGGTGCGGCCTTCTTGCAGATCCTGTATCATCTTGCCGGTTTGATATGTTTCCTCTTCAGTCATACCGGCCGTTGGCTCGTCAAGGATCATCATTCGTGGGTTTTGTATCATCAGCATTCCGATTTCCAGCCACTGGCGCTCCCCATGGGAAAGTTCACAAGCCAGGCGGCCGCGTTTTTCCAGGAGGCCAATTTTTTTGAGGACTTCGCTGACCTGTTCCAGTACAGCCTTCGGTGTTTTGTGTAAAAACACAGCTCCTACTGTGTGCAGCCCTGGAGCGGCAAGGGAAAGGTTTTCGGCTACCGTCATATTTTCAAATAGATTCGGACCTTGAAATTTTCGCCCCACATGGTATTTTGAGGCAATCACATGAGGGCTTTTCCCGGTAATATTGTGCCCGTCAAAGAATATCTTGCCTGAGGTTGGTTTTATGCGCCCTGTAATAAGGTCCATCAAAGTTGTTTTTCCCGCACCATTTGGGCCAATGACAACGCGTAGCTCTCCCTCACGGACAGCAAAGTCGACGTTCCGAAGCGCCCAGAAGTCGCCAAAGCGGACGGAAAGGCGCTCAGTCCAAAGAATATAGGGATTATTCATGTTCTTTTACCGCCTTTCTCAATGCTCCGACAACGCCATCCGGCATAAAGAAGACAACGACTATAATTACAATGCCAAGGAGAAGCTGCCAAAATGCCCCAAACTGTTCAGAAAGCGCATTCCCTAGCACATTGATTAGCAATGAGCCAAGTGCAGCACCCGTCAGGTTTCCTCTTCCACCGATTGCAAGCCAGACAATCGCCGTCGTTGAAAACTCAATGCCGACGTCATTCGGTGCAATCATGCCGTTTACCGGAGCGTAAAGAACACCGGCAAGGCCGGCAAGTGCACCGGAAACCGCAAATACTGCCGTTTTAAACTTGGCCTGGTCATAGCCAAGAAATTCCAGGCGTGTTTCATTTTCACGGACGCTGCGGAGCACAAGGCCAAAGCGTGACGCCATCAGCACCCGGCAGAACGCAAAGACGAGGAAGACAACACAGAATACGAAATAATAGCTTTCCATCAGGGAAAGAGAGTGGCCAAAAAAAGACAGCCCGGGAAGCCCTCCAATTCCATTGAACCCCCCCATATACTTCTGCTGGCTTTGAAGGAACAAGGTAAAGACCTGTGCAAGGGCAAGGGTGATTACGGAAAAGAAAACACCCCCGACGCGGCTTGTAAACAGGAAGCGTCCCAAAAGCCATGCAAGAAGTGCAGGAAGCAGGATACCGACGAGCACCGCGGCAAACGGGTTCATAATTGCTTTCAGCCAGAAAGGCGGTACTGTCACACCGCAGCGCTCCATGAATTCCGGGATACCTCCCTGCGCTGAAAGGCACAGGGCCATCGTATATCCACCCATGCCGAACAGAACTGCATGACCCAAGTCCATCAGGCCTGTATAGCCCCAGAGAATATCGAGTGACCATGCAAAGATCAGAAATACCATATATTTTTCAATAAGCTGAGTGTAAAAAGACAGGCCGGCAAGCGGGAAAAAGCCAAGTATAAGGAAAATTGCAAGGTCAAGGACCCGGTTGACCCTTAAGCTCCAGTGCTTTGTCATGTTATCGCCTCTCTTTTGCAAACAGGCCTTCTGGCTTGAAGCGAATTATGGCGATGATAATTAGGAAAACGAGGATGCTGGCAAGCACATCGTTCGTCAGCCCACCCAGAAGGGCCGTCGACTCGCCAACAAGCAGGGAACCCACCGTCGTACCAAAGAAGGACGCAATACCGCCGACTACCGAAGTCAGAAAAGAATTGATCAAATATGGGCCTCCCATAAATGGAGAAACACTTTTTACCGGTGCGGCAAGGGCACCTGCAAGGCCTGCAAGGCCGCTCCCAAACGCAAAAGTCATGGTATCAACATGCGCGGAGTCAATGCCGAGGCATTCCGCCATGCTGCGGTTTTGCGTAATGGCGCGAACGCGCCGCCCAAACCGTGTTTTCTTCATAAGGAGTACCGTACCAGCCAGAACGGCGGTAACAAACAGTATAGTAAAGACATTGTAGTATGGAACAACAACATGCCCAAGTGAAAAGTTGCCCGGAATCGGGATGGCAACATACTGTGACTGCGCCCCAAAAATCAGGTTCGCCATCTGTTGAAGAACAACAGAAATACCAAATGTGGCCAACATTGTTTCCGCAGGGCGGCCGGTCAGCCGGCGGATAACTGCCAGCTCCATTGCCGCTCCTACGGCCGCAGAAACGGCAAATGCCGCAGGCAGCGCGACTGCAAAACTCATTCCTGCCTTCTGAGTGATACAGTAGGCAGTATAGGCGCCAATCATAATCAGTTCCCCATGTGCAAGATTAATTACGTTCATGAGGCCGCAGATGACAACCATGCCAAGTGCGGCCATCAGGATTAAGGCAGAAGAATTCAGGCCGTTGAGAAAAAGTGCAAAAAAGCTTTCCACGAGACCGTCACCTCATCCATCACGGTTTCGGAGCAATTGTGTTTTTCGACTGATATATCACGTTAATTTCACCGTTGTTGTCAACTTTGCCGATGCGGCAGTACAGGCTCGCATGGTGATTTGATCCATCAATGGATATTTTGCCGGACGGAGAATCGACTGTAAGGCCGTTGAACGCATCTATCACCTGTTGTGTATTCTCCGGATCCTTAGCCTTTTTCATTGCTTCTCCAAGAAACAGGCCGCTGTTGTAGCCACCCATCACAGCGTAAGATGGCTCAGTCCCATCTTTGATTTTTTCCGTATAAGCCTTTACAAATTTCTGGTTGGCAGCATTCTGAACATTTTTGAAGTAATCCACACAAATATAGCTGTTCTTAGACGCATCCTTTCCAATGGCTTTCAGCACCGTTTCATTCGTTGTAAGACTTGCGATGGTAGCTTTCAGGCCGTACGCGCTGTATTGCTTATAGAAAGCGACATTGCTGTCTCCGGTCAGGGTAGTGTAAATTACATCCGGGGAAGAAATCTTGATTTTGTTGAGGACGGAAGAAAAATCAGTGCTCCCGTATGGGACATATTCTTCTCCTACAACAGAACCGCCGCCTTTTGCAAGGTATTCTTTCGCAAGTTTGTTTTCTACCTGCGGATAGACAAAATCACAGCCAATCAGGAAAAACTTTTTTCCGGTATTCTTGAGGAGCCACTGAACAAAGACCTCGGCCTGCTGATTTGGAATGCAGCCAACGTACACGATGTTCTTGGACTCTTCCTGTCCTTCATAAGACTGAGGATAGACAAGCAGCGAATGATTGGCCTCTACAACCGGCTTTACCGCCTTACGTGCCGAGGACGAGCAGGTACCGATAATTGCCGTTACTTTTTCATCGAGAATCAGCTTGCGCGCTTTATCGGCTGCACGCGCGGGGTCCGAAGCATAGTCAGCAAACACGGTTTGAATTTTCCGGCCATGGATGCCGCCGTTCTCATTGATTTCATCAATGGCAAGCTTTGTCCCGTCATAAAGCTGTTTTTCGCTGACAGACGTAACACCGCTTAAAGAATACAAAAGGCCTACCTTGATTGTTTTGCTTCCGGTAGAATTGGTTTTGTTCCCGCAGCCACTCAGCAGGCAGGCTAATCCAACGGCACAGGAAAGTACAAGGGAAATTACTTTTTTCATGTAACCATCTCCATATTGGCAATCGTAATAATCTGTTTCCAGCACAGCACTATGAGCATAATATTCCAGCCTTCTGCGGAACGTGCCCGCCTTTTTCAGAAAGACGGAAAGCAGAGCAGCATTTTGCCTCTTGGCACAGAAGCGGCGCCTTCCGGAAACCGGAAGGCGTCGCCTGAAACATAATAATGAAGTGTTTTATTTTTCTTTTTTCTTAGTTAACATCTGTTTTTGACAATCTGCACAGTATCCATAAATTTCAAGGCTGTGGCCTGTTACAGAAAATCCAGTCTCCTGTTCCAGCCTTTTTTCCAATTCTCCAAGCGGGCAGTGCTCCACAGGAATCATCTTGTGGCACCCAAGGCAGACAAGGTAATGCCGGTGGATATGACGGTTCAGTTCAAACATGGCTCGGCCGTTTTCATCGCTCCCGGTTCTCTTGGCAATCTCTTTTTTTACAAGCGTGCCAAGAATGCGGTATACCGTAGAAAGACTGATTTCTTTCCTTTGCTTTTTCAGCTCCCAAAAAATTTTTTCTGCCGTCACAGGACACTTTGCGGCTTCAAGCGTTTTCATCACATTTTCACGGCCGCGGGTTTTCTTCAGGCCGCAACGTTTCAGACGCTCTGCCTCCTGCCCAGTTTGATTCATTTTGACGTCATTTCCTTTCTTCCAGTCAGTCCGCAGTATTTTTTCGCGTGCAGAAAACGCTTTTTCTGGTATTAACTGCAAAATAAGGCAATAGGAAAAGAGTTTAATACTTGCGCCAAAAGAGATATTCCGTATATGGGAAAGCCACAGCCCCACATGCGACCATGGTTTTCAGCAATTTTTGCTTTTAAAGTATCCAGCTTCCTTACCGATTCAATTATATCAATAATAATTCTTCTTTTCTGGGGAATCCTAATCCGAAAGGAGGGATTACAATGGACCAGATTGCACTTATGATTCTTATCATTGGTGGGCTAGACTGGGGCTGTGTAGGACTTTTCGGCTTTGATGTCATCGGCTGGATTTTTGGCGGCCAGCTCAGTCTATGGAGCCGGATTATTTATGTTCTGGTAGCTGTGGCGGCACTCTGGTGCATCCGCTTCTTTTTTATCGAAAAAAAAGAAGCAGCCAGGGAAAAGATTGGAGAGCATTCTCAAAACAGTACAACTACACTTGGCAGAGGATAAAAGCAAAAGCGCCGTTTTCCCCGCTTGGGAAAGGCGGCGCTTCCTCTTTCCCTGACAAAGAGGTATAAGTCAGTTGCAGTTCATCTCATAAATCAGGCGGAGGCCCTCCAAAAGGAGAGTATCACAGAAGACGATATTACGCTCACACTGCTGGACCACTTCATGGGCAAGGCCGCCTGTGGCAACGACACTGCACTTTTCCCCAAGCTCTCTTTCCATACGGTCACACAGACCATCAATCATACAGGCTGTGCCGGTAATCAGACCAGAACGCATACATTGCACGGTATTGTCTCCGATCACACACCTGGGAGCCTCCAAACTGATTGAGGGAAGCTGAGCCGTACGGTTGGTCAGTGCGTCCAGGGAAATACCGATCCCCGGTGCAATGGCACCACCAAGCATCCGCCGGGCTCCGTCAAGAACAATGAGGGTTGTAGCAGTTCCCATATCCAAAATGATACAGGGCCCTTTAAACATCTCTGCCGCAGCAACACAGCCCACAATCAGATCCGCACCGATGAGCTCGGAATTTTTCTGGTCGATGATGATACCTGTTTTTGTTTTCGGCCCAACACAGACAGGCTCTAGATCTGTCAGTTCCTGAATTGCACCGCGGACGGCGTGGTTGACTGGCGGAACAACCGAGCTGATTGCCACCCCTGTGATATCTTTCCACTCCACGCCGTGAAGTGCGAGGATTTCACGCAGCTCTATTGCATACTGGTCTTTCATGCGCATCCGGTCGGTTGCCATGCGCGAGACAAAAAGCAGTTCCTTTCCGCGGTAAATGCCCAGTGTAATATTAGTATTCCCGATATCAAGAACAAGAATCATGAAAAAGCGCTCCCTGCCGGGGCTTTAAATTTTTCCCCCAGATGATACGGTGGGAAACAGCCGGCAATTTTTAAGCTGTTAAAATTATAGCAAATTTATATCTGCGTTTCAATCCCAAAGTAT
>DHOL01000058.1:28661-28882 GCA_002410755.1 Ruminococcaceae bacterium UBA5391 | reverse complement strand
CTTATCACATCTTTTAAAGGAACTTGAATCTCTTCTGAGACTTTACGAGCATCTTCATATTCAACGGTGACATTTACTATTTCTTCACCAATCTTGGCAACTTTTAACCGCACTGTCCTGATTTTTCCGTCAAAATCAACTTCAACTGGAACTATTTCCCGGTTTACAATGTTACGATGAACATAAGGAATGGTTCTGACCCCTAAAGTACCCGTTTCCCT
>DHOL01000058.1:27852-28440 GCA_002410755.1 Ruminococcaceae bacterium UBA5391 | reverse complement strand
TAAAAGATGTCCGGGACGGTTTTTCTTGGCTATGGTGGGAATTATAGTAACATCCAGGGCTCCCTCTTCCATGAGTCGGTCTACAGTATGCCCCAGCACTTCCCCGGTAACGTCATCCAGATTTGTTTCTAAAATGGAAATTTTATCCGTGGGGAGGGGAGAGTTACCCAGAACTATCCTTAATACATTGGGAAATTCCAATTCCAATTTTCCAGCACCATAGGCCACTTTACTGTTGGTTATCAGGGGATAGAACTGCGAGAATTCATCGACCATGTTCACCATTAAAGCTGCCCCAGTGGGGGTGGTTAGTTCCTGACTGACTGGACCTCCCAATGCCGGGATATTTTTAAGGATTTCCATGGTTGCCGGTGCAGGGACAGTGAGATTACCGTGATCACTTTTTATCCGACCTCCTCCGAGGGCCGGGGGGAGTCCATAAATTTTTTTCCCATTTAATCCTAATTCATGAAAGGCATAGGATGCTCCTATTATATCGGCCACAGCATCAGCTGCTCCCACTTCATGGAAATGTATTTTATCCATATCTACTCCGTGAACCTGGGATTCTGCTATGGCAATTGTTTT
>DHOL01000058.1:372-27687 GCA_002410755.1 Ruminococcaceae bacterium UBA5391 | reverse complement strand
TGCTATGGCAATTGTTTTGAAAACTTTTTTAGCAAAATTCAAAATGGTAGGTGTTACCTTCTCGTGTTTGATACCATCTAAAGTTTCCAGGAGTTTAGGGTAACTTATGGCCCGGTGATCTACACATTCAACATAGACCCATGTGGCCTGGATCCCGGCTTTATCCACCAAGTCTACCTTCACCTTCAACTGGCCAAAATAGGAGCCATAGTATTCCATGACTTCTACAACTGATTCTTTATCTGCTCCCATATCTATAAGGGACCCTACTACCATGTTACCAGATATTCCTGCCTGTTGCGGGTCAATGATTACGGTCATGAGTTTAATCCTCCATTACTATAACATACCGACATTTCAATGGTGTTCGGATAGTTTAAAGATGTTAATTGAATATGGGTACCATAATTCCAATCTTTTACTTGATCTTTTATTATTGTACCCCTTGGTTAGAGGTATTTTATTATTGTGTATCCCTTGATTAGATATATTCTGTGTTTTTTGTGTGGGTTTTTAGGGAAATTTTATATAATTGATGGGGGAGTATAATAAAATTGACTCAAAACGAGGTTGTACTCATAACAATGAGGTGAATATAAATGAAGAAGAAACATACTATTTTAGATAAGAAGGGCTTTGTTGAGAAGATGATGGAAGATACGGCTAAAGCCATTGACAGTATCAGCAAAGACATTGGAAAATCAGTTGTTGACTACACTTTCGTCCCGGGAAAGGATATTCTGGAAACAGACGATAGTGTAATTGTTCACGTGGACCTGCCTGGTATAAAAAAGGAAGACATAGACTTGGATGTCACTGAAACCAGAGTCCGTATCAAAGCGGCTTTTGACATAACTCAAGAAATCAACCGGGGAAGCCATTTAACCCTCCATGACCGAAAATCAGGAGTGGTTAGAAGAACAGTAAGACTCCCCAAAAAGGTCATACCCCAGGAAGCTGAGGCTGAATATGAAAATGGGGTCCTCAAGGTGGAAATCCCCAAACAGGAAAAAACCGAAAGTTTCAAAGTCGAAATCAAATAGGCATTCAATGCCTATTATTTTTTTTTAAAAATCCTGATTATTTTTTTTAATTCTCATCTAATTCTATTTTTAAATTCCAGTTTTAGTTCCCGATTCGTATCTTCAATCTACATCGCATTTACGGGGTAGATCTACCATGTGGAATGAGTAATAACGGCTGAAACCACAATCTCGGCATCTTATTTTAATATCGAATTCATCCACTTCGATATCGTGGATGGTGGCGTCACCACAGTTGTAGCAGTTGGCTCCCTTTTTCAGTTTCCATTTTTTCACAGCCAATCATCTCCCCTCCTTTTCCACTCCTTTTATAAGGTAGTAACGGGCTGCACCACAGTTGGTACACCAGATTTTAGCCTTGCTGGTATCAATCCTTATCCTTTGGACTGAATTTTCTCCACAATAGAAACAGGGTACTTCTTTTTCAAGTAACCATGTTTCTACCCTTTCCTTTTCATAATCACTGTGGCTGACTATGATTCGGCGGATAGGAACCTCTAAAATAGTATATTTTTCACCCTCCAGAGCCTGCATTACGGATTCTACTATTTCATCCGTTTTTTCCTCATCTACCACACTGCAAACCAGCACGGCATCGGTGGCATAGTCCTTGATTAGTCCAATGGCTGATTTTGGGTCCTCTTTAATGGAGAATCCCTTCCAATCTTGGGGAGACATTCCTTTATATTCCAGGATGTAAAATCCAGTGATGCCCGCATCAGCAAGGGCATTCATAGCTTTTCCCAGGTTTTCTACCTCTACGAAGACTCTAAGATGGACTTTCAGTATAACACCCCCATACCTATATTAATGCCCCAAAAACTGTTATTTGAGAATATAAGATTGAGTTAAGCCCTATATTCCCTTTCTATCACCTTCTAATAATTCCACTGTTATTTATATCATCAATCATCTAAATATTTATTCGTTCAAAGAGGTGTAGGTAGAACACTGATTTACCAGAAATAACTACATCTGTCACAACCAAAGTAAGATAAATGAAAGTGAGGTAGGAGTAGATTCCCCTTACTTAGAATAACAGATCCCCACTTATTTAGAAAATTCTGGGGAGGATTTGTGCATAATATTATAGATTAGGGTGTTTTAATGGAAAATAATAATGAATCCAGGTCAATTTACGATTTTATGCAGGAAGCCGGTGTTGAATTACCACAACTGGTAGAAGCAGGGTTGGAACTTTTGGCTGGTGTGGAGAAAAATGAAGAGCTGGAATTGAGACTGGAAAAGCAGATCAGGAAGTCACTGGAAGACATAAATGTAGTAGTTCTGATTATGGCAGGAATTCGCGTGGAGGAAGATTTACTTCATCACCGGATAGAAGGTGTGGATGTAGATGATGATCCGGCCTATCTTTATACCGATGAAGTTTTAGGGATGGCTATTGCCAATCAAATCGCAGGCACTAAGGCAATTTTTAATTTTAAAAGGTATGATGAAGCAAAGCCTGGAATCATTGCTACTTTAGGACCCATGCTGGATGATGTTTTTGCCGGCCTGGTGGCCGGTTGTATGTCTAAAATTTTTGAGGAATGAAAAAATGTCCCCGCAGAGCCTTAATGAAAGTCCCCCAGAGGATGGGGGTAAAAAAGAGGTTAAACCTCCCCTCAGTGGGCATGGTTTTCTGGGCCTGGTATCATTCTCCACCATCCTACCCCTAAATGTTCACAGCACCATTCAGGAAATGGCAAGGTTCACCTCTATCTGGCCAATAATTGGGGGTTTCATTGGAATTATTGCTGGGTGCTTCGGCTGGCTACTACTTTATGGGTTACATCTATCTCCCCTCTTATCAGCGGCACTGGTTTACAGTTTAGCCATTGGTTTAACTGGTTTCCATCACTTGGATGGGCTGGTTGATTTTGGTGACGGTCTCATGGCCCATGGAGACCCCCAGCGGAAGATAGAAATAATGCGTGACAAGCGGATCGGTACCGGAGGTCTGGCCCTGCTTTTAACTGTTTCTCTGGTTACAGTTACATCCATTGCCTCCTTACCTGCAATTTACATTTTACCCGCCATCTTTGTATCGGAAGTTGCAGCCAAACTCAGTTTGGTAAGTTGTGCAACCTTTTCCCAACCACTGCCCGATGGCACTGGTCAGTACTTCATCCATAACATGGACGGGAAGCTTCTCACCGGATCCGTGGTTTTGACCATTATCTTAGGCTTTTTAGGTTTCAACTTTATGACCGTCAACAGTAACTACATCGGAGTCATTGGAATACTGGGTGGTCTTGTTTCCGGATTGATAATGGTTTTTATCACCCGTAAAAATTTCAAATGGACTAATGGAGATATTCTGGGAGCATCAAATGAGATGGGAAGGATGATGTCCCTTTTATTTATGGTTATATTAATTTCAGGAAGTGTTTATTAATGGAAGTTAAAGTTTTACGACTGGATCACCGTCGGGTACGTGATGCCCGAATCACCACTCATGTTTGCCTTACTGCACGAGCACTGGGAGCATCCGGCGTGTTTTTAAGTGGAGATCACGATAAAAAGCTCATGGAAAATGTTCAGGACGTGGTAAAACGTTGGGGAGGCAATTTCCAGGTTGAATACCGTAAAAACTGGGGAAATCTCCTGGAAGAATGGAAAAATAAAGGGGGAGAAATAGTTCACCTCACCATGTACGGAGAACAGGTACAGGACGTAACCCCCCAAATCAGGAGTTCACCCCGTGATAAACTGGTGGTGGTTGGTGGTTCCCGGGTTCCAAGTAAAGTGTACCAGGAAGCTGATTGGAACGTTTCCGTCACTACCCAGCCCCACTCTGAGGTTTCATCCCTGGCCATATTCCTCCACATGCTCTACGAGGGCAAAGAACTGAATATGGAGTTTGAAGATGGAAATATGAAGGTTATACCCTCAGCAAATGGTAAAAACGTGGTGATGAATAGTAAAGAAGATAAAAACGATAGTTTGGATGAAAAAAAGATTACCAGAGATGAGTAAAAAAACATCCCCCGATTATCTTTAGGTCATTTTAATTCGGATTATTTTATCATCACCATTCTGGGGCACTCCCCGACCATCACGGTTGGAGGTGGTGATGTAAAGGTATCCCTGGTGTTCAACAGCCTCTCGAATCCTCCCCAGTTGAGTTAAGGTAGCTTTTTCTCCCATAATTGATTGTCCATCCGTAGAAAGGGTGAGTTTTCTCAGTTGAGTTCCCCTTAAACCGGCAACATAGAGCGCTCCCTGGTAATAGGCTATCCCTGAAGGAGCAAGTGTTAATTCCGTGTAGGCCCTCATGGGCTTTATATAACCGGTGCCCGTGTTGTTGCCCTCATAAAGGGGCCAACCATAGTTTCCTCCCCGGGTTATGATGTTTATCTCATCATTTTTGTTTTGCCCGTGTTCAGAGGCGTACATTATCCCGGAAGGACCCCAAGTTATTCCCTGGGGATTGCGGTGCCCGTAGCTGTAGACGTAGTTGCCAAAGGGGTTGTCAGAAGGTACGGTACCATCGGGGTTGAGTCGCAGTATTTTACCCGCCAGGGAACTGGTATCCTGGGCCAGGCTGGGATTGGCTGAGTCACCAGTGGTTGCATAAAGTTTACCATCGGGTCCGAACTTCAGTCTACCCCCATCATGGATGGCTGCTGCGGGTATGTTATTCAGGATGACTGTTTCATTGGTTATCTGGTCTCCTTCCAGTTTGAAGCGAGATATACGATTGTAATCCCCCAAAGAGTAATAAACATAGAGGTAATGGGTTGAATTGAAGTTGGGATCTACGGCGATTCCCAGAAATCCAGATTCACTATCCTGAGTTACATTAACCTGCCCCACGGTTTTGATAGAATTATTTCCATCCAGAATACTAACTTTTCCACCCCTCTGGGTGAAAATCACTCCATCATCCGGTAAAAAGTCAATGGCCCAGGGTACTTCCAGGTTTTCAGCCAGAATTTCCGTGGTGTAACTGGTTTCATTATTGTTCTGGGGAGCCATAAACACGAAAAACAGAAAGATGACTATTAAAATCAGAGAAATAGAAGCAATTGCCATTATTTTTATTCTCATAATCTAACCCTATTTTAATATATTTTTTAAGTAAGATGAATTTTTTCAAAAAGAACCATATTATAATACATTGGTCTTTAGATTATATTCATGACCCATTCAATAAGTTAAAAAAAAAGGTTTTGAGGTTAAGTCCATGATAAAATTAGTTGATCATCTACTGGTACAGGAAAAACTCACCCTTATCCGGAGGAAAGGAATAGATGGCATCCACTTCAGGGGCGGAATCATTGAAATTGGCCGCTGGCTGGCCTATGAACTGGCCAACACTCTGGAAAAGGAAAAGGTAACTGTGCAAACCCCTTTAGGAATTGCAGATGGAGTTAAAATTAAAGACAAAAATGATATTGTGGTGGTAAGCGTTTTAAGGGCCGCCATCCCCTTGGTAGAGGGCATAATGCGGGTTTTCAGGAATGCCCAGTACGGGGTGGTGGGTGCCTCCCGCCGGGATGAACCCCCATTTCCAGTGGATATCAGCTATTTCAAACTACCACCAGTTGATAATCGAATTGTGGTCATCGCCGACCCTATGCTGGCCACTGGCAATACAATGAACGCCATTTTAAACCGGATCCAAGAAAAGGGCAACCCCCGAAGAGTAATCTTGTTAAATGTAATAGCATCCCGGCAGGGTATAGATCTGGTGGAAAGGGAACATCCTGATGTGGACATATATACCTGTGCCGTGGACCGTGAACTCAACTCGGACGGTTATATCATTCCAGGGTTGGGTGATGCCGGGGACAAGGCCTTTGGAAAGCCAGAAACCTGAAGGAAAACCAACAAGGAATTGATTGTCATATAAAAAAACAATAAACTAATAAATAGCTAATAAATCGACTTTCCATGGGCCACAGCCACTATCCCTGGAAAATCCTTAACTTCTAACCTATGCAAAGCCTCAATACCCTCTTCAGGGAATGCCACCACTTCTGAAGAAGTCATCCTGCTGGTAAGAAGGGCCGCAGCAGGGGGAGTGACCACAAAAATTGATCCCTGTTTTTCCAGTGATTCCTGTGTTGGTGGTGATAGTGCTCCCTTGCCAATATGCATTTTAACCCCTGCTTCCGATAGTGGGGGAATACTACCTTCTATTTCCGTTTTGTTGCTGCTGGTTGGTGCGATCCCTGCCTGACTTACGGCGGTATGCATGATGGCTGCCCCCTCAACAACAACCGGGCTTTCTCCATTTTCTATGAGTTTTACCAGGCGGGGGAGTGCAGCATCTCTACCGGTTAATATTTGACCAGTTAAAGTGATGCGATCACCCACCTGCAGGTTTTCTATATCCGAATTAGTGAGGGGAGTTTTTAACTCTTTAACTTTTCCCATAGAAATTAATCCCCGGTGATGGTTTCCAGATCTTTTAAGAAGTCGTTTATGTGTTCTGCTTTCAAATGAGGCATTACTATAACCCTTATTGATCGGGGATAGGTGGCCAGGGACACCGCCCAACCCTTATCCTCCAATCTCTGGGCCAGTTCTTCAACAGTTATTTCCGGGGAACGGAAGGGTACGATATTCAGTTCTGGTTCGGTTACCAGTTCAAAGCCTGCTTCTTTAATACCTTCCGCCAGTTTATGGGTGATATCCATACAGCTGGTGGCAACTTCCCGGTATCCTTCACGGCCCAGGTGTTTTAAGAGAGCCCAGGTGGCCGCGGTTGCTGCTCCAGTTCGGGTGCCCACCACTGTAGACTGGAGATCTTCGGTGAGGTAGGGTGTTTCAATGGCCATTGCCTCCAGGTGCTTACGTTCCCTGAAAAGAATTCCCCCAGTGGGTATGGGAGCCAGTCCCATTTTATGGGGATCAATGGTTATTGAAGAAACCCCGGGCAGTTTGAAATCAAATTCCGGCAAATCATATCCTGATTCTTTTAGGAAGGGTATGATATAGCCACCAAAAGCAGCATCAACGTGCAGATGAATATCCTGTTCCTGACAGATCCGGGAAAGATCCTCTATGGGGTCTATTTTTCCCAGTTCCGTAGTTCCCGCCACTCCCACAATGGCCACGGTGTTGTCACAAATCAGGTCTTCCACTGACGAAATATCCATACGGTAATCATCATCCAGCTCTGCCATTTTCAGATCCAGGCATAACATATCGGCTGCCTTTTTAAAGGAAAAGTGTGCAGATTTAGGGACAATGATCTCTGGATTTTCCACATTTTTAAGGTTACGGGCCGCTCTCATGGCCATGAGGTTTGCTTCTTCCGTCATAGCTGTTCCGGCATGACCGGAACAGCTATGACGGAAGAAGCTGAGTTCCGTGAAATCTATAAGCTTGACGTTGTTGAAATCCCAACCAATAAACCTATGATCCGCAAGGATTTGCCGGATCAGGTCTATAAGACGGAAAAGGCAAAGTTCCGTGCGGTAATCCGCGATATTGAGGAACATCACAAAACAGGCCAGCCGGTGCTTGTTGGCACCATCTCGATTGAAAAATCCGAACAGCTCAGCGCAATGCTCCGGAAAACGGGCATTAAGCATGAGGTGCTGAATGCGAAATTCCACGAAAAAGAAGCACAGATTGTCGCGCAGGCCGGACGCAAGGACGCCGTTACCATTGCAACAAACATGGCAGGCCGCGGCACCGATATTGTGCTCGGTGGCAACCCGGAGTATATGGCAAAAGCCGAGATGCGCCGTCAGGGTGTGTCCGACAGCCTCATTACCGAAGCAGATGCCTACTCGGAAACCGAGGATGCCGACGTTCTTAAAGTGCGCGCCCAGTTCCACAAGCTGGTGGAACAGTACCGTGCCCAGACTCAGAAAGAAGCGGAAGAAGTGAAAGCCGCCGGCGGCCTTTACATCATTGGCACGGAGCGGCATGAGTCCCGCCGCATTGATAACCAGCTCCGCGGGCGCTCTGGACGTCAGGGAGATCCCGGCATGAGCCGTTTCTACATTTCCCTCGAGGATGACCTGATGCGCCTCTTCGGGGGCGAGCGCATCAATACGCTCATGGAACGCCTCAATGTTGACGAAGATACCCCCATTGAGAACAAGATGCTGACAAACACCATTGAGAACGCCCAGAAGAAGATTGAGGGCCGCAACTTTGCAATCCGCAAGAGCGTGCTGCAATTTGATGATGTAATGAACCGTCAGCGCGAGATTATTTACAGCCAGCGCGACCAGGTGCTGAATGGTGAGAATATCAAGGATCAGATTCTGAAAATGATTGACCAGGCCATTGAAACACAGGTGAAGAAGTTCCTGCCCGCCGAAGCGCGCGACGCGTGGAACCTTGCGGGCCTGCGCGACCGTTACATGGGGTGGCTGCTTACGCCGGCCGACCTCGTCTACACAACGGAAGAAAAAGCACGGATTGAGTCTGCCGACGTGCAGAAGGCACTGACCGAAAAGGCGCATGAGCTTTATGAAAAGCGCGAGCAGCAGTTTGGCCCCCAGATTATGCGGGAGCTGGAACGCGTTGTACTCCTTAAGAATGTGGATATCGAGTGGATGGATCATATTGACGCAATGGATGAACTCCAGAAAGGTATCCGCCTTCGTGCTTACGGCCAGCAGGACCCGGTTGTTGAATACCGGGTAGAGGGCTTTGACATGTTTGACGAGATGATTGCAACCATCCGCGAAGACACAGCCCGTATGATGCTGACGGTACAGCTCCGCCGTGCGGAAGAGCCAAAACGGGAACAGGTTGCAAAGCCAACCGGCTCCACCGGGGGCGGGGATTCCGGGCCGGCCAAACGGATGCCGATCCGCAAGAAGAAAAAACCGGGCCGCAATGACCCGTGCCCCTGCGGGAGCGGCAAGAAATATAAGAACTGCTGCGGCCGCAACGCCTGACTTGCCTAAAAAACGCTCCGGGCAGTTTTTCCGTCCGGAGCGTTTCTGTATGTTCTGGCTATTTAGGTACCGGGATCATTTTTGCGGTTTTTCTGCATCATTGTCCCCGCTGCTGTCTTTTACTGAAAAGGGGTCAAGAGGATTTTCGTCATCGTCGGCGGCCTCTTCCTTGTCAGGATCCGGCTCGTCGGGGATTGGCGGTTCGTCAGGCTCCTGCCCGTCTGTAGACGGTTCCTCGGAATCTGCCGGTTTATCCTCGGGCTTTTCACCGCTGTCTGCCGTCGGGCTTGCAGGCTGAGCTGAAACGCAGAGTTCGTCGAGCTTTGCATAGGCACGTGTCAGGCGTGCACCGGCTTTGTCTGCTGCAGCGCAGTAAATTTCGGTGTCGCCATTCTGCTTATCGCGCAGATTCTGGTAATAATATTTTCCAAGCTGAACAAACGCATGGTTCTGGGCATCCCGTTCATTTTTTACAACGATTTTCAGCCGGTTTATCATGGCCGTACGGCGGTTTTTCTCAACGAGATCATTGACTGCTTTTATCACGGCGTTTTCTGTGCATTTCCAGAAATCCATATCAAGTACCTCCTGCCGCGGTTGCGGCCCCCTGGATTCTTTTCTTCTTATTCTGTTTTCTATTATATATATATTATATTATATCGCAAAGAATTGCCCTTGAACAGTAGTATTTCTTCTATTCCTTTTTTTATGTTGGTGTGTTATAATGAATTCCCAGCTAAGCAAGTGGAAAGCGGGAGACTAAGGAGAAAGACCGGATATGTCAACTCAAATGAGCAAAGATGTCAGCTGCCCGAAATGCAGCGCAGCAGTGCGGACAAAAATGTGGCCGGGCATCTGTACACAGGACAGCCCGGAACTGCGCATGCGGGTGCTGGATGAAACTTTTTTTGACTGGAAGTGCCCGGAATGCGGCTATGAGGCCCGATTCCTGTACCCATGCCTGTACCATGACCGTGACCGGAAATTCATGGTTTATCTTGCGCCGAACGACAAGGCGGGCGAATTCCAGCCAGTTGACGTAAGCGAGAAATTTCCTCAGCTTGCGGGTGTAAAGAAACGCGTCGTTTCCACACCGGCGGAGCTTAAGGAAAAAATTCTGATTTTTGAAGCAGGCCTTAATGACTATGCTGTAGAGCTTGTAAAAGCGGCACTTGCCTCGGTGATTGAGGAGAAGGCGGGATGCAAAACCGTGCAGGGCTATTTCTGCTGTGCGGACGAAGAAGCAAACCGCATTACGTTTACTTTTTTTCTGGAAGGGGAAAACAGTCCGGTGCTGCGGCGGACAAGCATGGATGCGTACCGAAAGTCGCTTGAGATAGCGGGCAGTCTGCGTACGCCGGAAGGCAACTGTTTTGTGCCGGTGGATTCTGTGACGGCGCTCAACCTGTTTGCAGATTACCGTAACAGTAAGAAAAAAGCGTAAAAAGGCAGGAGGAAGAGCAGAAAGAGAGTTTGCAGACATGTGTGGATTAGTCGGATTTACAGGGGAAGTTATTGACCGCGATGTGGTTATCCAGAAAATGATGAACCGGATTATCGACCGCGGGCCGGATTCTTTCGGAGTTTATATGGATGACGGCATAACGATGGGCTTCCGACGCCTTTCCATTATTGACCTGGATACGGGAAGCCAGCCAATTTATAATGAGGATAAAAATCTCGTGCTGATGTTTAACGGCGAGATTTATAATTATAAACAGCTCCGCGATATCCTGATTGCGGACGGCCACCAGTTTAAGACAAAAACAGACAGTGAAGTGCTAGTCCACGGCTTTGAGGAGTGGAATACTGGTCTCCTCAACAAGCTGCGCGGCATGTTCGCCTTTGCCATATGGAATAAAAAAGAGCAGAGCCTGTTCCTTGCGCGCGATTTCTTTGGCATTAAACCGATGCACTATATGGTGCAGGACGGCCACTTGGTCTATGCTTCCGAAATTAAAAGTATCCTTGATTTTCCGGGGTTTGAAAAAAAACTGAACCGGAATGCGTTGAATAATTACCTTTCCTTTGAATATCCGGTGCCGCCGGAAACTTTTTTTGAAGGTGTGTACAGTCTTCCACCGGCACATTACCTCTGGTACCGGAATGGGAAGGTGGAGGTTAAACGCTACTGGGAACCAAAATTCCAGCCGGATGATTCCATGTCGGAACAGGATGCCGTTGATGAGATTGACCGTGTGTTCGAGGATTCGGTTGCGGCACACCGCATCAGCGATGTGGAAGTCGGCTGCTTCCTTTCGGGCGGGGTGGATTCCAGCTATGTGGCGAGCTATTTTAAAGGTCAAAAAACGTTTACCGTCGGCTTTGGCAGAGACGAAAAATACAATGAAACCAGCTATGCAAAGGACTTTTCCAGAGAAATGAACCTGGAAGACCACAGCCATATTATCCTGCCGGAGGAGTATTGGGGCAGCCTGCGCAAGGTGCAGTACCAGATGGACCAGCCGGTTGCGGACGCATCCTGCGTTGCTCTGTACTTTGTTTCCAAAATGGCAAGCAAATATGTGAAAGTTGTCCTCTCCGGCGAAGGGGCGGATGAACTGTTCGGCGGCTACAACATTTACCATGAGCCGGATGCTCTGGCTGGCTATCAGCGCCTGCCGGAAAAACTGCGGAAATTCTTTGCCTGCTGCGTGAGAAATTTGCCGAAGTTCCGTGGACGGGGATTTCTAATCCGTGGTTCAAAGACGGTGGAGGAACGGTTTATTGGCAACTGCAGCATGATTTCAACGGCGGAAAAACGCCGTCTGCTGAAGGACAGTGTCCCCTGCACGGAACCGCAGCTCCTTACTGCGCCGGTCTATGCTCGTGCACAGGGCCTTGACGATGTGACAAAGATGCAGTACCTTGATATCAACCTCTGGCTTGTAGGCGATATTCTTCAGAAAGCTGACCGCATGAGTATGGCAAATTCGCTTGAACTGCGCGTGCCATTCCTCGACCGCCGTGTATTTGAGGTCGCTTCCCGCCTGCCGCGCAGGCTGAAAGTAAACCGCAGAAACACAAAATATGCGTTCCGCAAGGCTGCTGAACGCCATATTCCGAAGTTTTCGGCACAGAAAAAGAAGCTCGGTTTTCCAGTGCCAATCCGCGTTTGGCTGCGCGAGGAAAAATACTATAATATAGTAAAGCAGGCATTTACTTCGCCTGAGTCAGAACAGTTTTTCCATACTGAAGAGCTGCTTTCTCTGCTTGATGCGCATTACTCCGGCAGATGCGACAACAGCCGCGCGGTCTGGACAGTCTTTTCTTTCCTTATCTGGTATGATATCTATTTTAACAGTGCTTCCCATGAAGAAGGCGACATGCCATATATCTCCGGCGGCGAAAAGCCGGTTACCGAAAAAAGCGGCAGATCCTGATTCAATTATACAGCACCCCGGAGGACTGAAACCTCCGGGGATTTTTTATCCCAACAATTCCCATGCGGGGGTTGCTTTTTCACGTTTTAAAGTGTAAAATATACAGACAAAAGAAACGGAAGGCTGGGTCTCATGATAATTGTAATGAAACGCACCTGCACAAAGCAGAATATTGACAAAGTCATTGCCGCGCTGAAATCGCGCGGGCTGGGGGCGAACCTTTCTGTTGGTTCTCAGGCGACGGTTATTGGTGTGCTGGGCGACAAAACAAAGCTGGAAGGCTCAAACCTTGAGCTGATGGACGGTGTGGAGAAGTGCGTGCCAATCATGCACAGCTATAAGCTTGCAAGCCGTGAGATGGTACCGGACGGCCGCACGGTGAACGTAGGCGGCGAAATCATCGGCGGGAAAAAGCTCTGCATGATTGCGGGCCCGTGTGCCGTCGAGACGGAAGACCAGGTCATGGCTGCGGCGGCGGGCGTCAGGGCGGCAGGCGCAAAGTTCCTGCGCGGCGGCGCATACAAGCCGCGCACTTCGCCGTATTCCTTTCAGGGCACCGGCGAAGCAGGGCTCAAAATGCTTCGCCGGGCTGCAGATGCTTATGGCCTGAAAGTCGTTACGGAAGTTACCGACTATGACCAGATTGAAATTGCCGGCCCATACTGTGACATGTTTCAAATCGGCGCACGGAACATGCAGAATTTCCGTCTGCTGAAAGAGGTTGGGCGCACAGATAAGCCGGTGCTTCTTAAGCGCGGCATTGCAAGCACCATTGAAGAATGGCTTGATGCGGCGGAATATATCATGAGTGAGGGGAACTGCAGCGTGGTCCTCTGTGAACGGGGTATCCGCACATTTGAAACGGCTACGCGCAATACGCTGGATGTTTCCGCTGTGCCGGTTGTGCGGGAGAGAAGCTGCCTGCCAATCATTGTTGACCCGTCCCATGCGGCCGGAAAAGCCTCTTACGTGGAGCCTCTGTCTCTTGCGGCAGTTGCCGCTGGTGCCGACGGGCTTATTGTTGAAGTCCATCCGAACCCGAGATGTGCGCTTAGCGATGCAGCCCAGCAGCTAACCCCTGAAGCATATCAGAAAATGTTTCAGAAAGTCCGCAGGGTTGCAGAAGCAGTCGGGCGGACTGTCTGACTGTCCCCTTTCCCTCGGGTATTTTTTTCCTTCCTGTTTTTATTATGAAACAGGAAGGATTTTTTCTGTCTGTTTCATGGCAAAAAAGCAGAAAACAGATCCACAGCGTCATCCCCTGTTGATTTGTGGAGAAAATTTTCCTCATTTCCGGCATCTTTGGGGGAAAACTGTGCTTTCCCCAGGTTTTCCACCGAAATTTTTCGTTTTCCCGCAGGCCGGGAAGTTCCCGGGAAAGAATAAGAGAACAAAATGCCCCTTTTTGCCCTGTCCCACCGGATTTTTCAGGATGGGCGCGCTTTCCGGGCGATTGTGCATGGAGGCTATTCCGCAGGGAGCGGTTGGCTGCGGCAGATGGCAGCCAGCCTGACAGTCCTTTCCTTTGTGGAAAAGGGTATGTCAACAACTAGATGTTGAAAACTCGGTCGAAAGTGTTTAAAACCCGTGAAGTATTACAAATGGGACTATTCTGCCTCCCTGAATTTTTAGAACAGCGGAGAAGTCAGCGGGAGAAAAGCGGGTGAAAAAAAGAGAAAATAAGAGTTTTGACGGAATAAATTAAAAAAACGGCAGCTTTGCTCTTGACACGAGGAATCGGGAATGATAGAATCAAGTATGTTGTAACATGCTATTGATTATCAGGAGGGAAAGCTATGTCTACCTATATGCCGAAAGCTGGCGATATTCAGCGCAAGTGGTATGTGATCGACGCGGCTGGAAAACCACTTGGCCGCGTTGCCGCACAAGCCGCTGCACTGCTCCGCGGGAAACAGAAAACCACTTTTGCGCCCCACGTCGACTGCGGTGACCATGTTATCATTGTCAACTGCAGGGATGCGGTCCTAACTGGGAAAAAGCTGGAAAAGAAAATCTGGTATCATCCCACGCTCTATATTGGCCACATGAGGAAAGAAAAATATTCGGTGCTGATGAAAGAAAATCCGTGCAGAGCCATGGAGCTTGCCGTAAAAGGCATGGTGCCGGACTCAACTATCGGTCGTTCTGCTTTAAATAGGCTGCACCTGTGTGAGGGTGCCGAACATGCCCATGCCGCGCAAAAACCGCAGACCTGGGAACTGTAAGGAGGATTCACGATGTACGAAAAAGCACCATTTTTTTATGGAACCGGCAGAAGGAAAAGCAGCGTCGCGCGCGTGAGGGTTTACCAGGGTTCCGGCAAGATTACAATCAACGGCCGCAGCCTTGACGACTATTTCGGCCTTGATACCCTGAAGGCAATTATCTGCCAGCCGCTTGAGATTACGAACACAACGGACAAGTTCGACATTGTCTGCACAGTTGCAGGCGGTGGCTTCACCGGCCAGGCTGGCGCTATCCGCCACGGCATTTCCAGGGCTCTTCTCCAGTACGACGGAGAGAACCTCCGCCCCATCCTTAAAAAGGCGGGCCTGCTAACCCGTGACCCAAGAATGAAGGAACGCAAGAAGTATGGACTGAAAGCTGCACGCCGTGCACCACAGTTCTCCAAGAGATAATTTCTTACCTGTTTTTTTCAAATCCCCGAACACAGAAAAGTGTCCGGGGATTTCTTCTTTTTTGGCGGAAAACAACAGGCAAGGAAAATATTTACAAATCCAGGCCTGACGGCATTCGGAAACCATATTGTTAATTTTTCATGTACAATTATAATATCAAAATAGGAATAAAGACAACCATGTAATATTTGTAACAGGATTGTAACCACTCATTTTCTTACACTTTGCACAGAAATAGACTTAGGAACCCCTGCGGAAAACTGCAAAAACTGTCAGAAACAAGTGAAAATTTATTCAGCAGAGAATATTACAAATTTGTCACTTGTGCATATTGCACAAAATTGTTCACCACTTCGATTTGACATCCGGCGTTTCGGTGAATATAATTACTGTCATCAAGAGCGCATTTTATATTGATGGATTTATGCAGGCGGCGGATCGTCCGTGAATCGGCCTGCGGATTCAAAGAAAAGGGTGAAAACATTGCAAATTTTTGAATCGTTGAATCAGAAAGCAGCAGCTCTGAGAAGGAGATTCAGTGGGGAGAAAATTCTCCACAGCACAAACCGCCATATGTGTGGCCTCGGGAAAGAGCAAAAAAAACAGTTTACGCGCCAGATGGTTTCCCTTGTCGTAATGGTTGGCGTCACCGTTGGCTCTGTTGTTACGGCTAAGGCTGTTGCGCCAAAAGCTCTTATAACGGTAGATGGCAAAGAACAGCCTGCCGTGACAATCAGCGCGGATGATACGTCGAAAATCCTTGAGGATGCCGGGATTACAGTCGGAGCCCATGATCTTGTAGAGCGCACGGCTGACAGCTCCACAGGGGACAAAATTGTAGTCCGTACCGCAGAAGCTGTCTCAGTCACGGCGGATGGAGAAACGACACCGGTTGTCGTGCACTGGGGCGATTCGGTTGCCACAGCGGTGAAGGAAGCCGACAGTAAAACAGGCGCAAAGCTTGGTGAAAACGACACGGTTTCTCCAGCTCTTACGGCCATAGTCCGGAAGGACATGAGCATTTCTGTCAACCGTGGCTACACCGTGAATCTTACGGTAGATGGAAAGACTTCCGCCGTAGAAGTTCAGAAAGACAGCAGTGAAAAGATGCTGAGCGTCGGGGAAGCCCTGAGCCAGGCAGGCGTAAAGCTTGGTGAAGAGGATATTGTGACGCCGGCAAAGGATACCGCCGTAACGGATGGCCTTGCCATTGCGGTTCAGCGGGTCCAATATCATGACGTAACAACAACCGAGCCGGTTGCATACCAGACCAAAACAATAAAAGACTCCAAAAGCCCATCCGGGACGAAAACCGTAACAACAAAAGGGCAGAATGGTGTCCGGACGCTCGTAACCCGCGAAAAAACAGTTGACGGCAAGACCGTTTCCACGGAAGTAATCAGCAACTCGGTCACAACACAGCCGGTCGATGAGGTAGTCTCCGTTGGCACCCGCTCGACGGCAGTTTCCGCTTATGCTTCCATCAGTTCAAATGGCACGGTGATTGACCAGAACGGCAAACAGATTTCCTACCGTAAAGTCTACACGGGCCGTTGCACAAGTTACTGCTATGGTAAGTGGACGGCAAGCGGGCTTCCGGCCCGCCGCGGCACGGTTGCGGTGAACCCGAACATCATCCCCTATGGCACACGGCTTTATATTTGCTCGCCGGACGGGAAGCTCGTTTACGGGTATGCAGTAGCCGCTGATACCGGCACTGCTGCAATGGATGGCCGTATCGTTGCGGATCTGTACTACAGTACGCTGAAGGAATGCATCCAGTTTGGTGCGCGCACCATGAATGTTTATGTTTTAAGCTGACGGATAGAAAATCCGCCTTTCAGGCCCGGAAATTCCGGGCCTTTTTTATCGGGAAATCCCGCTGAAAGGAGGCTGGAAAAATGGGTTATCTGACTGCGGCAATCTGGTTCCTTGTCGGGCTGTATCTTTTTCGCCAACGTGGGGAAAACCGTGTTTTTCTCTTCCTGAGCCTGTATTTTCTGTATCTGGGCGTCTGGTGGGCGGCACGCACGGCAACGGGTATTGACCTTTTTTCAGGGGAAGGAGGCGTTATTTTCCGCTGTGTGACGGTTGTTGCCCTCCTTGCGGCCCTTGTGGCGTTTTTCCGCCATGAAGCAAAGTTCGGAAGCGGTATAAAACAGTAAAGGCAAAACCCCTTGCCCCCGCATACTATAAAAGCGCGGGGGCAAATATTTCAACCGCTTTACGATAGATCGCCGTCGGAATGCGCGCGTCTCCGGCGGCAGCGAACCGCTGCAGCATCTCCCGGCAGGCAGACTTTGGGGGCTTTTTTCCCTTGAGCCTGCTCTGCCGGGAGAGACTGTTTTCCAGGGTGATTGCGGGGCTTGCGCATAAGCCGCAATTGGGATACAATAGACGCGGAGGAGTGATAGGCATGATTGTGGCGCCTTCCATGTTAGCTTCTGACTTTTCAAGACTCAGCGATGAAATTATCCGTATGGATGTTGCTGGAGCGGACTGGATTCATCTCGATGTCATGGATGGACATTTCGTCCCGAACCTGAGCTTTGGGCCGCCGATTATTGCGGCTATGAGGCCGTTTACCGATAAACCGTTTGATGTTCATATGATGATCGATGAGCCGTTGCGTTATCTGCCGGATTTCCGGAAAGCGGGCGCAGATATTATTTCGTTCCACCTGGAATCGAATTCAAATCCGGAGAAAACGATTGAGAAAATCCGGCAGCTTGGTGCAAAACCAGCCCTGGCCATCAAACCCGGAACGCCGGCGGAAGCTGTGCTGCCCTATCTTAACAGCCTGTTCATGGTGCTTGTGATGACGGTGGAGCCCGGCTTCAGCGGACAAAAATTTATGGCGGACATGCTGCCGAAGGTAAGTTTTCTCAAGAAGAAGCGGCCGGATATTTTGGTGGAAGTGGACGGTGGCATCAATTCTCAGACGGCCCGCTTGGCAGCTCATGCGGGTGCGGATATCTGTGTAGCCGGTACGGCTGTTTTCAGCTCACCGGATGCAGCCAGCGTTATCCGAGGCCTGAAACGCTCGGCTTCAGCAGGACTTGAGTAAAACAGAGAGACTTCCCGGAAACGTATTTAGATTTGGGGTGGTTTTGGTGCGTACAGTTACTTTTTATGAAAATGCAGAGGATGATGCCTTAAAATTTGCAGCTGTTGTGTCCCGCTGCCATGGGCAGTGGGTTCTTTGCAGGGATAAAAAGGATGATGCCTGGAAAATACCCGGCGGGAACCGCAGGAATGGGGAAAACATTGAGGAAACGGCCCGCCGTGAGCTTTATGAAGGCTTGGGTGCGGCAGGCTTTCGCCTTCTTCCCGTCTGTGTCTGCGGAGTGCGTGAAGAATCCGGGGATGAAACGCTGGGGATGCTCTATTTTGCCGAGGTGCAGGAATTCTTCAACACGCTGGGGTTTGAAGCAGGCCGTATTGGCTGCTTTGGAGTCCTGCCCGAAAATCTTGCCAATCCGGACGTCCAGCCAGCCCTTCTGGAAAGGGTAAGCGAGATGTACGGCCCCGGCCAAACCCCCTGAGAAAGCATAGAAAGGCCTCACAGGTTTTAAAACCTGTGAGGCCTTTCTTCCTTTTTGTTTAATACTTCAAGGATTTTACAAACTGATCTGCTTCATCTTTCTTTGCCAGAGTCGTTTTGCAAAGGATACCGATATTGTCCATGCGGACGACCAGGTAGTAGATTTCGCCGTTTGTCGTGGTGTACTTATTGTATACATCGGAATCGACAATCGTTTTACCGCTTCCGGAGAGCTCATCTTTTTCTGATGAATACCAAGTAAGGGCGACATCCGCCGTATTAAAGAGATAGTAGCAGATTTCTACATCGGTGCCGTCCTTTTTAGCGCTGAGGACTTTTGATGCACCCGCATCGGTATCTGAAGCGGTGGAAACCGTATAGCCGGCACTTTTTGCCTGCTTCTGGAAATCGTCGGCCGAAATAGTTGTACGCGCGGCACAGCCGGAAAAAGCTGATACCATGGTGACAGCAAGGAGCACTGCACAAAACTTTACTAATTTTTTCATCAGATTCCCCCCAGAGAACCAAATTGATGAACTTTATTATACCCTTTCCGTTCGGCCTTTACAAGCCCTGCCGTCTCAGCTTTACTCTGTGGGGGTGTCGCGGACCAGGAAGGGACTTTTCTTTTTTTTGGCCTGATACATTAAATTATCGGATTTCTCAAGGAGGGCGCGGAGCTGAATGCCCTTGGTAATTTCAAATTCGATCATGCCTATGGAAAGTGAGATTTCGTAAGGTTTGCCGGAATGGGAATTCAACTCTTTCAGGCTCCTGTGAATCCGCGCGCTGAGGTCATCCCCTCCGCCGGAATGAAAAATCAGGGTGCATGCGGCAAATTCATCCCCACCGATTCTTCCGGCAACGCCGCTTGTCCCGACGGCCTCTTCCAGTGCATGGGCACAGCAGATCAGCGCAAAGTTTCCCTCCGTATGGTTAAAGGTGTCATTAATCTGTTTCAGGTAGTTAAGGTCAGCATAAAGAAGCACGGCTTTCTGCCCACTAAATTTGCGGTCACAGAGGATACGATCCATTTTTGTAATGAAGCCGCGCCGGTTCAGGATACCTGTCAAGTCGTCCTTATTGGAAATCTTTCCGAGAATCAGGTTTTTTTGTTCCAGGCTGTGGAGCATCTTCTCTTTTTCGCTGAGCAGGCGCTCCTGTGCCGCAAAAAGGCTTGTAAGCTTCATTGCAATGCCAATCTGGCAGCAGATGCGCTCAATATAATTAAAATACCGCTGTGGAATATCACACATCAGGACGCCGTACTGGGACATGCAGGAAAAAATGTCGATAATAACGAAGGTTTTCCGTTCCTGCGGCAAAAAGCGGTTCCGGAACATTCTGTCTACGGCGATAAGTTGCTCATTTGCCGGGGGCGACCTCGTTTCGCTTCCAATGCGGTAGCTGCGCAGGTACAGGCACCTTGGCAGGTTCCATTCGCAGCCAGGCCCATAAATTCCTGCTTCCCCAAAAAGGTACAGATAGCAGCATGTCATCCCGTCGATTGAAAAAGCCCGCAGGAATCGGGTATAGTCTAAGCCTCCGCGCCCATCAAACATCAGCATGTCTTTACTCACAATGTTAAGCTGATGGTTCATGGAAAGGACTTCTTTCAGGCGGGACTGGTCATAAAGGGCCTGTTTCCTGAATTCATCGCCGGCATCCGCATAAATCCCGCTGGCCGATTCCCTGAGGATAAACTTGGTATTGATAGATATATTAATCTTATTGGAAGCATCTTGTGTAGTTTTCCCCTGTTCGGAGGACCTGTGGAGCTGTTCCCGGCAGGCAAAGACCGATTCATAACCGAGCTGGGTGGCGTCCGCACACACGGCGGCAAGCGGTGGCAGCATTTGGGAAGCATCGTTAATATCGTCGTAGCCGAGCACACAGATATCCTGCCCGATGACACAGTGCCGGTGTCTTAGAACGCTATATACTTTTTTTGCCGCTGGACCGCTCCCGCAGATAATCGCATCAAGGCTGGGATTTGCGTCCAGCAGCGCGCTGATAGCCCGCAGGGATTTCCCGTTTTCTTCGCTTCCAATTTCAGCAAGAAGCCTGCTGTCTGGTGTAATGCCATTTTCCTTGAGAACACTGCGGTAAATATTCAGCAATCCCTGTGTGTCCGGGCTAGAAAACACCGCACCAATCTGCCGGCATCCCTTTGTGTTGATAAGGTAAAGCAGGCCTTCACGCAGGCCCGAAGCGCTGTTGAATGAAATGGAAGGGTAGCCTTCCTCTTCCGAAGCAATCAGCATGACTGGCATTTCGCCAAAACCTTTCAAAAACCTGCGGCGTCTTTCCTTTGAGCAGTTCCGTGCAATATCGTTGAGGCATACAAGGACCATGTCAAGCGATTTTGATTTTGCATACGAGCAAAGAATATTGTTCTCATACTCATATTTCCCACTTCCAAATTTGCCGCTGTCCAAATACTTGGCAGGGAAAAGAAACAGATTGTCGTCTGTCTGTTCTGCGGCACGTATGGCTCCTTTCACAACATGGCTGGAAAATATGCTCTCAATATCGCCGAGGACAAGGCCAATGTTATACCGGTGGACAGTCTGTTCCATAAATCCCCCTCCCGGTTCTGGACGGCCTGTAGCAGGCCGTCCCCACGTGGAAAATGTAATAATTTTTAATTTATTGTTTTTTCACCTATACAATAATATTGCAGAAGAAGCATGTCAAGCTCTTTCTAAGATAGTAAACGGAGAAATTTTTTATTTTCCGCAGCAAAGCTCTTTCAGGCGGCTGTTCACGCGCCGGCGGACGGAAAGCAGGGCAAATGCAGATTTCGGGTACCGGTCGAACCGAAGCGGTTCTGCAAAACCGTCTTCCAGAAGGCGGAGAGTCTCTTCATATGATGTGAGAGACTCCAGAAGCTGCAAAGCCCGCAGGTCCTGGAGACCTTCGTTAAAAACGAGGAGCCGCAGCGATGGGACAGCATGCCCGTCCTCGCCTGGATAGACGATAAATGGATCGCCGGAAGGCCAGGAGCACAAGCCGTCCGTGACACGGTAGGGGTCAATCAGGCGCTCAGAGAAGGCGTTATTCCAAAAATTAAATCCCCACTGAAGGAACCCCTCAATCCTGAATTTGTAAAGCTGGAGGCCAAGCACACGGTTGCGGTAGGAAGGCATTGCGAGAAAGCGGTTGCTTACGCCGACACTCTGGTTGCAGCAGTAGTAGGCCCACAGGTTTTTCACCCCATGCTCAAGGAACGGCTCAATATGGTCACTTGAGACAACGGGCTTTTTCACGCTGCCGGTCTCATAAAATTTGTAACTCGAGAGTGCGTCAATGATTGGACAGCCCGGCATTTCGGAGGAAATAATTTCCCTGCCGCGGCGGTAATTTTCAAGGTGTTCTTCACTTGGCTCATCCGAGACGTGGAACCAGCATTTCCCGAGCATGCCGCGCGCCTGAAGGAATGCCCGCAGGCTCCGCAGGAACTGCCGCAGGAACGAAGTATATTCTTCGGAAGATGCATCGGTCTCCCAGCCAAAGATGCGTCGGTATTCGCCGTCTGCGGTTGCCATGATTTTCGGAGCGGCCTTTGCACCCCACTGCGTGAAAAGATGCGAGATCTCAAACCGGCTGATGCCGCAGCGTTCGGCGGTATCCATCCAGCGGGCAAGGCGGCTGAAGCCGAACGAGTAGGTGCCGTCTTTCACGCTGACATCGACAAGCTGTACGGTAGTGCGTTCCCCGCCAACCTTTGTGTCAAGCGGAGGGGTGAAAACAGGTGTCAGTACCATGTTCATGCCGTATTTTGCCGCCGCAGAAAGGTAATTTTCTACAATCTTCCAGTACGCTTCACTGAAAACCGGAATTTTATAATAATTAGCGAGGCAGTCGGTGTGAACCCACTCGGTTACAATCAGCTTCTGCTCCGGCAAATCCTGTCCGATGATTTCCAGCTCGAACTGCACGGAGTCCCTCCCGCCTTCCGGGTCCTCGAATGTAATGCGGATTGGATACACGCCGGCTTTTGCCTGTCCGCGCGGTTCTACAGCAATCCACAGGCTGCGCCAATAGCCTGCCGTCACAAGGAATTTCCCGCTGAAGCCGGAAAGCACATCCGGAAACAGGCCGGGCTTTGTTTTTAAATAGTCTTCGTCGTGCCAATGCGGATATAGTGGCATCATGGAAGGGACACAGCCCACCGTGTAGACAGTGAGGCAGTCCCTGAGCGGCGATTCAACTGTTACGTTTGCCGTATAGTTGAGGAGCTTATCCGTCGTGCAGGCGACCTGAAAGGAATAGATTTCATTCCGGAGCATGGAGCCTCGGTGCAGATCGTCCTTCGGGCAGGTTTCCTCCGGAAATACTTTTTCAAGTGAGCTGAGAAGCCGTAACTTTGTTGACAAAATCAAATCCCTCCATCAGAGAAAAATTTATACACACCAATCCCGCTTTTCTGGCTTCCAATTATTTTCATTGCTGCGTGCCGCCTTTTCCCGGGGATTTTCCCGTGCCAGAAGAGGAAGGCCGGAGGCTGTCCTTAGAGAAAGAACGTGAGGCAGATGCCGGCTGCAAGGAAAAATATCCCGCAGAAGATGCAGTCGCGCTTCATTTCCCTCGAAAATACCGGATGGCGCATCGGCGTCATCGGTTGGCGGTAGGTATTCTGCATCTCGCAGTATGTGGAAGGCAATCGGAAGATGAGGCCGACCAGGTTGTGCAGGCCAAAAAGGATTAAGAAGGCCGATATTGTGAGGATAAGGCCCGATTTGCCGAGATCCATTCTGCCGACAAGGAGCAGGGCGGCGCACAGCAGGCACCAGTAGCCGAACCGCCAAAAATAAGCCGCAGCCTTTGTAAGGGAATCACGCATTTCCTTTTCCGCCCTTTCTCGTCCCGCATTTTAATTTACATGGTAAATTACCTTATCAATTATATGGTATTTTGCCCGGCTTGACAATCTGCCTGTATAAATCTACCGTTCATGCAAACAATATTTTAGCAAACGGATATCGATTCAGAGGGAGATTGATTTTAGATGAAAGCAACAGGCATCGTCAGAAGAATCGACGACCTGGGACGCATCGTGATCCCAAAGGAAATCCGCAGGACGCTTCGCATCCGCGAGGGCGACGCGCTGGAAATATTCACTGACTCGCAAGGCGGTGTGATTTTTAAAAAGTATTCGCCCGTCGGGGAACTTTCCACATTCGCCGCGCAGTATGCTGAAGTGCTTAGCCGCACGGCTGGACTGCCGACGATCATCTGCGACCGGGATCATGTAGTTGCGGCATCAGGCGTTTCGCGCAAAGAATACCTGGAGCGCCGTGTCACACAGGAGCTGGAGGAATGCGTGCAGGGACGCCGCACCTGCTCCGGCACGGCATGTGAGCGCATTTCCCCTGTTGAAGGGATTGACCGGCCGGCGGAGATTATCTGCCCCATCCTCGCTTCGAGCGATGTGACAGGGTCCGTCATCGTGATGAAACCGGAGGACAGCGAATCCGTTCCTCTTGAATCCAGTACAAAGTTGGTGCAGGTGGCTGCGGCGTTCCTTGGAAAACAATTGGAGGAATAAGTGCGGAAGTGCTTGCTTTTTCCGCGGAAATGTGATAAACTCTTCTAGAGTTAAGTAAAGTGAGGATGAAAGAGTGGGGCAACCCGCTCTTTTGTTTGTATTACATGTTTTTCCCTCTTATGGATTCATAATTCTTACGGTTTACGAGGTGAAGGAATTGTCCGACGGAAAAAAAGGCGGCATTGCTGAGGCTGTCCGCAGGCTGGCACAGCCTTATGCGGAAAAACTCGGGCTTACCCTCTGGGATGTGCGCTATGTGCGCGAGGGCGGTGCCTGGTACTTACGGATTTTAATCGACAAACCCGGCGGCGTCAGCATCGACGACTGCGAAAAGCTCAGCAGAACGCTGGACGGCCCGCTTGATGAGCAGGACCCCGTGCCGGGGCCTTACTGTCTTGAAGTCTCGTCACCCGGCATTAACCGGGAGCTGACAAGACCTGAACACTTTGAAAAATATCTCGGTTCCCGGGTGACAGTGCGGCTGTTCCGTCCGCTGCCCGGAGGCAGCCGTATTCTTACGGGCCGGCTCATTTCCTCGGCAGGCGGGGAATTCGTCCTCGCTCCGGAAGAAGGGGAAAACATTATAGTTTCCCGCAGGGACGTTTCTTCCGTCCGGCTTCGGGAAGATGATTTTGTGGAGGGAATTGAGGAATCATGAAGAAGAGCAAGAAAAAAGAGCAGCCCGAAAACAGCAGTGCGGAAATTTTCAAGTCTCTGGATCTCCTGGAAAAAGAACGCGGCATTCCAGTCGACTTTATGCTGGACCGCATTAAAAAGGCCATTGTTACTGCCTGCAAGAACAGCTATGGCAATGAAGACTGTACCGTAGAGGCCGATCCGGCGCGCGGCGTTTTCCAAGTGTACCTCAACAAGACAGTCGTAGAAGATGTGGAAAACCAGGGCAAGGAAATCCCGCTGGAAAAGGCGCGGGCAATCAATCCGGCTGTTGGTGTGGGAGAAACCGTTGCCGTTCCGCTTGACACAAAGGAATTCGGCCGCATTTCCGCCATGACGGCACGCAATATCATCCGCCAGGGTATCCGTGACGGCGAGCGCAGCCAGATGCTCCAGGAATTTGAAAGCAAGCACCAGGAGCTTGTCACTGCCGTCGTAGACCAGATTGACCCGCGCACAGGTTCCGCAACGGTAACGATTGGCAAAGCCGAAGCCGTCCTGATGAAATCGGAGCAGGTGCCTGGGGAAACACTGAGAGTCGGTGACCATATCAAGGTCTATGTCGCGGATGTGCGCGATACGGAGCGCGGCCCGCGCGCCATCATCAGCCGTATCCATCCGGACCTGGTGCGCCGCCTGTTTGAGGCCGAAGTCCCCGAAATCTATGACGGGACGGTCGAAATCAAGGCCATCGCACGGGAAGCCGGTTCCCGCACAAAAATTGCCGTTGTAAGCCATAACCCGGATGTCGATGCCGTCGGTTCGTGCATCGGTGCAAAGGGGATGCGGGTAAACAGCATTGTTGAAGAGCTGGGCGGGGAGAAAATTGACATTGTGGAGTACAACGACGATCCCTGCAAATTCATTGCTTCTGCCCTCTCCCCTGCCAATGTGCTGGAAGTTGTGCCGGCAGAGGACGGTTCCCACGCCTGCAAAGCCTGTGTCCCGGATGACCAGCTTTCGCTTGCCATTGGGAACAAGGGCCAGAATGCTCGCCTTGCCGCACGCCTGACCGGCTGGAAGATTGACATTAAGCCGCAGAGTGAGTTTGCCACCGGGGACAGGGAAAACGAAAACGAGGAAACCCCGGCCTGACGCTGGAGCGGAAAGGAAAAGAGGGACCGCGGTATGATTCGGAAAAAGAAAACACCGCTGCGCATGTGCGTAGGCTGCGGGGAAATGAAGCCGAAACAGGAGCTTGTCCGTGTGGTGAAATCGCCTGAAGGGGAAATCTCACTTGATTTCACTGGCCGGAAACCGGGCCGCGGCGCCTATATGTGTAAAAATGCCGGATGTTTAAAAGCCGCGCGCAAAGCGCGTAGGCTGGAAAGGGCCTTCTCGTGCAAAATCCCGGAAGAAGTGTACGACCGCCTGGAGGAGGAACTGCTTGGAAACAAATAGACAGCTTAAAAACCTGTTGGGCATAGCCCGAAGGGCCGGGAAGCTGGACCTGGGCGGGGAAGCCGTAAAGCAGTCGGTGCGAAGACGCCGGGCAAAACTGGTGCTGCTTTCTGCCGACCTCTCGCAGAGGACCGCCGGTGCGGTCTGCTCGGAAGCGGAACATGCCGGCGTGCGCGCCGCACCGCTGCCGTTTGGCATGGATGAAGTGGAGGCCGCCCTCGGGAAAAGGGCGGGCGTGATTGCGGTAAACGATGAGGGATTTGCACGCGCGCTCCAAAAGCTTTTGAGCGCACCAGATCGAGGAGGAACGAACCTATGATGATAAAATACAGAGTCCATGATGTCGCAAGCGACCTCAACATCCCAAACAAAGATGTTATTGATACAATAAAAAAGTATACAGGTGAGACGAAGAAACACATGACAGCCTTGACCGAAGATGAGCTGAACCTCGTGTTTGAAACCTTTACACAGGGACACAGTTCACAGGACCTCAACACCTATTTTGCCGAAGCCGACAAACGCAAGCCGGTTATCGAGTCTGAAAAGCCGGACGTCGCGATTGAGCCGGAGAAACCAGCAGCGCCAAAAGCCCCGGCAGCTGTAGGCACCGAAAAAAAGCCGGCAGCTGTTGCGGCCGTTCGGAAGCCCGCCCCGCAGCAGCAGGGAAACCGCCCCGCAGCAATGCAGCGCCGGTTCAGCCATCCTGCTTTCCAGCAGCCGCAGTCTGCCAGGAAGCAACGCCCGCAGCAGCGTAATAAGCCGCCCGTGCAAAAGCATCCACAGCAGCAGACAGTCCGTATTGAAGCGAGTGGTTCCGTCACACGCCCAGCAGGAAGAATTGTTGATACCCATGCTTCCCATGTGGAACTGGACCGCTACAATGAGAAATACGACCGCCTTGCTTCCGAAAAAGTGCGTCCTTCCGACAATATTGTGCACAAACAAAAGATTACGCAGCGCAGCAGCCAGTACCGCGGCAGGCCGCGCGGCTATCACCGTGAGACCGAGTCTGAGCGCCTGCGCCGCATTGCGCTGGAGCGCAAAAATAAACCGATTACCGTACAGATTCCGGACCAGATTACCGTTGGTGAGTTTGCCATGCGCCTGAAGGCAACGGCTGCCGAAGTCATCAAAAAGCTGATGGGCATGGGCGTTTTTGCCGCGGTGAACGATGTAATTGATTTTGATACTGCTTCGCTTGT
>DHOL01000058.1:0-167 GCA_002410755.1 Ruminococcaceae bacterium UBA5391 | reverse complement strand
TGATTTTGATACTGCTTCGCTTGTCGCCATGGAGTTCCACGCGAAAGTACAGAAAGAAGTCCATGTCACCATTGAGCAGCAGATCATCGACAACAGCGAGGATAAGGACGACAAACTTGTCCCGCGTGCACCGGTTGTTGTTGTCATGGGCCACGTTGACCATGGCA
>DHOL01000066.1 GCA_002410755.1 Ruminococcaceae bacterium UBA5391 | reverse complement strand
TATTGCATAAAAAATAAATTTATAGTATAATATTTATGCACCATTTTTTCAATGTAGAAACTGGAGCTTATTGGCAGGGGGTGAAAGAATTGGCATACAGGCGTTTGGGCGATTACCTCGTTTCGAGCGGGGTCCTGACGGAAGAACATCTGGGGCAGGCGCTCCGCCTCCAGAAAAAAAGCGGGAAGCGCCTTGGCACTGTCCTGGTAGAAAATGGATTTGTGACGCAGAAGCAGATTATTTCCACCCTGGAACGCCAGCTCGGGGTTGATTATATTGACCTTGACACTGCTGCAATCCCGCCGGGAATGGCAAAGCTGCTGCCGCGCGCCATTGCAAAGCAATATGGCGTTGTTCCGGTACGCTCGGACGGAGATACGCTTTACATAGCCATGGATGATCCGCTGAACTTTATTGCCATTGAGGCCGCAGGGACGGCAGCAGGCCGCCATATTGTCCCAATGATTGCAACGGACGCGGGTATTACCCATGCGCTTGCAGCACTTTACGGGAGTGAGGACGCGAGGAAAGCCATCCGCGACCTGAAGGCTGAGACGTTCACCGGAGACGCGCAGGAAGCCGTTGCGGAAAATATAATCGGCGCAGACGACGAAAATGCTGCGCCGACGATCCGCCTTGTAAACAGTATCCTTGAGTATGCCATCAGCGAGGGCGCAAGCGATATCCACCTTGAACCCCGTGAAGGGGCAATGGCTGTCCGCATCCGCATAGACGGCATCCTGCACCGCGTTTTTACAGTGCCGCGCTCTACACAGAATGCGGTCGTTTCCCGCATTAAGGTCATGGGGAACATGAATGTTGCAGAGCACAAGGTCCCGCTCGACGGCCGCTGCAATGTGATTATCGGGGGGCGCGACGTGGATCTCCGCATTTCCACACTGCCGACAATTAACGGGGAAAAAGTTGTCATCCGGCTCCTCAACAAAGCCTCCGGAATTTTCACGGAAAAAGGGATTGGCCTCACAGGGCGGAACCTGGAAAAATTTGATGCCTTGATGAAGAGCAAAAATGGGATTATCCTGATTGTCGGCCCCACAGGCAGTGGAAAGTCCAGTACCATGTATGCAATGATAAACCGCCTGAATACCGAAGAAGTAAATCTCGTGACTTTGGAGGACCCCGTTGAGTATAACATTGACGGCGTCAGCCAGGTTCAGATTAACGATAAAACCGGAATGACCTTTGCTAGCGGCCTGCGCAGTGCCCTCCGCCAGGACCCGGACATTATCTGCATCGGCGAAATCCGTGACGGTGAAACCGCCAGGATCGCGATGCGCGCCGCAGTAACAGGCCATCTGGTGCTTTCCACCATTCATACAAACGACGCGCCGGGCGCAATTGACCGCCTGCTGGATATCGGCGTGGAGCCTTACCTGGTTTCAAGCGCCCTCAAGGGCGTTATCAGTCAACGGCTGGTAAGGTGCATCTGCCCGAACTGCCGGGCCGAGTATCCCGCTTCTGCGGAGGAGCAGAAGATGCTCCGTCTCCCCGTAATGGAGGGACGCAAATTTTACCGCGGCACAGGCTGCCCTGCCTGCTTCGGCACAGGCTACCGTGGGCGCACTGGCGTATTTGAAATTCTCACAATGAATCAGGAGCTGGCACAGGCGGTCGAAAACGGCGCACGGCGCTTAGAACTTCTGTCGTTTCTCACTTCAGGCGGGAACTATGAGCCTCTTGCGGCGGACTGCGCACGCCTTGTGACCGAAGGTGTCACAACGTTTGAAGAAGCGTTCCGAACCATCCATTCGGCTGATTTCTGATTTTTAACTTTGAAAGCGGCGAGGATATGGAAAATTTACCGGTTTCGTCCATCGTAGAGAATGCAGTGGCAGCCCACGCGAGCGACGTCCTTTTTTCCGCAGGCGTTCCTGTCCGCATCCGCGTGGACGGCAGCCTGGCTGATTTTGGGGATCACCCGCTGGTGCCGGAGGAATGTGAGGGCTATGCACGAGCGCTGAGCCCGGATTACGGTAAAATTGCGGAGATCGGCGAACTGGATTTTGCCGTGGATTTTCCGGGCGGTATCCGCTGCCGCGTAAACCTATTCCGCCGGAGGGGCGGCGTTTCCACTGCCCTGCGGATTCTCGGCAGGCGCATCCCGGAGCTTTCGGAGCTGGGGCTTCCACCCGCCGTCATGCAGTTCCCGGAGCTTGGGCACGGCCTCGTCCTTGTTACGGGCGAGACAGGGAGCGGAAAATCTACAACCCTTGCCAGCATCCTCAACCGGATAAATCATACTCACCGGGAACATATCATCACCCTGGAAGACCCGGTCGAATATGTTTACAGGGCGGATAAATGCGTGATTGACCAGCGTGAAGTCGGCCGCGATACCCGAAGCTATGAGGACGGCCTTTCCGCTGCCCTCCGCGAAGACCCCGACGTCATCCTCATCGGGGAAATGCGCCGCCTTTCGACGATTGAAGCGGCACTGACCGCAGCTGAGACAGGACACCTTGTCTTTGCAACACTGCACGCTGCCAGCGCACCGGATGCTGTGGACCGCATTGTCCTTGCATTTCCGGAGGGGCTGCAGGCGCAGGTTCGTTTGCAGCTCAGCATGATGCTGAAGGCTGTCCTCTGCCAGCAGCTCCTGCCGCGGTGTGGGGGCGGGCGTGTGCTTGCATGCGAAGTCATGATGGTCAATGGTGCAATCCGGAGCCTTATCCGCGAAGCAAAGACGCCGCAGATAGCAAATGCCGTTGCCACAGGGGCCCAGGAGGGGAGCATTTCAATGGACAATTCCATTATCCGCCTGCTGCATGAACAGCTTATTTCCCCGGAAACAGCCCGTTCTGCGGCCCGTAATCCGGATTATGTCTGTAAGCTTTCACGGTTTGCCTGACTTATTCCAATAAAAGGAGGCGGAGACACAATGGCAAGCTTCCGGTACCGGGGCGTTGCACCGGGCGGAGCGCCTGTTGAAGGCGTCGTTGAGGCGTCAGACCGGGAAGATGCCGCTGCCAAAGCGCATGAGTCCTGTGAAGTCGTCACCTCCGTTGAACGCCTGCGCGAAATGAAGTTCGGCGGAGTGCTGAACATGGATCTCGGTGACCTCAGCCACCGCCGCATGAAAGAGAAAGAGCTCAGCCTGCTTTGCAGCCAGCTGGCCATTGAGACGAAAGCCGGGCTGCCCATTGTCCGCAGCCTGGACCTTGTAGCAGAGAATACCGCAGACAGGCGGCTTCAGCGGATTATCAGGGAAACGTCCCGGGATGTGCAGGAAGGGCACGACCTTGCCGGAAGCCTGGAAAAGAACAGCAAGGGCGCGCTGCCGCCCACTTTTCTTGAGACGGTGCGTGCCGGCGAGGAAAGCGGCAGGCTGGACGAATGCTTTGACCGTCTCAAAAACTATTACCTCAATTCCGGCAATGTCCGCAGCAAGGCTGTTTCCGCGATGATTTATCCGGTTTTTCTTATCATAATTGCGGCCATTGTAATCATTATCATCATGGTAAAGGCTGTCCCGGTCTTTGCATCAACTTACAAGAGCATGGGGATTGAGCTCCCCGGCGTTACAAAGGCGCTGATTTCCGTTTCTGACTTTTTTTCCGCTTTCTGGATGCCACTTCTTGCCATAATCCTCGGTATTGTCGTGGCGGTAAAGCTGTTTGGCAGGACACAGACGGGAAAGAGGGCCTATGCGCACCTTGCGCTGAAGTTCCCTGGAACGGGCCGCGTCAACGTGATGAACGCCGCGTGCCAGTTCAGCAGCACCATGTCTGCCATGCTTGCGAGCGGCCTGCCAATGGTTCAGGCGGTGAACATCACTTCCCGTGTGATTGGAAATTATCTTGTCAGGCTGGACGTCCGCCGTGCGGCAGAAGAGGTCGTTGCAGGACGCCGCCTCTGTGATGGCCTGAAAAAAAGCCGGTGGCTTCCCAGTATGCTGCTTGAGATGACTGCCGTTGGCGAAGAGACCGGAAGCCTCGAAGAGACACTTCGCGTTGTCAGTGAGTATTACGCAAATGAAGTGGAAACTGCCGTTTCCAGGGCCCTTAGCATCCTTGAGCCGGTTATTATCATCATCATGGCCTTCCTCGTAACCTTTATTCTGCTTTCTGTTTATATCCCGCTCTTTAATATGTACAGCCATATTTAACATAAAAACAAGGCAACCCCTGCCGCACAACCCGCGGCGAAAAGATACAGCCCATTTTTGAGCCCACACCGTACATGCAGAAATTTATTGAAGGAGTGTTTCACAGAATGCTGAAGAAATTATACGCAGCGAAAGCCCGTCTCAGCAAAAAGAAAGGTTTTACCCTGATTGAGCTGCTCGTCGTGATTGCCATTATTGCAATTCTTGTCGCTATTATTGTCCCCACTGTTCAAAGTGCAACGAAAAAGGCGCAGGGAGCGACGGATGCTGCCAACCTCCGTTCCGTTCAGGCTGAGGCAGCCATTGCTTATGCAAACGGGAAAACGGGCGGCGACTTGTTAGGCGCAGTTCCAGACCTTACTACTCCGAGTAAAATGTTTTCAAATGCGACTATCAAAATTG
>DHOL01000060.1 GCA_002410755.1 Ruminococcaceae bacterium UBA5391 | reverse complement strand
CAAGTTCACTATACCATTACAACTGTAGCAGACAGTATTTACATGCACAATTACATGGAGCACATAAGTTTTGAATTTCAATTGAAACTGTCTCCATTACAGGTCTCTCCTTCCGATAATATAAACCATCTGAATTTGTGCTGTCTGCTCATTATTCCGCTTACATGTAGTAGTTCCATGATTGACAAACTTTAATTGAACAAACATAATGAGCATTATCGAATGGCTCTCTTCTTCGCCTTAATCAGTTCAAAAATATCATTCACCTCATTATTATTTATTACTCTGTAATGAATCCAGCCGCCCTGCTTACCACAGGGATAGCGATTCTTCCATAAATCATTTGCCTTTTGTGATAAGTTTGGCAACACCTTTTCAACAGCCGGTACACAAGAGTCACCGAGTTGGAGTGTTACGGTGAATGCGCCAGATTCAAAGAAAAGATAACACAAGTGACTCGAATGATGACTATATTTATAGCCCCAGCCATAGTTGTTTCCAAAGGGAAATTTCATTTCTCTTTTTATACTGTAATGGTCTTTTAGATATTGTTCAAGTTGCAATAGGTTATTATAACTTTCTGTCCCAAGATATTCTTTGATGAAATTTTCAGAAGGGGGAGCACTTTTATCTAGTAATCGTTCATACAAAATTATCACCACCCAATTATTATCTAAAAATTCATAAATGGTTTAAACATAATGAGTAGTTCAATCATTCATATAAATTTATTATCTTAATAAAACAACTGCTGCAGATACTACACAATATCCGTTGACAAGCAGATTTACAATAAAGTGCGCAGTAACCGGTATGATAATATTTTTTGTGTGTATGTAAGAAAATGATAGGACAATGCCAATCAAGGCACCCTCAATAAATCCAAGTATCGATAAAGAATGTTCTAATCCAAACAATATGATGCTAATTAAGGCGGTAATAAAGAGGATCTTTTTTGATTGATTCAGAATAATTAAAGATTTTCTGAAAAACAATTCTTCTGCCAGAGGCGGCATAATAATCGTCGAAATGGCAAAGGCGGCAAGAGAAAATGCATCATGACATTTCAGGTGTCCTAATCCTGTGCTCGCATTAGGAAAGAGTATAATAAGAGCTGTTGCCAATCCGAAAGCTAGAGCTAAACCAAGTATGGTAAAAAAAATGGCTAACCAGGTATGCCTTTCTTTCAAGCTCTGAACTTCGTCTCTGGAAAAGAGCTGCCGTTGTCCCCAAAAGACTAACAGAAGCAATCCAACATAAAAAATCAGATTTGCATAAACATTGCTTTGTGTGTCAAATGAGGGAAGAATAAATGGAAGTAAAAAAATCCATGCTACAAACCAGATAAAAGCCGCGACGTTCTTCTTAATGAAACAGGCCATTTTGTCACCTTCAATCAAAGGCTCCTAACCGAGACAGCGTATTGCTGTTATGCTTCGCTCAAAAATCATGTACTCATTAAACTTCTCATTATTGCTAAGCCTAAGTGAAAATTCAAGAAAAATGCAGTCTGAGAATCCCATTCCTATTTTCTATATTATACCATTATTTGCCTTCGTTCTAAAGTCTTTCTTCGTTTCCACACAGTCTGTGCTATAATGTGCAACCTAATAATTGGTAAGTAAGAGCTTCTCGTTTTGCAAATTTCTAATTTTTTTACCATCCAGTAGTAATTCTTAAGCTTCCAATTAATTCTCAGTTGAGGATCCTTTATGGATAAGGTTATTGCACAAATAGTCGGCTAAACCAGCTATTCAAATAAAATTCGGTTTATTCTTTCATTTAATATTGCATATAATAGCACAACACTTTCCCAATGTCACGTTAGCGTATCAACAAATTATCAAGGACTTTTTCGTCAAATCCAAAATATTTACATTTTGCTTGCTTCATTCCGCAGCATACGTTTAATTTTGTTACTCATCGTTTCATGGCTTGTTTCACTGAAATGGATTTTTACAATGTAGGTGATTTTTCCGATCCTTTTTACCAATGCGGGTGATGTATGCTTATCCCGATTTAGGGGTTCAGTGTAATGAACCAAACATGCAGTTTTGCCTTCTTCTTTATACTCATATTGGCTCCTTTCATTGAAAAAGGTCCCGTGCGCATGCACGGGACCTTTTAATGGTTATTTTTTAAGATGGGGACAAACAAAAAGTTAGACAAAAAATGGATGTACTTTTAATTGCTGCATTCATCATTATAACCACGAAAATCTGCTTTTGGCTCTTGGGTACCAGATTTCAGCAGAACCCCATTTTGTCTTGGCGGAGAGCCTGTCCAAAAACTAATCCAGCTTTAACTGTTCGTTGTGCTTTTTCTGATATTCCTTCGCCGCTGCAACCAAACCCTGAAACAGCGGATGCGGGCGGTTGGGGCGTGACTTGAACTCCGGGTGGAACTGGGAGCCAAGGAACCATGGGTGCGCTGACAGTTCCATCATCTCAACGATCCGGTCATCCGGAGAACGCCCGCTAAAAACAATACCTGCCTTTTCAAACTGCTGCCGGTACTCATTGTTGACTTCAAAGCGGTGGCGGTGGCGTTCATAAACCAGCGGCTTCCCATAAAGTGACGCGGCTTTTGATCCGGGCAAAAGCTTACAGGGATACTTTCCAAGCCTCATCGTACCGCCGAGCTGCTGCACGTTTTTCTGCTCCGGCATCAAATCAATTACACAGTGGGTGCTCTGCGGGTCGAATTCGGCGGAATTTGCGTCCGCAAAGCCGAGCACGTTCCGTGCATACTCCACAAGGGCAAGCTGCATGCCCAGGCAGATGCCCAAAAATGGGACGCCATTGATACGCGCATAATGGATTGCCTCAATCATTCCCTCAATTCCGCGCTGGCCGAAACCACCGGGGACGAGAATGCCATCCACATCCGCAAGTGCCTCTGAAACATTGGCGCTGTCAATCTTTTCGGAGTCCACCCATTTAATATTGACTTTGACCTTGTTGCCAAAGCCCCCGTGTGTCAGGGCTTCCGCAACACTCAGGTATGCGTCGCGCAGTTCAATATATTTTCCGACGATGGCAACCGTCACGCTGTCCGTAAGGGATGTAGCCGTGTTGACCATTGCAACCCAGTCAGCCAGATCAGGCCCATGGGTGTCAAGGCCGAACCGTTTGCAGACAATTTCATCAAGACGTTCTTCATGGAGGGCAAGCGGTACAGAGTAAAGCAGCGGAAGGTCAAGGTTCTCAATGACACAGTCTGGCTCCACATTGCAGAACAGCGCAATTTTCTTTTTTATCTCGTCACCGACTTCGCGCTCGGAGCGCAGGACAATGATATCCGGCTGAATGCCTATGGAGAGGAGTTCCTTTACACTGTGCTGTGTTGGCTTAGACTTGTGTTCATGGGAACAGCTCAGGTATGGGACAAGCGTAACGTGGATAAAAATGCAGTTTTGGCGGCCAACCTCCGTAGCGAACTGCCGGATTGCTTCGAGGAACGGCTGGCTTTCAATGTCGCCGACCGTGCCGCCGACCTCAATGATGGCAACGTCTGCATTTTCTTTCCCCTCATAGATGCGTTCCTTAATCTCGTTTGTAATATGTGGGATAACCTGTACCGTGCCGCCGCCGTAGTCACCGTTGCGCTCTTTCTGAAGGACGTTCCAGTACACCCGTCCGGAAGTAACGTTGCTGTTCTGAGTCAGGTTCTCGTCGATAAAGCGCTCATAGTGGCCAAGGTCCAAGTCGGTCTCGGCACCGTCGTCAGTTACAAAGACTTCCCCGTGCTGAAACGGGTTCATAGTACCCGGGTCTACGTTCAAGTACGGATCAAATTTCTGCATCGTAATGCGCAGGCCGCGCGCTTTCAGCAGCCTGCCAAGGGAAGCCGCAGTGATCCCCTTTCCCAAGCCGGAAACCACTCCGCCTGTGACAAAAATAAATTTGCATGACATAATTTTAACGGTCCTCCATCCTCATACAGTCAGTAATCCTCAGCAAAACACACAAGGCTTATTATACCGTTCTGCATCCGAAATTGTCAAGCAAAGGCACTTCCTGCCACAGGCACATTATCCCTGATACTTCTGAATCTCAGCCTTAATAATTTTGACATCCGACAGAGGTTTTGACTCAGAGTCAACCAGAACAGACGCGATTTTGTCAACAGTATCCATCCCTTCATAGACCTGCCCAAAGACCGTATGGCCATTCCCGGAAAGGTTATAGTAGCCATCCAAATACGGACTGCCACCTGTTTTTTCATAAAGCGCGCGGTACTCCTTTGTGGCTTTGTCCATGTTGAGCCATGTTGTGCCAAATGACTTTGCAAAATCATCAGATGTCATTTTAGATTCTTTGTAATAGGAATAGGCTTCTTCAAATTGATCCCAGCCGGAAAAGGTATCCTTTCCGGCTTGATCGATAAAGAACTGGCTGCCGTTTGTATTCTTCCCGGAGTTTGCCATTGCAACCGCACCGCGGATATTGACAAGGTTTGAATTGAATTCATCTTCAAACGTTTTGTCCCAGATGCTTTTGCCGCCTGTCCCCGTTCCGGTCGGATCACCAGTTTGAACCATAAAGTTCTTGATGACACGGTGGAAAATCAGGCCGTTGTAATAGCCCTTCTGGATAAGGCCCTTAAAATTCTGGACAGCTTTTGGCGCTTCATCCGGAAACAGGCGTATTTTCACAGTCCCCACGCTGGTCGTAAGAACGGCGACTTCTTCCCCTGAAACCGGTTTTTCCAACTGGTAACCGAGTTTTTCCCCATTCCCCGACTGGCTTTTGCCAGAACAGGCAAAAATGCCAAATGCCAGTACAGCAGCGGCACATATTACCAAGGCCCGTTTTCCTGTTTTTTTTCTCACTGAAGTTTCCTCCCCGCAGTCCAAGACATATTCCATTATTATTGTATAATACAAGCCTTCCGGAATCAAGTGCAAAACTTCAGTCTTCCGGCAAAGTCCGGCTCCTCTGTCCCACGCAATTTTTTCGCTGGCCCCTTTAAAGTTCCTCGGCGTTGGACTATAATTAGTTATAATATTTTGGAAATATGGAAACGGGGAAGGAGAATCATAATGGCTAAGACAACGTATACTGTTGCGCTTTCAAAAGTGATTAAGGAGCTGTCTCTCAATACAGTCAGCATGCCGGAAAACCCGGATAGAATTCTTATTTCTTCGACGGATGTAAACCGTCCCGGTCTTGAGCTAAACGGTTTTTTTGACTATTATGACAAAGATCGGATTATTGTCCTCGGCAATGCGGAGACGGCCTTTTTAAATTCAATTTCTTCGGAACGGCGGCTAAATGCTTTAAATCAGATTTTTTCCAAAAGGCCGCCGGCCGTCATCATTGCACGGGACCTGAAGCCCCTGCCTGAGCTGCTACAGGCGACAAAGGAAAATGGTGTGCCGCTGCTCTCAACCTCAGAAACGACTTCGAGCCTTGTTGCGCGTCTGGTCTCCTTTATGAACGTAGAGCTTGCCCCGCGCATCACACGGCACGGTGTGCTGGTCGAAGTCTACGGCGAAGGCATTCTCCTTGTAGGTGACAGCGGCGTAGGCAAAAGCGAAACCGCCATTGAGCTTATTAAGCGCGGACATCGCCTGATTGCAGATGACGCTGTTGTCATCCGCCGTGTCTCGGCAATCAGCCTTGTTGGGGAAGCACCGGAAAACATCAGGCATTTCATCGAGCTGCGCGGCATAGGAATCATCAATGCACGCCGTATCTTCGGCATGGGCGCAGTCAAAATGACTGAAAAGATCGACCTTGTCATTGACCTGGAGCTTTGGGACAACCAGAAGACATACGACCGCATGGGAATTGATAATGAATACACAGAAATTCTCGGTATTAAGGTTCCCATGCTGACAATCCCTGTAAAGCCCGGAAGAAACCTTGCCGTAATAATTGAAGTTGCTGCCATGAATAACCGCCAGAAAAAGATGGGCTATAATGCAGCTCAGGAACTGCTGAAAAATCTTGGCATGGACTCTCCTTCTGCACCGGTGGAAGAGCATGAAGTCAAACTGAACTTCTAAATCAGGGCAGCGCTTTCCTCTCTGTTTGTGAGAGACATAAACCGACCGTATTCCCCGGAATGCCGGAAAGCACATTTCCGACTGCTTTTCTTACTCGCCGAAACAATGCACCATAGCATCCCCATAGCTAGAAAAGGAGGAAATCTCCCCATGAATGGAATAGAAATCCTAAGCGAAACCGCACGTTTGCTTGGCTGTGAAGTCCGCCGGGACGAACCAATGAGCCGACATACAACTTTCCGCATCGGCGGCCCGGCGGAACTTTTTTTAACCGCACCGGATTTGCCTGCCCTAAAAGGTATCTGCCAGAAAGCCGCCGAAACCGGAATCCCCATTCTCCCGCTCGGCAACGGTTCCAACCTTCTGGTTTCCGACGCAGGAATCCACGGCGCTGTCGTTACGCTTGGCAGCGTTTTCCGGAAAATTTCGCTGGTTTCAGAGACTTCCATCCTCTGCGGCACAGCCGCGTCGATTGCTTCCCTGTGCGATTTTGCAAAAAGCCAGTCCCTGACCGGGGCTGAATTTGCCTGGGGGATTCCCGGCTCCATGGGAGGTGCCGTATTTATGAATGCCGGCGCCTATGGGCACTGTGTTTCGGAAATTATCTCTTTCTGCTCCCATATTACAAAAGATGGGAAAGAAGGGACTCTGAGCGGCAGCGGGCTTGATTTTGGCTACCGGCACAGCGCATACTCTTCAGGCGGGTTCATCATCACTGCCGTCCGCGTAGAGTTGAAGCATGGGGTTCAGGCAGAAATTGCAGCCCAAATGGATGAGATTTATACACGTCGCAAGGCAAAACAGCCACTGGACCTGCCAAGTGCAGGCAGCGTGTTCAAACGGCCAAAAGGGCATTACGCAGGGATGCTCATCGAACAGTGCGGCCTGAAAGGCAGGCGCGTCGGCGGCGCTGCAGTCAGCGAAAAGCACGCCGGATTTATCGTGAACCTCGGCGGGGCAACCTGCGCGGATGTGGAAAAGCTGATTGCTGTAATTCAGGAAACTGTTCTGCGGGAAACCGGCGTTACACTGGAGTGTGAAGTGAGGAAGGCAGGCTGACAAGGAAAAATCCAATGAATTTTGTCATTGTAACCGGTCTTTCCGGTGCTGGGAAAACAAGGGCTATCAATGCACTGGAAGATATCGGCTTTTTCTGTGCGGATAATATTCCGCCAAAACTAATCAGCACATTTTACGATATGTCACAGCAGGCACAGGGAACCCTTTCCCATGTGGCCATTGTGACGGATATTCGCGGCGGGGATATGTTTCCGCTGTTCCTGAAAACGCTCGACCGCATGAAGGCAGAGTACAAAAAATTCAAAATTCTTTTCCTTGACGCAAACAATTATATTTTAATCAACCGTTTTCAGGAAACGCGCCGTAAGCATCCGCTCACCGACAGTTGCCTTGGCTCCCTGGAAAAAGCCGTGAAGCTTGAACGTATGATGCTGCGCCCAATCAGGGAACGTGCAGATTATGTGATTGATACTTCCAATCTGTCGACCGCCCAGCTCAAGGAACGGATTTCCAGCCTGTTCCTCGGCAATGCCTCGGACGCCATGAGGATTCAGTGCATTTCGTTTGGATTCAAGTTTGGCATCCCCGCGGAAGCCGACCTTGTTTTTGATGTGCGGTGCCTGCCAAACCCGTTTTATGTGGACTCGCTTAAGCATCTTACCGGCCTTGACAAGCCCGTCCAGGACTATGTCCTGAAGTCCAGCGAAACGAAAGGATTTACAGACCGCCTTTTTTCCCTGGTTGACTATATGATTCCGCTTTACTGCAATGAGGGCAAAAGCCAGCTAGTTATTGCGATTGGCTGCACCGGTGGGCATCACCGCTCTGTCACGCTCACTCAGGTGCTTTATAAACACCTTCTGTCTCAGAACCTGAGTGTAAGTGTCAATCACCGGGATATCCGGAAGGAGTAGCAGGGGGGGCGCTTAGCATGTCTTTTGCATCCGATACCAAAACTGAACTTTGCAAAGTTACAGACCGTTTCTGCTGCCGGAAGGCGGAATGTTATGGGATGCTCCTTTTTGGGCGCAGCTTCTCCCCCGCCGGTATTTCCCTCACGACCGAAAGCCAGGGTGCCGCGCGGCGTGCTGCGGAACTTTCTGCCGAAGCGACCGGGGCTATTATGGATGTCGCTTCCGTACAGCTCCGCAGACGGGGCGGCATTTTTTCCTATACCGTTTCTTCTGTAGGCTCAGGGCAGGCCGAAAAAGTTGTTCATGCGCTGGGGCACACGGGAAAGGAAATCAGCCTGCATATTAACCTTGCCAATTTGGAAAATGAATGCTGCCATGCAGCATTCCTGCGGGGTGCATTTCTTACCTGCGGCACTGTAACCGCACCGGAAAGCGGTTACCGGCTTGAGTTCACTGTCCCATATATGAATCTTGCGAATGACCTTTCTTCCCTAATCCGCGATATTCTGGTACTTGACCTTGAGCCGCATGTGTCGCGCCGGAAAGGCGCTTTTGTGGTTTATCTGAAAGGCAGCGAACATGTTTCGGACTTTCTTACTTATATTGGTGCGCCAGAAGCAGCAATGGCTCTTATGCAGGTCCGGATGCTGAAAAATCTGCGCAACGAAGTAAACCGCAAAACGAATTTTGAAGCTGCAAATATTGAAAAGACTGCTTCCGCAGCGGCGCAGGAATCAATCGCCATTAAAAAAATCAGGCGTTGCGGCAAGCTTTCTGCAATGCCGAAAGACTTAAAGCCTCTTGCCGCACTGCGCCTGCGCTATCCAGAGATGTCCCTGCGCGACCTCGGCCAGCACCTTTCTCCGCCGCTCAGCCGCTCAGGCGTCCATCACAGGCTACAGCGTATCCTGGAATATGCCGAAAAATTAAAGGTAGAAAAATAATTTCGTTATTAAGGTCGTGCACGGGTATGTTTGTCCATCTTCATGTTCACAGTGAATACAGCCTGCTGGATGGTGCCTGCCGAATCCAGCAGCTCGTTGACACAGCGGCAGCACGCGGCGACAAAGCCGTAGCCATCACCGACCATGGTGTGATGTACGGGGCTGTAGATTTCTACAAAGCTGCAAAAGCCCACGGCATTAAACCGATTATCGGCTGTGAAGTGTACGTCGCACCTCGGACACGCTTCGGACGCGTGCATGAACTGGACTCTGAAAACCGCCACCTCGTTCTTCTCTGTGAAAACAACACCGGCTACCAGAACCTGATTGCCATGGTTTCAAAGTCATGGACAGAAGGCTTCTACTCAAAGCCTCGTGTGGATTTTGAACTGCTGGGACAGTACCATGAAGGACTGATTGCGCTTTCTGCATGTCTTGCAGGTGAAGTGGCACGCGACCTGACTGCCGGAGACTACGACGGCGCAAAGGCTGCTGCCCTGCATTATGACTCTATCTTTGGCCGCGGAAATTATTATCTGGAGCTTCAGGATCACGGGCTTCCGGAGCAGAAAAGGATTAACCCTTCCATCGTTCGGATTTCCCGGGAAACGGGTATCCCGCTTGTCGTTACCAACGACTGCCACTATATCCGCCGGGAAGACAGCGAAATGCACCGTATCCTGCTTTGCATTCAGACAAATCACACCATTGAAGACAAGAACGCAATGGGCTTTGGAAGCGACCAGTTCTATTACAAGAGTGAAGAGGAAATGCGCGCGCTGTTTCCGGAAATTCCGGAAGCGGCAGATAATACGGTAAAGATTGCCGAACGCTGCAACGTCACTTTTGAGTTTGGCAAAACAAAGCTGCCCCGCTTTGATACCCCAAATGGGGAAAACAACGTTGCCTATTTCCGTAAGAAATGCTATGCAGGCCTGCGGGAAAAGTACGGCGAAAATCCCCCGGCAGCCATTCGGGAACGGCTTGAATATGAGCTTGCTACCATTGAAAAAATGGGATATGTCAACTACTACCTGATTGTCCATGATTTTGTTCGCCATGCGAAAGAGGTTGGGATCCCCGTTGGGCCTGGCCGAGGCTCAGGGGCAGGCAGTCTTGCCGCCTATTGCATCGGCATCACCGGCATTGACCCAATCCGCTACAATCTTCTGTTTGAGCGCTTTCTGAATCCTGAGCGCGTCAGTATGCCGGATTTCGATATTGACTTTGCCGATGACCGCCGGCCAGAAATGATTGACTATGTGGTGGAAAAGTACGGGGCCGACCATGTCGCACAGATTGTCACATTTGGCACAATGGCAGCACGCGGTTCCATCCGGGACGTCGGCCGTGCAATGGCAATGCCCTACGCTGCCGTAGATGCGATTGCAAAGCTGGTGCCGAATGAGCATGACATTACATTAGATAAAGCCCTGGAGGCTTCCAGAGAACTGAAAAGCCGCTATGACTCCGACCCGCAGGTCCACCGGCTGATCGATATGGCAAGGCGGCTTGAAGGCATGCCGCGCAATGCTTCCACCCATGCGGCAGGGGTTGTTATCACGGACAAGCCTGTCGCAGAATACGTACCGCTGGCAAAAAACGGCGACTCCGTCGTTACGCAGTATACCATGACGACACTTGAAGAGCTTGGACTGTTGAAAATGGACTTTCTCGGCCTGAGGAACCTTTCGGTTATTCGCAGTGCACAGGACATGGTCTGCAAGCAAAAGCCGGATTTCCGCATTGAAAATATCCCCATGGACGATAAAAAGGTTTTCGATATGCTGACATCCGGTGCAACAGACGGCGTGTTTCAATTTGAATCCAGTGGGATGCGAAGTGTTATCATGCAGCTTCGGCCGGAGAGCATTGAAGACCTGATTGCCGTAATTTCACTTTACCGCCCCGGCCCGATGGAATCCATTCCCCGCTATATTGAAAACCGTCGGAACCCATCTAAAGTGACCTACCGTACACCGCTTCTGAAAGGCATCCTCAGCGTCACAAACGGATGCATCGTCTACCAAGAGCAGGTCATGCAGATTTTCCGTACGCTTGCAGGGTATTCGCTTGGGCGTGCCGATATCGTCCGCCGCGCAATGGCAAAAAAAAAGAAGGACGTCATGGCGCGTGAAAAAGATATTTTTATCCATGGTCTGACAGACAAAGACGGAACAGTCATTGTAGACGGCTGTATCCGGCGCGGTATCAACGAGCAGACTGCAGAGGCAATTTACAGTGAAATGGCAAATTTTGCCTCCTACGCCTTCAACAAATCCCATGCTGCCGCCTATGCCGTAGTAAGTTACCAGACTGCATGGCTTAAGTGCAACTACCCGCGCGAATATATGGCTGCGCTGCTTACCAGCGTTCTGGACAACACAAACAAGCTTTCAGTCTATATTGCTGAATGCCTGCGGCTTGGCATCCGCGTCCTTCCGCCCCATGTGAATGAAAGCGGAGCGGGCTTTACCGTATCCGGCAAGAATATCCGATTCGGCCTGCTGGCTATCCGGAATCTGGGAAAAGGTTTCCTTGAGTCACTGGTAAAAGAGCGGAAAGAAAATGGCACTTTTGCTACTTTTTTTGATTTCTGCCGTCGCATGTATAACGGGCTGAACCGTCGTTCACTGGAAAGCCTTGTTAAAGCCGGGGCCCTGGATGACCTCGGGCCGAACCGCCGGCAAATGCTCAACAGTGCAGAGTCTGTCCTAAATTACCTGGCAGAAGACAAAAAGCAAAACTTAGAAGGGCAAATTGGTTTTTTCGACACTGCAATTCAGCCCGACCACGAGGAGTTCAAAATTGCACCAATGTCCGACCTCTCAAATTCCGATAAGCTCAGCATGGAAAAAGAGGTCACCGGCATGTACCTTTCCGGCCATCCCATGGCGGCCTATGTGGGCCTTTACAAAAAGCTGGATGCAGTCCGGATTGGGGATATCCTCGAAGAAGCAAAAGAGGAAAACGGAAATCTGCGCGACGGCAGCACCGTAACTGTCTTAGGAATTATTACAAAAGTCCGGCTGAAAGTCACAAAAAGCAACAGCACCATGGCTTTTGTCACACTGGAAGACCTTTTCGGCTCAATTCAGATGCTCGTCTTTCCGAAAACCCTTACAGAGTTTTCGGAATTAGTTACGGAGGGTAAAATTATCAAGGCCAAAGCACGCATCAGCCTGCGCGACGAAAATGACGCCGAGCTTATCTGTCAGCAACTGGAAAATGCGCCTTCACCTGACGGAAAGCTGGAAGTCCACCGCTCCAGCCGGCCTGGACTGTACCTGAAAGTGAAAAATCAGAGTGATCCGCTTTATCTGAAAGCAATGAAAGATATTGCGGTCTTTGACGGGGCAACACCGCTTTACATTTATTTTACCGATGTGAAAAAATTGATGGCTGCACCGGCGTCTATGCGCGTCAGCCTGAATGATGTGCTGATTCGGGAACTAAGGCGGATCCTGGGAGACAAAAATGTTGCAGTTGTTGACAGCATACAACAATAATCTATATTTGCGGTCATTTTTTCCATATTTAGCACTTGTAACAGTTTTACTGTTTCGATTATAATAGAAGTGAATATGAGGATAATATCCATGGATAGAGTTCTGCTTTGATTGTGGTGCTACCATGGATTCCGATTTTAACTGGAGGGAAAATAAATGGCAAAATCCATAGCTGTTCTTACAAGCGGTGGCGACGCACCGGGTATGAATGCAGCCATCCGCGCTGTTGTAAGGGCCGGTATTTCTTATGGGATGCGCGTCCTCGGCGTTCAGCACGGCTACAATGGGCTTCTGAGCGGCGAAGTTGTTGAGATGAACCTTCGTTCCGTTTCCGACATTATCCACCGCGGCGGGACAATTCTTTACAC
>DHOL01000055.1:46772-47429 GCA_002410755.1 Ruminococcaceae bacterium UBA5391 | reverse complement strand
GAAATTGAAAATGGGCTGGAGTTGCGTGCCAGTGAGCGGAAACGCTTTGTTGAGCTTACGCAGAAGCGTATCCGTGACCGCGTTTCCCTGACAATCCCTAACGTTTACCTGGAAGGCCGCGTTAAGAGCATCAACGGAATTTACCGTAAAATGTTTGTACAGGGCCGCTCGATGGATGAAATCTATGACATTTATGCTGTTCGTGTCATTGTAGATACAGTTAACGACTGCTACAACGTTCTCGGCATTATCCACGATATGTACCGCCCGCTGCCGAACCGTTTTAAAGACTATATTTCTACGCCAAAGCCCAATATGTACCAGTCCCTTCACACTACGGTTATTGGTAAGGAAGGCATCCCGTTTGAAGTGCAGATCCGCACTTGGGAGATGCACCATACCGCCGAATATGGAATTGCCGCACACTGGAAATATAAGCTCGGCATTACAGACGGGAAAGAGGATTCCTTTGAAAAGCGTCTTTCCTGGATCCGGCAGATGCTGGACAATGAAAAAGACAGCGAAGATGTGACCGACCTTGTCCGGATGATTAAATCGGACCTTGTGCCGGAGGAAGTCTACGTCTTTACACCGCGCGGCGACGTGATTAACCTGCCGATGGGCTCTACCGTCATTGACTTTGCCTATGCAATTCAC
>DHOL01000055.1:37884-46625 GCA_002410755.1 Ruminococcaceae bacterium UBA5391 | reverse complement strand
CAGCGCCGTGGGCAACCGCATGACGGGCGCCAAGGTCGACAAGCGCATCGTCCCGCTGGATTATCAGGTCCGCACCGGCGAGATCGTCGAGATCCTCACCTCGAAGGAGGCGCGCGGCCCCAGCCGCGACTGGCTTAAAATCGTCAAGACAGGCGAAGCCAGGAACAAAATCCGCACATGGTTTAAGCGTGAGAAGCGCGGCGACAACATTGTCGAAGGCAGAGCGGAAATGGAACGTGAGCTTCGCCGGGATAATATTTCCGTTACAGAAGAAAACTTGAATTCCATCCTGAAGAAAATCGGCCCGCGCAACAGCTTTAATTCGCCAGACGACTTTTATGCCGCAATCGGCTATGGTGGGATTTCCCTCTGGAAAATCATGCCGAAAATCAAGGATGCATGGCAGAAGGAGCATACCGTAGCTCTTACACCGTCTGTACAGGAAAAGCACTCTTCCCCAGCCAAAAATCCCGTTGGCATTATTGTAGACGGAATGGACAACTGCCTTGTTAAATTTGCTCACTGCTGCAATCCGCTGCCCGGCGACGATATCATTGGCTTTATTACACGCGGGTTTGGGGTTTCCATTCACAAACGCGGTTGCTCCAACGTGCCTGCCGTCATCAGTGAAGCAGCGGAGCCGGAGCGATGGGTGAAAGTTCGGTGGGTGGGCGAAGTGCATGAGGAGTTTAAGACAACGCTTGAAATCGTTGCAGGGGATCGCCCCGGCCTGCTTGCGGATATTACGCAGCAGCTCTTTAACATGCACCTTTTTATCCATTCCCTGAATTCACGGGAGATGAAAAACGGGGGCGCTTTCATTTCCGCAACCATTTCCATCAGCAATATTGAACAGCTGAAAAATATCATGGCGCGCCTTTCCAAAATAGACGGTGTAGTTTCAATCCGGCGCACTTAAACCCAAACTGCCAGAAAAGGCTAAGGAGGCATTCCCTTTTGAAAATCACGAGAATTCCCGGCGGGCCACTGCCGACAAACTGCTATCTGCTTGAAGATGAAGCGACAGGTGCCGCAGCTGTAATTGACCCGGGCTTTGAAAGCGAAGAGCTTTCCAGCCTTGTGCAGAAAAACGGCCACGTGGATGTTATCCTGCTGACACACGGCCATTTTGACCATATTTCAGGTGTCAGCCGACTTTGCCGGGAAACCGGGGCAAAGGTATATCTTTCCGTAAATGATCTGCTCCTTGTGGGGGACGGCAGGCTGAACCTCGCTGAGCCGTTCACGGGTTCCGCGGTCCCGCCGTTCCGGGTGGATGTGCCGCTGAACAACGGGGACACCGTGGAAGTGGGGAGCCTTACCGTCCGTGTAATGAGTACGCCCGGCCATACAGCGGGAGGGTGCTGCTTCCTTGTGGAAGACGCAATTTTTTCCGGCGATACCCTCATGAAGCTGAGCTGCGGCCGCACCGACTGCCCAACGGGCAGCAATGCACAGCTGTTTGATTCCCTGCGGAGGCTGGCTGCACTGAAAGGGGATTACCGTGTGTTCCCAGGGCATGGTTCCCCGACGACGCTCGATTTTGAGCGGCAAAACAATGTTTTCCTGGAGAGCCGCTGAGATGACGCTTGTAATTGACGGCCATTCTTTGGCCTATGAGATGGAAAACCTCTGCCGTCTGTTTTACCCGCGCGAAAAAATTAAAACAGTGACAGAAATACAGGAAGGCGACCCCTTTGTCTATACAGGTGTTAAGCGCCTGCCGGAAGGTATCCGGTTGGATGTTCGGCTAAAAGCCGGCAAAACGGAGCGGAACCATTCTGAGCTTTTGGCTGCGGACACCGATGATATGGAGCTTGGACGCCGGATGGCCGTCGTACTTTGGAATATGCTTTCCGAAGTGTGCGGTATCAGGCCGGCATGGGGCATTTTGACCGGTGTGCGTCCCATCAAGCTTTATGGCCGTCTTGCGTCCCAAATGGGGGACGAGGCTGTACCGGCTTATTTTCAGGAAAAGCTGCTCGTTTCGCCGGAAAAGACAAGGCTTGCCCGTCTTACCTGGGACAATCAGAAAACATTGCTGTCCCTTTCAAAGCCGGAATCGTACAGCCTTTATGTAGCCATTCCGTTTTGCCCGACGCGCTGTGCCTACTGCTCTTTTGTTTCTACTTCTGTTGAAAAGGCGGCGCACCTGATTCCAAAGTATGTGGAACTCCTCTGCGGTGAGCTGCGCCGCACGGCGGAGATTGCACAGAGCCTGAAGCTTTGCCTCCAGTCTGTCTACATTGGAGGGGGGACGCCTACTGTCCTCAGCGCGGATCAGCTTGCGGAAGTGATTGCTGCAATCCGGGGAAATTTCGATTTGTCTGACTGCCGCGAATTCACGGTGGAAGCCGGGCGCCCCGATACCGTGACGATTGAGAAACTCGCTGCAATGCGCGTCGGCGGTGTCACACGCATCAGCATTAACCCGCAGACATTAAACGACGAGGTACTCCGGGAAATCGGGCGGAAACACACGGCGGCTCAGACACTTTCTGCCTTTGAACTTGCGCGCTGTCACGGTTTTAATAATATTAACATGGATCTGATTGCAGGGCTGCCGAAGGATACGCCGGAAAGCTTTCATCAGACCCTGAAAAAAGTAATTTCCCTTTCACCGGAAAGCATTACAGTCCATACCCTTGCGCTCAAGCGTGCCGCACGCCTGAACCAGGAAGGTGCTGAAGGCCTGCGGGCTGATGCGGCAGGCAGGATGGTTTCGCTTGCGGACGGGATGCTGCCGCAGAGCGGATACCGGCCCTATTACCTTTACCGGCAAAGCCGGATGGTTGGAAATCTGGAAAATACCGGATGGGCAAAACCCGGCTTTGAAAGCCTTTATAATGTTTTTATCATGGAGGAGTGCCAGTCCATCCTGGCGTGCGGGGCAGGCGCAGTAACCAAGCTCAGGGACCCCTATTCGAACCGAATTGAACGGATTTTCAACTTTAAGTATCCATATGAATATATTGGACGGCATGAGGAAATGATGAATCGGAAAGACAGGGTGAAGGAATTTTATGAATCAATTGGACGGCACAGGTGAATACATCTGCTACTGCAACTGCCTGGAGGGAATCAATGAAGCTGTCCGCAAAGACCCTGCCGGGTTTGTGGAGCGTTCGGAAAAAAGCTATAGAGAAAATATTGAATCAATCGCAAGGCGTATTGCAGGTGAAAAGCCAATAAGCAGGCTTGTCATGATTGCCGGCCCCTCCAGCAGCGGAAAGACAACAACGGCACATCTGCTGAAACGGGCGCTCAGACAGGAAGGCGTTGGAAGTGTCAGCATTTCCCTCGATGATTTCTACCGGGGTGAAAATCTTGCTCCAGTCCTGCCGGACGGCAGCCACGACTACGAATGTCTTGAGGCTCTGGATGTGGAGGAAGTCCGCCGGTGCCTTGGTGAGCTTGTAGGAAAAAACCGCTGTGAAATGCCTGTTTTCGACTTTGAGCAGCATGTCCGTTACCCGCACCGCAGACAAGTTATCCTTGGTGAGCGGGATGTAGCTGTAGTGGAAGGAATCCATGCCCTGAACCCGGAGCTAATCCGTACCCTTCCGGAGCTTCACCTGCACCGCATTTATATCAGTGTTAAGCAGGGGATTGTTGGCGGCAGCGGCAAACTGCTCCTCAGAGCGCATGATGTCCGCCTTCTACGCCGGATTGTGCGCGATTACAATTCCCGCAAAACGGGACCGGACAATACACTTTCCATGTGGCCCAATGTTCTCCGCGGAGAATGCAGGTTTATTAAGCCATTCCGGAAAGACGCCGATATGACAATCAATTCTTTTCACGAATATGAGCTCTGCGTCCTGCGCGGAAAAGCCCTGGAGCTGCTTTCAGAGGTTCCCAAAGACAGCCCGAACTATGCGCTGTCTAGAAAACTTGCGGATGCGGTTTCGCTTTTTGCGCCGATTGATCCGGCGCTTGTCCCGAGAGACTCCATAATTCGTGAATTCATTGGCGGAGGTATGGATATGAGTTGATATTTTCCATGCCCCATGGTATAATTTCTAATTATAAGTGGTTGTGCTTTTGACATTTTTAAGGGTGCTTCGTAACATAATAATTGAAAAAGAAAGACAAAAGGGAGTGTGCTGTTATGAGTATGTTCGACGATATGATTGTCAATGCCAAATCCGCAGCAAATGCCGTCGGGAAAAAGGCCTCGAAACTGGTGGACCTTTCAAAACTCCGCATCAGTGCTGCGGACCTCAACGGTGAAATTAACAGAAAGTTCCAGTCACTTGGCCGCTCAGTGTATGATGCCCATAAAACCGGTTCCGATCCTGCCGAGAAAATTGTTTCTTCCTCGGCGGAAATTGATGAACTGATGGAGCAACTTGAAGCAATAAACATGCAGCTTGTCGCCGCCCATGCGAAAGTCGTCTGTGGATACTGCGGAGAAGAGAATTCTCAGGATGCTATTTTCTGCAGCAAGTGCGGCCACAGGCTGTTTGAAGACAAGTCGGAGAATGCAGCGCCTGAAGAGGCCGGGCAAAAAGAAGAACCAGCGCCTGGCGCGGAGAAACCGGACGAGAAAACACCTGAAAAATGACATTGCCCTAGAAAATAAGTTTGGAGGGAAGGGGGAGGGTTGTGCCTCCTCTTTTCTTTTGGCAGCTTTTCGGTCAGATTGTTTTTTCGGCTAGAACATAAAGCACTTAACATGTGGCATAAACTTACAGGAAAGAACGGAAGTGTTGCGATGGAACGGAAAAAAGAGGGCAAGATGCAGCGCCAGAGTTTCCTGCACGGTGCCCTAATCCTCGTCGTTGCGATTGCAATTGAAAAAATACTCGGAGCAGTTTATAAAATACCGCTTTCATGGATTATTACTTCCCTCGGCAATGGTTATTTCGGTACGGCCTATGCGCTTTACGCTCCCATGTTCAGTGTGGCAACGGCTGGGTTCCCGATTGCAATTTCCCGACTTGTTTCAGAGAGCTACTGCCGTGGGAATTATCGTAACATCCGACAGATTCACCGTGCATCCATTCGGATTTTCCTCTTACTGGGTATTTTGTCGTTTTCGCTGATGCTCATTCTGGCCCGCCCGTATACCCAGTTTGCCATGCGCGGGAATGCCCAAAATGCTTTGCCTGCTATTTACGCCATTGCGCCGGCGGCTTTCTTTGCCAGCATGATGTCCATTTACCGCGGGTACTATGAGGGCCTGCGCAATATGACGCCGACGGCAATCAGCGAGGTTATCGAGTCATTCTGCAAATTGGTTTTCGGCCTGACGGCAGCCTATGTGATTGTCAAATCTGGCCTGGAAGAATTTGCCCAGAGCGGAACCGTTTACGGTATCAGGGTAAAAGACGTAAAATATGCGAAAATTGCCACGCTGCCCTACGCGGCTGCCGGAGCGATTTTCGGTGTGACGCTTGGCGGCCTGTTTGGCTTCCTTTTCCTGCTTTTCTACCATAAGAAAAACGGTGACGGCATCACACATGAAATGCTGCTGCAGTCCCCGCGCCCGCTTACCATGCGGAAGACAACTTCGACCCTGGTCCGCACGGCAATTCCAGTAGCAATCGGTTCCTTGGTTATCAATCTTTCTTCCCTTGTGGACAGTACCCTCCTGCAGGGGCGCATCAATGACCTGCTTTCTGCGGACTCATCTTCTCTAATCAATATGTACAAAGGAATTATCCCAAAGGAATTCCTGAACTCTACCAATCTGGCTGCATTCCTTTACGGATGCTTTGTCAATGCATCGAACCTTTTTCTGCTGGTGCCTGCCTTTACACAGGCTTTCGGCGTGAGTGCACTGCCCAATGTGACGGAAGCGTGGACGAGCGGAGACTCGAAACGGCTGCGCCGCAGCATGGAAACCGTACTCCGCACAGTCTCGCTGATTACTATTCCAAGTGGAATCGGGCTTTCGGTTTTTGCAATGCCCATTGCAGCGCTGATCTACCCGAGCGCTGACCAGGGCCCGGCTATTATCGGAAGAATCCTTATCATCCTTGGACTTGCCTCGGCTTTTGCCGCGACGGAGACCCCGATTGACAGTATGCTTCAGGCAGTCGGCCGGGTGGATATCCCTGTTAAGCTGGTTGCCGCAGGGCTTGTAGTGAAACTGATTACCAACTATGTCCTGGTCGGCATTCCAAGCATCAACGTGCTTGGCGCAGGGACCGGTACCCTGCTCTGCTACCTGATTACAACTGTGATGGCACTTTACTGGCTTTGGCGTGTTACAAAGATTCACGTCAATTACTTCGCAATTTTCTTCAAACCGCTTCTTGCTTCTGCTGTGAGTATCGGCTTTTCGTGGGTCATTTTCCACTTCGCAACCGGATTCATTTCTCAGAAAGTTGCAGTCTGTTTTGCCATCCTGCTTTCCATTTTCCTGTACTTTGTTTGCATCCTTCGGTTCCACGCACTTAATAAACATGATGTTGTGATGCTGCCAAGAGGACAAAAAATCCTGAAAATACTTGAAAAACATAATTGGATAAGGTAAAATAATGACGTGTCCCAAATTTATCGGGACGGAGGTTGCATGATTTTGCAATTCAACCGGAAAGAAAAGTACACAATGGAAGATCTGCTGCGGATTATGGAGATCCTTCGGTCCCCGGAAGGGTGTCCATGGGATCGCACTCAAACGCATCATTCAATCCGCAACAATATGATTGAAGAAGCTTACGAAGCTGTTGAGGCGATTGACAACGACGATGAAGCACTCCTCCAGGAAGAATTAGGCGATGTTTTGTTCCAGGTGGTTTTTCATGCACAGCTGGAGGAGGAAGCCGGAAGGTTTGATTTCTCCGATGTGGTGGATGGCATTTCCAAAAAGCTGATTGAGCGTCACCCGCATGTTTTCGGCAATGTGTCCATAAAAGATACTGGTGATGTCCTCACAAACTGGGAAGCAATTAAGGCCCGTTCCAAGGGCCGGACGACAATTTCAGAAGTGCTCCGCGGAGTTTCTCCTGCACTGCCGGCTTTGATGCGTGCCCAGAAACTGAGACGCAAGGCCAGTCGGTCGGCTGACAAAAAGTCGGACAGGCTGAAACCGCTTGCGGAAGTTCAGAAGGCAGCAGAAGGAATCCGGAAGCTGCCGGAATCAGTCGGGAAGGGCGAAAAGCTGGAAGCAGTTGGAAAGCTTCTCTTTGCGTCAGCCGGTGTGGCAGAGAGTCTTGGGGTTGAATCTGAAGAAGCACTGGCCGTGTGCTGTGAGAAATTTATCCGTAGTTTTGAACAAGCGGCGCACGAAACCAATCCCGATCCTGTTTTGAATTCTCAGCATTCGCTGTTGAATAAATAAAAGACGGAGGTTAAGAAGTATGAATAAGACCGAATTGATTTCTGTTGTTGCCGACGAGGCCGGAATTTCCAAGAAAGATGCTGATAAAGCTGTCAATGCTATGCTTGATACGGTTGTAAAAACTGTAGCAAAAGATGAGAAAGTGCAGATTGTCGGCTTTGGAACTTTTGAGCTTCACAGCCGCAGTGCACGTCAGGGACGCGATCCCCGCACCAATACTCCGATTACGATTCCTGCATCCCGCGTCCCTGCTTTTAAGGCTGGAAAGGCATTTAAGGATGCCACAGCAGCATCCGCAAAAAAGAAGTAAGAGTTACTGCCCGGAAGCAGAGGGAAGGGGTTGCAGCAAAGCTGTGCTTTGCTGCAACCCTGGACTTTTTTAAGGGAGAGGGGGGATCCTTATGAGACTTGACAAGTACTTAAAAGTATCACGGCTGATGAAACGGCGCACTGTTGCAAATGAAGCCTGCGATACGGGCCGCGTTATGGTGAACAACAAACCTGCACGTGCGTCTTATGAAGTGAAACCGGGCGACGTTATTGCTGTTTCGCTTGGTACCCATGCCATGCGTGCGAGAGTTGTCAGCACCGATGAGTATGCAACAAAGTCGGATGCGTCGTCCATGTATGAAATCCTGCCGGAGAAAGGCAAGGCGGAATAACCACTTTTAAGGTGTGGTAGGATTCGCAGCATCTGTGCTTCGGCCGAATATGTCGCCCTGTACCCGCATAGACATAAAAAGGTAAATGCGGGAGGGACTGCCATGAAGGAACAGACAACAGTACAGCCGAAGCCGGCAGAGCAGAAAAATGTTAAAATGCCGCACAGCCTAATTATAGAAAATCGGAAAACCCTGACGGCTACAGGTGTCTCCAACGTAGACAGCTTCAATGACGAAACCGTTGTGGCTTCTACGGATCTCGGTGATATGACTGTCCATGGCTCCAAACTCCATATCAGCAAACTGAATCTGGACACCGGAGAACTTACCCTTGACGGTGAAATCGTTTCAGTTACCTACACGGAAAACCGTTCTTCCGGGAACGGAGTGTTTGCCAGACTGTTTAAGTAGGGGAGTGAGGCGGTGTGAACAGCAGCCTCGTTTCTCCTGCGGTGGGCTTTTTGGCTTTCTTTGTGACAGGAGTGCTTCTAAGCGCTGTTTATGATGTGCTCCGTATCTGGCGTGCCGTTTTCCGGTCGGGGAAACGAGCCGTTTTTTTCCAGGATTTCATTTATATGATCCTGGCTGCATATTTTACATTTTTCATAGATCTTGGCGTTTGCTTTGGTGAACTGCGGATTTACCTGTTTACCGGCGAAGTGCTTGGCTGGTTTGCCTGGCACGAAACAATCGGCCGCGTAACAGTTTTCCTTTTTCGGAAACTTTTTGGCTTTCTTTACCGTAAAGTTTTTGACCCCGCAGGCGCCCGTCTCCATGCTGCGGCGTCC
>DHOL01000055.1:37257-37752 GCA_002410755.1 Ruminococcaceae bacterium UBA5391 | reverse complement strand
CCCGTCTCCATGCTGCGGCGTCCAAACTGGGCAAACAGATAAAAAAATTCATTCGTTCTGGTCAAAAACGGCTTCAAAATCGGAAAAAGAGCTTGAAACATAGCCCTCTGGTAGTGTATAATTATCGTAATAAGGGCGGGAAGTGGAAAAAGCACCCGTTTAGTCGGAAGAAGGCGCGCAGAAAAATGAAGGTTATTGAGGGCAAAACGGAAAAAAGGAAAAGGAAAAAGAGTTTTCTGTTGCGCTTTGCAGTCCTTGTCTTTTCCATATATGTTCTTGTCCTGCTGATTCAGCAGCAGTCTGTTATCTCTGCTAAGAAACAGCAGCTTTCTGCAGTCAATCAGCAGATTCAGATTCAGGAAATCAAAAATGAAGAACTGAAAGATGATGTTGGAAAAGGAAACAGTGCCTACATGGAAAAAACAGCACGCGAAGAGCTTGGCTATTCAAAGCCGGGCGAACGCGTTTATGTAAATATAGCCGGAAAATGAAATC
>DHOL01000055.1:36757-37090 GCA_002410755.1 Ruminococcaceae bacterium UBA5391 | reverse complement strand
ATTTATGCAGCTTGAGGTTGGATCGATTGTTGAGGGAAAAGTAACCGGCATCACGAATTTTGGGGCTTTTGTGGAACTTCCCGGAGGTAAAACGGGCATGGTCCATATTTCAGAGGTTGCCCCGACTTTCGTCAAGGAAATTCGTGACTATGTGAAGGTAGGCGAAGTCGTAAAAGTAAAGGTCCTAAACATCACGCCGGAAGGAAGAATCAGTCTTTCCATCAAGCGCGTCAATGAAAACCCGCGCACGGGCCGGCCACCAGTTTCCCGTCCGGGAAGGCCGGGAAACTTTGTGTGGCAACCTTCAAGAAGGAATGAGCCGGAGTCCTTTGA
>DHOL01000055.1:36121-36551 GCA_002410755.1 Ruminococcaceae bacterium UBA5391 | reverse complement strand
GACATGATGGCAAAGTTTAAGCAGACGAGCGATGAAAAGATGTCCGACCTGAAGCGCTGCATGGAGTCTAAGCGCGGAGGATTTTCAAGGCGTGGCTCAAATCAGTCAAAATAGATGTTCCCGACTGCGTACCAGTTCTGCGGAGTGCCTGCACTCCGCTTTTTTTATGAATCCTTTCTGTACTGCGTCACCGTTGGATGCGGATGCCTTATGCTCTAGACTTTTTTTCGCCTGCGCCAGACTGGGCGGTGCAGTATGGGAAAAGGGCGGAAAAAACTGCCTTAAAAACTTAAACCGGAAAGGCGGAAAATAATATGAGAGAAATCAATGTCAAACAGATTACAGAAGAGGTCGCGCGCCTTTGCGGAGAGGCAAACCGTATTTTGCCGGAAGACCTTGAACACTGTATCCATGAGGCTGCAAAAAAGGA
>DHOL01000055.1:35603-35945 GCA_002410755.1 Ruminococcaceae bacterium UBA5391 | reverse complement strand
ACTTCACCGATTGGCCGCTCTATTTTGGACAGCCTTGGCGACAATATGGATGCTGCTAGGGAAATGAATCTTCCTGTTTGCCAGGATACCGGTATGGCGGTTATATTTGCAGAAGTTGGCCAGGAAGTTCATATTACCGGTGGTTCGTTTGAAGATGCAATCAATGAAGGGGTTCGCCGCGGATACCGGGATGGCCTGCTCCGCTGCTCTGTTGCCGCAGATCCAATCCGCAGGGGCAACACAGGGGATAACACACCTGCCGTGTTGCATACGAGCCTTGTACCGGGTGATCGCCTGAAGCTGACAGTTGCTCCAAAGGGATTTGGCAGCGAAAACATGAGC
>DHOL01000055.1:34751-35428 GCA_002410755.1 Ruminococcaceae bacterium UBA5391 | reverse complement strand
CAGCGAAAACATGAGCCGGCTGAAAATGTTTACACCTGCCGCTTCAGTGGATGACCTGATTGGGTTTGTTACGGATACTGTTAAGCTTGCGGGTGGACGGCCCTGCCCGCCTGTTGTGCTTGGAGTGGGAATCGGCGGAGATTTTGAACTGTGCGCACTGCTTGCAAAGAAAGCACTTTGCCGCCCGGTTTCCCAGCGCAACTCCGATCCGTTCTATGCGGAACTGGAAGAGCGTATGCTCCGCGCGGTCAATGACCTTAACGTGGGGCCGCAGGGCTTTGGCGGCTCTACAACGGCCCTTGCCGTCAATATTGAGCAGTATCCAACCCATATTGCCGGCCTTCCGCTTGCTGTAAATATGGGTTGCCATGTCACACGCCATAAAGCCGTAGTAATTTAATCAATCTTGTGGTATGATAAAAAGAAGAATCCGGGGAACAAAATAACCCGCTGGAAGGAGCTGGCAAAATGAAAGTTATCATTGTCGGAAGAAAGGTTAGCCTCAGGGATAATTTCAAAGAGCTGGCAAAGAAAAAACTTGCCCGTTTTGACCGAATCTTCGAGGAAGACGCAGAAGCAAAAGTTGTCGTTACCTTGGAGAAAAACCGTCAGACCGTCGAGATTACAATCTGTTCCCGTGGAATGATATACCGTGCAGAATCAACGCTCAAGGAAAT
>DHOL01000055.1:34286-34544 GCA_002410755.1 Ruminococcaceae bacterium UBA5391 | reverse complement strand
CAATCGATTCTCTTGCTAGCCAGATCCGCAGGAATAAAGAACGGCTGGAGCAGAGAAAGAAAATCCGCTCTGTGGATGCTACTGCTCTGTTTGGCGGTCAGGCAAGTGGGGGAAATGCGGAAGAAGAAGACGAACTCAAGCCGGTTCGTACCAAGCATTTCATTGTAAAACCGATGAACGTAGAGGAAGCGGTCCTCCAGATGTACCTGCTGGAGCATCAGTTCTTTTTGTTTCGGAATGAAGAAACAGAAGAAATTA
>DHOL01000055.1:33651-34105 GCA_002410755.1 Ruminococcaceae bacterium UBA5391 | reverse complement strand
GAATGAAGAAACAGAAGAAATTAATGTTGTTTACCGTCGTAAAGACGGCGGGTTTGGTTTATTGGAGCCGGAAAAGGAATAATAACCTTGGCTTGCAGAGTGAACTGCCTGGGGGCTGCATAAACCGCAGCCCCCATTTTTATGGAATTTAATTGAAAGGCCGGTCTGTTTTTATGATGAGTGATTTTCAGCTTGTCTGTCCCTGCCTGTTTGGCCTGGAAGGCCCTCTCGGAGAGGAACTTAGGCGAATGGGAATGAAAAATGTGCGCCCACAGAACGGCAGGGTTGTCTTTGATGGCTCACCCGAAACGCTTGCCCGCGCAAACATTTGCAGCCGCTATGGGGAACGCGTGCAGGTACTGATGGGCGTTTTCCCTGCACGCAGCTTTGAAGAGCTTTTTCAGGGCGTACGTGCGATGCCTTGGGAGCAGTGGATTGGAAAGCGTGATGCGTT
>DHOL01000055.1:0-33439 GCA_002410755.1 Ruminococcaceae bacterium UBA5391 | reverse complement strand
CCTGTTAAAGGCTCCTGCCTCGATTCTCAACTTGCCAGTGTCCCAGACTGTCAGTCCATCATTAAGAAAGCTGTAGTAGAACGCCTTAAGGCGAAGTACTCGCTTTCCTGGTTTGAAGAGACGGGTGCGCCGCGGCAAATCCATTTCCTGATTTTTAAAGACAGTGTCAGCATGATGATTGATACCAGCGGTGCGGGGCTGCATAAGCGAGGGTACCGTGCAAACGCTGCCGAGGCGCCAATCCGTGAAACACTTGCGGCGGCGATGGCCTATTTTTCCCGTGTGCGCCACGACGCCAATTTTATTGATCCATTCTGCGGCTCCGGTACCATTCCAATTGAAGCTGCACTTGCAGCACTGAATATTGCACCGGGTGCAGGCCGCCGCTTTACTGCTGAAAACTGGGATTGTATTCCCAAAGAAGTCTGGGCACAGGAACGGGAGCGCGCCCGTTCTCTGGAAGGGAGGAGCGCTTCCTTTCAGGCACATGCCTATGATATTGATCCGGCTGCCGTAGAACTGACGCGTGCCAATGCACAGAAAGCAGGCGTTGCAGACCGTATTACTGCCGGGCAGCGCAATATTGCGGATTTTCAGGCAGAAGGGGAGTACGGGTGTGTAATCTGTAACCCTCCCTATGGTGAGCGCCTTTTAGACTTGCGCTCTGCCGAGGAGCTTTACCGCACGATGGGGCGTGCATTTGCACCGCGCCACGGCTGGAGCTATGCGGTTATCAGCCCGGATGAGACATTTGAAAGCTGTTTTGGCCGCAGAGCAGTCCGCCGCAGGAAACTCTACAACGGCATGATCCGCTGCCAGTACTATATGTATTTTGGCGAAAAAGGAACAAGTGCCAGATAAGGTGCTTTTCTATTTGTTAAAAATTTGTGAAATTCTTTTATTTTATGAAAAAACTCTTGATTTTTTGAAGGGAAGCAGATAAAATAGTCTTAGCACTCAGGAACTAGGAGTGCTAACAAGAACAAAATTTATAAGGAGGATATATTATGACAATTAAACCGTTGTTAGACAGAGTATTGATTAAGATGGAAAAAGCGGAAGAGACGACAAAAGGCGGCATTATCCTTGCCGGTTCTGCGAAGGAAAAGCCTCAGATCGCTGATGTTATTGAAGTAGGCCCGGGCGGAGTAGTGGACGGCAAAGAAGTCAAGATGTATGTCAAGAAAGGTGACCGCATCATCACCAGCAAATACTCCGGCACTGAAGTAAAGCTTGACGGTGCTGATTATACCATTGTCCGCCAGAGTGATATTCTCGCGATTGTACAGTAATTTTTTTGAATATTATTTTTAAATTTGGAGGAATCAAATTATGGCTAAACAGATTATTTATGGTGAGGACGCCCGGAAAGCTCTTCTGAGCGGCGTTAACCAGCTCGCAGATACTGTGAAGATTACCCTTGGCCCAAAGGGACGCAACGTGGTTTTGGACAAGAAGTACGGCGCTCCGCTTATTACGAACGACGGCGTTACGATTGCAAAGGAAATTGAGCTGGAAGATCCGTTCGAGAACATGGGTGCACAGCTTGTCAAGGAAGTTGCAACAAAGACAAACGATGTTGCAGGCGACGGCACTACAACGGCAACGCTGCTTGCTCAGGCACTGATCCGCGAAGGCATGAAGAACGTTACTGCCGGTGCAAATCCGATGGCTGTCAAGAGGGGCATTAAAGATGCAGTTGATAAGGCCGTTGAAGCCCTTAAGAAGAATTCCAAGAAGGTTTCAGGAGCAGACGATATTGCCCGTGTTGCTTCCATTTCTGCTTCCGATGAGAAGATTGGAAAACTGATTGCCGAGGCAATGCAGAAGGTTACTGCCGACGGTGTTATTACTGTTGAAGAGTCCAAGACAGCGGAGACTTATTCCGAGGTTGTGGAAGGCATGATGTTTGACCGCGGTTATGTTTCGCCTTATATGGTAACCGATACCGAGAAGATGGAAGCTGTCCTTGATGATGCTTATCTTCTCATTACCGATAAAAAAGTCTCCAATGTTCAGGAAATTCTTCCGTTGCTGGAAAAGATTGTCCAGTCCGGCAAGAAACTCGTTATCATTGCAGATGATATCGAGGGAGAAGCCCTCAGCACAATTATCCTCAATAAGTTGCGTGGCACGTTCACCTGCGTAGGTGTCAAGGCACCCGGCTTTGGCGACAGGCGCAAGGAGATGCTTCAGGATATTGCAATTCTGACCGGTGGCCAGGTTATTTCCGCTGACCTTGGTCTTGAGCTCAAGGATGTTACAATGGATCAGCTCGGCCATGCCCGTCAGGTCAAGGTTGACAAGGAAAACACCATTATTGTGGATGGCTTTGGTGACAAGAAAGCCATTAAAGACCGTGTTGCCCAGATCCGCGCTCAGATTGAAAAAACTACTTCTGATTTCGACAAGGAAAAGCTCCAGGAGCGCCTTGCAAAGCTCTCCGGCGGCGTAGCAGTTATTAAAGTCGGCGCTGCAACCGAGACTGAAATGAAAGAGCAGAAGATGCGTGTGGAAGATGCCCTTGCTGCAACGAAGGCTGCTGTTGAGGAAGGCATTGTTGCCGGCGGCGGTGTTGCCCTGATTAACACCATTCCGGCTGTGAAAGGCCTTGTGGAGAGCAGTGAAGGTGATGAGCGCACCGGAGCGAAGATCGTTCTGCGTGCCCTCGAAGAGCCAATCCGCCAGATTGCCGAGAACGCAGGCGTGGAAGGCTCTATTGTCATCAACAACATCCAGAAGTCTGGCAAAGTTGGATATGGCTATGATTTCCTGAGTGATAAATATGGCGATATGCTTACAATGGGTATTGTGGACCCGACTAAGGTTACCCGCAGTGCACTGCAGAATGCGGCTTCCGTTGCTTCTATGGTCCTTACGACAGAATCCCTTGTCGCCGATAAGAAGGAACCTGCACCGGCTGTTCCGGCTGCTCCGGGGGGTGCCGGCGGCGCAGAAGGCGCATATTAATCCCTGATTTCCAGAGAGGGAAAGCTTTTTAGCTGTAGAAAGACAAGGGAAGCTCCTGTCGCAGCACCACAAGCTACGATGGGGGCTTCCCTAAGTTTTGTCGGGGGAAAGTCCGGTTTACATGTGGGTTCCTCAACTGTAACATGCGACGAAGCACCTTGAGTCAGGCAAATTTATGCGCATTAACAGGCTTTGAAGCTTCAGGAAAATGTATTTGGTATATTATTGACAAATCAAATTATCTATTTTACAATATAATTAAAATGATACCATAAATAAATTATTAGGGGGCGTAAATAATGGACAATTTTAATTACCATATTCCGACCGATGTGTATTTTGGAAAAGGCCAGATTAGCAAGCTCGGAGAGAAAATCTCTTCCATTGCAAAGAAAGTTCTTCTTGTTTATGGCGGCGGCAGCATCAAGAGGACAGGCCTTTACGGTCAGATTATGCAGCAGCTTAAGCAGGCGAATGTAACAGTGTTTGAGCTTGCTGGCGTTGAACCCAATCCGCGCATCCAGACCGTGAGAAAGGGCGCTGAAATTTGCAAAAAGGAAGGCATCAATGCTGTCCTTGCGGCTGGCGGCGGCAGCACCATAGACTGCGCTAAAATGGTTGCGGCAGGCACCTGCTATGATGGCGATGCCTGGGACCTTGTCCTTGACCCCAGTAAGATAAAGAAAGCACTCCCCATTGCTGCAGTGCTCACCCTTGCGGCTACCGGTTCTGAAATGGATGGCTTTGCAGTGATATCTGATAAGGAAAAACATGAGAAATGGGGCACTGGAAGCGACATCACTAAGCCGGTATTCGCAATCATGGATCCGCAGTATACATTCAGCGTGTCGAAATATCAGACGGCAGCCGGGTCTTCTGATATCATGAGCCATACTTTTGAGAACTATTTCAACAACACAAAAGGTGCTTTCCTTCAGGCACGCATTGCGGAAGGAATTCTTAAGACTATTATCAAGTACACTCCGGTCGCAATAGAACATCCTGACAATTATGAAGCCCGCGCCAATCTGATGTGGGCATCCAGCCTGGCAATCAATGGCCTGATAAGCTATGGCGAAAGTACAGCATGGAGCGTCCATCCCATGGAGCATGAACTCAGTGCATTTTATGATATCACCCACGGTGCAGGCCTCGCTCTTTTGACTCCTTACTGGATGGAGTATGTCCTCAACGAGAAAACAATCGGTAAATTTGTGGAATACGGCGTGAATGTATGGGGTATTGATTCCTCCAAGGAACCTATGGTTATTGCAAAGGAATCGATTGCAAAAACCCGTCAGTTCTTTACTTCGATTGGTATGCCAAGCCATTTAAAAGACCTCGGCATCAACGATGCACATTTTGACATCATGTCGGAGAAAGCTGCAAATGGTGGACTTGACCACGGCTTTATGCCGCTTTCTAAGGAAGATGTCAAAAAGATTTTTATGATGGCCCTGTAAATAAAATCGGCCTGTGATGGAAAGTCACAGCCGGAAAGCAACAGAGGCTCCAGCGCATACAGCGCTGGAGCCTCTGTTGCTTTTTGGGGGATTTATTCATCCCCCCGGCGTGCTCAGCATATTTTTGTATTCTTCTGCAATCCAGGTGATTGCACTTTTCCGTCCGCTTTCATCCAGGGGAAAATCCGAAGAACCTTCCATCTTGCTTTTTTCATAGCAAAGAGGCCCATACCAAGCTTCTGCACGGAGATATTTCCGCTCTGTTCCATCTGCATCTTTTTCTGTCACAGGAGAAAGCCGGTAACGGTATTCCCGCATGCCCGTATTATTTACACTTCCGGTAAAATCGTTGCAGTTTTCAAAATAAAGTAGTTTGGGGATAAGTCCCTGCTCATTCCAGTTAATTTCACGAATCATAGTGAATCTCCAATCCATACGGAATGCTGTATATTCCACATGTTATCATAGCAGAATCCTGTAGACAGATCAAGAGAATGCTTAGCCTTGACATCCCCAGATTAGGCAGGCTATACTATACTAAATAAGAATTGCCTTTGAAAGAAGAGGGGATATTCCTGTGAATCTTTCCCGGTTTTGCCGAGACGGGGAGCGCCCAGTTCCAGCATTTTCCCCCGAACTCCGGTATACAGGCCGCATCGATTTTGACAATCCCGCAGCGCCGGTCTTTGTCTTTGCATATACATCAGTTGAAATGCGATTTTCCGGGACTTCCCTGCGCACTGTAATTGATAACAGCAATGCGTTCTGGGACAATTACCTTGGCTTCATCATTGATGGAGTGCAGGGGAAAGCACTCATTCCAGAACATAACAAGGCGGTCTGTGTGACGCTTGCGGAAAGCCTTGAAGACAAAGAGCATGAGCTGTTCTTCTTCAAGCGGATGGACTGTAGCCACCAGTTTGCCTTTTACGGTTTTCTTGTCGGCAAGGATGCAATAATCGATCCACCGTCCCTAAAAGCACCTAACCGCGTGATGGAAGTATTCGGCGATTCCGTTTCAGCCGGTGAACTGACCGAGGCTATGGATTATGTAGGCCATCTGGATCCGACACATCACGGCCAATGGACAAATTCCTATTACTCTTACGCTGCCATGACTGCGCGGGCGATGAATGCGCGCCTGTATGATACTTCACAGGGCGGTATAGCACTTCTTCATGGGACAGGATGGTTTGGACCAGATTACCTCGGTATGGAGGAAATTTGGGATAAAATTGAATATGTCCCGGAGTTCGGCCCTTCCAAACGGTGGGACTTTTCACGTGTGACACCGCAGGTCGTTGTTGTGGCGATTGGCCAGAATGACAATCATCCCTATGACATTATGAAAGACAACCCGAACGGCCCGGAGGCTGAGAACTGGCGGAATCACTATAGGGCTTTCCTCTGTACAATCCGCCATACCTACCCGCGGGCGCTGATTATTGCCGCGACAACGATTCTGATCCATGATAAGGGATGGGATAATTCGATCGGTAAAGTCTGCGGACAAATTGGCGATCCTAAAATTGTCCATTTTATGTATTCGCGCAACGGCACTGCAACGCAGGGGCATCCGCGCGTCCCGGAATCGGAGGAAATGGCCCAAGAGCTTTGTAAATTTCTGCGTTCATTTGGGGACGGTATTTGGGATGGAAAATAAAACGTTTTAAGGGGTAAGCTTCTGCCGGGAATCGGCGGAAAGCTTACCCCTTTTCGTTTAACCTATTCTATTTTTCGGAATCCTGCCGTAACATTCTGCGGCTTCCAAAGTACGTTGCAAGGAAATATGCACCGTAAATCACAAGAAAAATAAAAATTGTAAACAGGACATCATGCGTGATATCTACACGCCCAGACTGTTTAATCGTTTGGTTAACGCCATAAATTCCTGCAATGGAGTGGAAAATAGCGAGAAAAAGCGGAAGCAGAAAATACAGGCCGATTTGTGTAAACAGGGCATGGTTTATCATTTTTTCGTCGGCGCCGAGCTTGTGAAGCAGGCCATACCGCTCTGTGTTGTCAGCAGTTTCGGAAAGTTGCTGGATGGCAAGCACTGCGGCTCCCGCAATCAGGAACACAATGCCAATGTAGATTGCAACGTAGGCAACCGATGTGGTTAAGCCCTTTTGCTGGTCAATAATCGACTGCCGTGTGTTGTATTCATCGTAGGGTCGGTCTGGTTTGTCAGCATCCGTTGTCCCGGAAAGGTAACCGTAAACGGAAGTTAACTTTGACTCAAGCGCAGTGCGGGCGGCATCCGATTTGAAATTGACGTTGAGAACGGAATAATCCTCCTTAAACTGCTTTACAATGCGATCCGGTACAACAAGGGCTACGGAGAGCGACGTGTTGCGGTAGTCTACAAGGCTGGTGGAAAGCACGCTGGAGCCGGACGGCTTCAGAGACTGCCCGCCGATTTTCAGGATCGTTCCCTTCTTCAAAATATTATTCATGATGGAAGTTTCCTGGTTATTCATGTTTACAATGGCATATTTATCTGAGCCAAGGGAGATTTCCGGTTTCCCCTGAAGCTTTGCCGCCTGATTATATTCGCTTTCAGAAATCGAATTCAGCGGTGTCTGGCAGAGATGCTTCGCAGAATCCGCAGGCATGCCGAATGCTTCCATGACTTCCTTTTCGCTCACCTGCATCTTGCCGAGCGTGGCGTCCGAAGTACGAAATATAATTTGTGACGTGCCGGAAGCGGCCGCGCTGATCTCTACACCATCTTTTTTCAGTTTGGCAGTGATGTCTGGGGAATTCGACATTTCTGGAAAAGACTGTACCAGGGACGCATCATAAGGTGTCAGCTTTTTCAGGTTGTCGTTCAAAGTGTGTGCAACACCCAGGCCGCAGGAAAGCGTGCCGATGGTAACAAGCAGCATGAGGCAGATTACGGAAATGGAAACATAAGTGGTATTGATTTTGCTGTTGAACTGGCGCAGCGTAAACATGTTCAATCCGCGGTAATAAAGTTTTTTGCTTTTTTGCGCTGAACGCAGCAAGATGCCTGAAAGGGAAAAGAAAAACAAGACCGTGCCAAGGCAGCCGAGGAGAATAGATTCTGAAAATTTCCGGTCCATGATTGCTAGTCCGTTTTGAATGAAAAGCCGGTATGCAAAGACAAGGCATATAATGGAAAAAAGAAACAGTATGACAGAAAGAACAAAATTCCGGAGAGGAAGCTTTTCATTCTTTTTTCCGCCGTTAAGCAGGTCAATCAGCTTTAGCCGGGCGACGGAAACAGCGTTGAACAGCATGACGATGAAAAAAATTACACCAAAATATAGGATTGTCTTTTCCAGTGCTTTTGCTGAAAAGACAAACCGGAAGGAAGCAAGGTTTACCTCAAAAATATGGGCCGTTATAATCGAAAATCCCTGAGAGAGGAAAATACCTGCCACAAGCCCGACAGCCAGTGCGGAAAGCCCGATAAAAAGCGTTTCGAGCATTAGAAGGCGGGAGACACGGCTGCGGTCCATGCCAAGTGTCATGTAGAGCCCAAATTCTTTTTTGCGCCGCCGGATCAAAAAGCCGTTTGCATAAATAATTAGAAAGCCGAGCACGACAGCGACAAAAACGGAAATATAGTTGATTGCCTGAACCAGCATCCGCATAGTGATTTTTTTGGATTCACTGAGGGCCATGACGGCCGTCTGGGAGTCCAGAGAATTAAAAAGATAGAAAAGGCATACGCCAAATGTAAGCGTCAGGAAATAGATAAGATAATCCTTTATGCTTTTCCGGACGTTCCTTAAGGCAAGTTTACAGAACATCGGAATTGTCACCTCCAAGAAGGGAGAGGACATCCATAATTTGTGTAAAGAGTTCCTTGCGGTTTTGCTTGCCACGGTTAATCTCATTGAAGATTTTACCGTCTGAAAGGAACAGCACACGGCTACAGTAACTTGCCGTAAAGGCGTCGTGCGTTACCATCAGGATGGTAGCGGAGAAGTTCCGGTTCAAAGACTCGAGGCTTTCCAGCAGCATACGCGAGGATTTGGAGTCAAGGGACCCGGTCGGCTCATCCGCAAGGATAAGGGCCGGATTTGTCACGATTGCGCGGGCAGACGCAACGCGCTGTTTTTGGCCTCCGGAGAGCTGGTATGGATATTTTGTGAGAATATCGTCAATTAGAAGCTGCTTTGCAACTCTATGAACGCGCGTTTCAATTTCCTTAGCAGGTGCGCCACAGATTGTGAGAGCGAGAGCAATATTTTCAAACGCGGTTAATGTGTCAAGAAGACTGAAATCCTGAAAAATAAAACCGAGTTTTTCCCTGCGGAAACGTGACAGCTCTTTTTGCCTGAGCGCGGTAACGTCTTTCCCGCCAATCATAATATGCCCGGCTGTTGCGGAATCAATGGTGGAGATGCAGTTGAGCAGAGTCGTTTTTCCGCTGCCGGAAGCCCCCATAATGGCGACGAATTCGCCCTTGCTGACATCGAAGCTGATATCGTTGATGGCTTTTGTAACATTTCCCCGGTTCCCGTAGTATTTTTCAAGGTGCCTAACAGACAATGTTTTTTCCATGGCGTAGATTCTCCCTTCGCTTTGCAATACCAAAAGTATAGCGCGCGGCAGAAAGCACTGCCATTGATTTTACTTACAATTCCCTTACAGTTTTGTAAGGCTGGCAGTCATGTTGCTTTTGGGGAAAATGATGGTAATGGCGGTTCCGGCGCCCGGCTTTGAACAAATGGATAGTCCAAGGCCCATTTTGTTGCAGAGCTTTTTACAGAGGTAAAGTCCAAGTCCTGTTGATTTTGCGCCGCGGCGGCCGTTTTCTCCGGTGAATCCCTTGTCAAATACACGTGGAAGGTCCTGTTCTGGAATGCCGATGCCATTATCAGAAACAGTAAGTGCGCAGCCGTTTTTGAGTTCTTCACCGAAAAAGCGAATCCGGAGCGGGCCGTTTCGATACTTGACAGAGTTTGCAAGCAACTGCCCTAGGATAAAGTCTGTCCACTTAATGTCAGTGAAAACAGTGCGGTCGAGGCCGTCGGCATGGACAGCTGCCTTTGCACCAATCAGCAAGCTGGCGTGTTTCTTTAATGCTGAGGCAACCAACTTGTGTAGGGTTGTTTCCCGGATCAGATAATCTTTTTCAACACTCTCGCTTCGGCTGTAAAAAAGCGCCTGTTCCACAAAGTCCCCGATTTTATCAATTTCTTCTTCAAGACCGGATGAGATTTCACCGGGATTATTTTCGAGAATCAGCCGGCTTGCAGAGATTGGCGTCTTGATTTCATGCACCCACGTTTCAATATATTCACGGTATTCCTGTGATTTCTGCCGGTATTTTGCAATTTCGTCGTTCATGGACTTTTCTGATTCACGCAGTGCTTCATAAAGGAGCTTCCCTTCTTCAAAGGAAGGTTCTTTCAAAACCTCGGCAAGCAGATACTTCTTGTCGAGCTTGTCAAGACTTTGGGTGACGGAACGGTAAAATCCGCGCTTTTTCAGATATTCCAGTGTAAGTGCCACAGCTTCGGCGAGCAGAATGATGGCAGCGAGATATGCACCGGCATAAACCTCATTGCAAAGCGCGCAGAGAAACTCAAATGCAAAAACGGCAGCAAGCACTGATGCCGTAAGGGAAGAAATATGGTCCCACAAAAATGCTTTCAGTTTCATATCCGATACCCTTGGCCGCGTTTTGTGACAAGGTAGTCCCGCACCCCAATGCTTTCGAGCTTCCGGCGCAGGCGGTTGATGTTGACCGTGAGTGTGTTGTCGTCTACAAATTCGTCGGACTGCCAAAGCGTATTCATAATTTCGTCGCGGGTGACAATCCGTCCGCGGGCCGAAAAAAACAGACCGAGAATTTTCAGCTCGTTTTTGGTCAGTTCCGTTGAGCCTTCCGGCCCGTTTGCGGAACTTTTTGCAAAATCCACTTCCAGCCCGCGGTAGTTGACGGTGCCTGGAACTTTTTGCGGATTTGTGCGCTTCAGGACGGCTGTAATGTGTGCGAGCAGAATTTGCGTGTTATAGGGCTTTGTAATAAAATCGTCTGCACCAAGGTCCATGCTTACCAGTTCATCCGTCTCGCTGTCGCGGCTTGTCACGACAATAATGGGAATATGCGAGCGCCGGCGCAATTCCCGGCAGATGCAGAAGCCGTCACAGACCGGTAAGTTTAAGTCCAGAAGCACGAGCTGCGGTTTCCGCTTTAGGATAATTTCCACAATATTTGCAAAATCATCAGAAGAATCGCACTCGTATCCATACTTTTTTAGCAGCTTGGTCAGTTCTGTTCGGATTTTCTGGTCATCTTCGACTAAAAATATCACAGCCAATTCAGCACCATCCTTTCACCAATAAGGGGGAGTGTTATGATTCCTTATTATAACCTGTCTGCTGCATAGGCGCAAATAAAGCGGCCCTGCTCCGGAAAATCTGCCGGAGCAGGACCGCTGCCTGTTATTTTAGAGCTGTAGGGTTGTCTTACTTGATTTCAATCAGGTGTTCGTTATTTTCTGGAAGCTGCTTGACACCCTTGTGTGGCAGGCTGAGTTTCAGGATACCATCCTCAAACTTTGCATTGATATCTTCCGGCCTCAGCTCGTCACCAACATAAAAGCTGCGGGCGCAGGAGCCAGTGTAGCGTTCTTGACGGATGTAACGTCCATTCTGGTCTTTTTCGCTGTTATTTTCATTTTTTGCAGCCTCAATCGTGAGGAAGCCGTCCTTCAGGTTGACTTTGACATCTTCCTTCTTAAAGCCGGGCAGGTCAACGGCAATCTGATAATCCTTGTCCGTCTCTTTGACATCAGTCCTCATCAGGTTCCTTGCACGCTTGCCAAACGGGCTGTGCCTTGCAAGTGCATGGCTCATGCTACGATCGAACTCGTCGTCCCAGTTTGGGGTAAAGAAATCATCGAAAAGATTTTCGCCAAAGAAGTCAGGCATCATAAGTCATTCCTCCATTTTTACTCTGACGGTTAAAGCCGCCGTATTGGTTTTACTGCCTTCCGGGAAAAAGCCTCCGGGCTATTTGTCCTCTGTGCCTTTCCCTTTTCTTGGTACAGCTTTATTATAGCATACATTTTAGCACTGTCAATACTAGAGTGCTAATTTTTTTACTTTTTTTCACTGCCTGTTTTTTAGGGAGAAAAGTATTGAAAATATTAGTTAATAATAGAATAAATAAGACTGATATATTACGAATACTCCTACAAAATTTTACATTTTATTACAATTTTAGCACATAAGTAAATAAAATGCTAATTGAAGAGAAGCCTAGAAGGACATACCTGTCATAAAAAGCTTATTTTCGTTCCCGCGCGAATTCTCCCGGTGTAATGCCATATTCTTTTTTGAAGCAGGAGATAAAGTAGCTCTGTGAACAGAAGCCAAGTGTATTTGCCACTGCGCTGCTGTCAAGCCCAACGTCCTGAAGGAGAGTCCTTGCTTCACGCAGTTTTCGTTTCCTGATATATACCGTAGGGGAGAGGCCGGTTTCCCTGCGGAAAAGCCGCGAAAGGTGAGAGGCAGAGAGCCCGCAGGCGCGCGAAAGGCTGCTTAATGAAATTTTGTAATGAAGATGTGAGTCGATATAATTAATACAGATGCGTACAGCTCCGGAAGTAATTGATCCTTTCCGGCGGTTTTCCCGGGCGCGCTGCGTAAATTTCAGAATGGCACGGTAGATTATCATACGTACCTCGGAGACAGTCTTTGCCTGGTCAACATGCTGTATAATCTCGTCATTCAGGCAGTAGGCTTCGGCTTCGGGTAAACCACCCTCAATGACAGCACGGGACGCAAGGGTAATGAAAGAAACGGCCAAATATTTTTCCTGCCGGAGTGCGTCATCGGAGAGGTTCCCAACGTAAACGCCTTTTTCTGCAATACCAAGCAAAAAAGCGCGCAGCTTTTTCGTGTCACCGTCTCGGATATATCCAATAGCACGGCGCTCATCACGGTAGGGGAGACGTTCCAGAAGCGTTTCCCGTTGGTCATACAGGAGGTGATCTTTCTTTTCCGTCACTTTCTTTAATTGAAGTTTCCGCAGAAGAGCATTTTCTTTTTTCATTTCTTTCACTTCCATAACCGGCACTTGAGCAAAATTATGATAGTATTAGCAGGAATATGATATAAAAATATTATATACGGTTTAAGATGATGATACAAGACGGGCTTTGGTCCGCTTTTTTTGAAGAAAGGATGTCGGTTTAAAATGAGTGATTACAGGATTATCACAGACTCTACAGGTGATTTGTCACAAGAGATGGCAGATGAAGCGGACGTGGACGTAATCCCGATGGATTTCACGCTTGGTTCGGATTCTTACCGGGATTATCCGGATGAGCACGAAATCTCCTCAAAAGAATTTTATAGCCGCCTCGCGGCAGGGGAGCTATCGACGACGAACCAGATTACAACAGCCCGCTTTAAAGAGGCTTTTGAGCCATATCTGAGTGCAGGGAAAGACGTGCTGTACCTTGGCTTTTCTTCGGGCCTCAGCGCTACATATAATAATTCTATCCTTGCAGCAAAGGAGCTTGCCTCGAAATATCCCGAGAGAAAAATTGCCACTGTTGATACCCTTGCAGCTTCTGTTGGAGAAGGGCTGATTGCCTGGCTTGCAGGAAGAAAGAAAAAACAAGGTGCTTCGTTTGACGAAGTTAAGGACTGGGTGGAGCAGAACCGTCTGCGTGTCCATCACTGGTTTACCGTTGACAACCTGATGTACCTGCGCCGCGGCGGACGGATTTCCGGTACGGTCGCCATGATGGGGACAATGCTCGGCGTAAAGCCGGTCATGCATGTCGATGATGCGGGGCATCTAATCCTTGTTGAAAAAGTGCGAGGACGCCGGCAGTCACTCGACAGGCTGATTGATCATATGGCCCTTACGGAAGAAGATGCCGCTGAGCAGACAGTATTCATTGGGCATAGCGAATATCTGGAAGGTGCGGAGTACGTCAAGGAGCAGATTGCCAAACGATTTGGGGTTAAAGATTTCCGCATTGCCTGTATCGGCCCGGTGATTGGCGCGCACATGGGTGCCGGATCACTTGATTTCTTCTATCTTGGGAAAGACCGTGACTTCGGTTTAAAGACGTAACAAAAGATAAAGTATACGAAAAGCAGCGGCTCTGGATTTAAAAAAATCCGAAGCCGCTGCTTTTTTTCTCAGGTTGCTGATTCATCATGAATAATTTTTCAGCGAGAACAAGATTTTGTCCGGTATTTCATGTTTCTCCAGTTTATAGGTGCCGTCTGCATTCTGCTTAGAAGTAATGGCGGCCGGGATAGAGCCTTCACCTTCATCTGATAATTCGTTGCCGTAAAGCCGGTATTCCCCGTTGTCAACCCTTGCAAACAGTTTCAGCTTTTTGCCCTTTTATGAGCTGCCATCTATTCTCTGCCTCCTTTTTCCATTTGAAATGGCAAATTGAAGCATTACCATTATTTTACTATATAAAGATTGAAATTGTCAGTTAGTTCATAGCAGAAAATTACCTTATAAATTTGTATACTTTTCCATATAATTTATTAAAAATACATACTATAATATTACTGCTAAGGGAAAAATTACAAAAGCCGTGGAATTAAGAAAATGGAAGACAATACAGCAGCAACTGTGCATGGATAGTTTTCCATGATATTTTTATATTAGACACATTTCATAAGGGGAGGAAAAAGCAGTGTATAAACAATTACAGCCCAGAATGCATCGGCATAAAAAATTACTTGTTGCAGCTTTAATATTTGCTGTTGCTTTCGTGGCAGGGTTCACTGCATTCTGGAATCCGGTATCAACTTCCGCCCAGAAAAAGCTTCCGGACGGGACAGTTCTATCCGTTGACAAAGAAAACAGCCACTGCAAGTGCCTCAATCAGATTGGCAGAGTCTCTGTAAAGAAAGCGGTTAAAATCAACAATACGGTGAACGATTTGTATTGTACTTTTGATGATCCCGCTCAGGCAATGAAGAATATAAAAAAAGCGCTTCCCGGACTGCTGCATGATTTGTCCAAAGGCGGACTGACGGAATTGACGAAAAGCAACTGGAAAGAATACCGGCAGAAGATGCAGGAATACAAGAACGTTTGTCCTAACAACCAGACAGACGACCTTATGACACTACAGTGCTTTTTTGGCATCTATGGAGATGATGAGAAAAATCAAGAAATTCTAAAGGAAGTTCAAAATTATTACAATGGGAATGCGGATTCCTATGAAAAGTTACAAATGATGCTTCCGTACACAACGCCGTTGGCGCAGGAAGCCAACCGGAAGAGCCTGTCGCGGCTTCAGAGTTCCGATGTGAGTTCTGCCATTCCAGCCGGAAAGCAATGATGCCGCCAGCCGGCAGAATCACAGTGCCTTTTTTGTGCGGCAGATGTGTCTGACGCTGATTGTGGGAAAGTAAAGACGGGGTAGCAAAACTGCCACCCCGTCTTTACTCTGCCCTATCAGTATCAAAAAATATTCTTCAAGAAGAAAGATTAAGAAAAGCGGAACTCAGCATTTCTGCGGTTCCGCATAAGTTTCACCAAACGTTTCGACGGCAACTGAAACAATTTTTTGCTCTTCTAAAGGCTTGTCATCATAATCACGCGGGACGGAAACAATACGGTCTACTTCTTCCATGCCGGAAATAACCCTGCCAAAGGCAGCATATTCACCGTCCAGGTATGGGGCGTCTTCAACCATGATGAAAAATTGGGAGCCGGCGCTGTTTGGATTTGACGTGCGCGCCATGGAAATGACGCCACGCTCGTGCTTCAGGTCATTCTGAAAATGGTTAGAGGTAAATTCACCGCGGATAGCATAGCCGGGGCCGCCTGTGCCATTTCCCTTTGGATCACCGCCCTGAATCATGAATTTTGGAATGATACGGTGAAATATGGTGCCGTCATAAAACTTTTTCTTTGCAAGGGAAATAAAATTGTTGACCGTATTTGGTGCGACATCCGGGTAAAGCTCAAGTTTGATGGTGCCGTTCGGTGTTGTAATTGTGACGATAGGATATTTCATACAAAGCCTCCAGTCAGTTTCTCATTTGCATGAATCTGCCTTGGATGCACCCTATTATAAACCGATTTCCCGTAACCTTCAAGATAATCTTGATAAACAGCGCAGTGATTTTTCTGCACACAGATTATTTTGTGCTGGCTTATCCGCTTATGGTATAATAAAAAATAAAATTGAGAAGATTCTGAAAGGGATGGAGGCTGAAGCCAGTGAGATTGGTTTCATGGAATGTAAATGGCCTGCGTGCCTGCCTGGGGAAAGGATTCCGCGATTTTTTTCAAGTTTCCGGTGCGGACGCTTTCTGCCTACAGGAAACGAAAATGCAGCAGGGGCAGGCAGAAATTGATTTGCCCGGCTATTTGCAGTACTGGAATTCCGCCATGCGGAAGGGGTATTCCGGTACCGCCGTATTCACGCGCTGCAAGCCCATTTCGGTTTCATATGATTTCAGCGGAGAGAAATTTGGTGATGAAGGCCGGACAGTTACGCTTGAATATCCAGAATTCTTTCTCGTGGATGTCTACACGCCGAATTCGCAGAAGGACCTTGCCCGGCTGCCATACCGTATGGAGTGGGATGATGCATTCCGCGGTTATCTCCAGTCCCTTGATGCCCAAAAGCCAGTCGTCGCCTGCGGGGATATGAATGTTGCCCATGAAGAGATTGACCTTAAAAATCCGGGCCCGAACCGCGGACAAGCCGGCTTTACCGATGAAGAGCGGCAGAAAATGACTCTGTTGCTTGCTTCCGGTTTTACCGACAGTTTCCGCTTCCTTCATCCTGCTGAGGCAGGCGCTTACACATGGTGGTCATACCGTTTCCATGCACGGAAGACAAATGCGGGCTGGCGCATTGATTATTTCCTTGTTTCCAACCGGTTAAGAGGCCATGTTGCGGAAAGCAATATCCGCTCCGATATTATGGGCAGTGACCATTGTCCGGTGGAACTTGTGCTGAATTGAGTGTAATAGAAAGGTGTTGAATGAAACGCAATGCAACTGGTGTTTTACGGTGCAGACAGGGAAGTTACTGGGAGTTGTCACTGCCTGGAAGCCTGTGGAAAGAAAATCCTGATTGACTGCGGCCTCCGGCAAAGCTCGAATGACTTGGCAAGCAACAGGCTGCCATTTTACGCTTCCCAGATTGACAGTGTCATTGTAACTCATGCGCATATCGACCACAGCGGCCGTCTGCCCCTTCTCGTGAAAGAGGGCTATCAGGGAAAAATCTACGCTACGGGTGCAACCTGTGACCTGATGAAAATCATGCTGCGCGACAGTGCGCATATCCAGGAGATGGATGCTGTAACGGACAGCCGCAAAGGCCGCCGTGCCGGCCTTGCCCCCCAAGGACCGCTCTATACGGTAGAGGACGCCGAAGCAACGTTTCCACACTTTGTGCCTTGCACCTACGGCGAAACAGTAAAACTCTGTGACGGAATTTCCTTTCGCATGGTGGATGCGGGACACCTGCTTGGTTCCGCATCTGTCGAAGTATGGGTGACGGAAAACGGCGCAACAAAAAAGATTGTTTTCTCCGGTGATATTGGGAACCTCAGCCAGCCGATTATCCGTGACCCGCAGTATATCACGGAAGCGGACTATGTCATTATGGAATCCACTTATGGGGATCGTGATCACGCTCCGATTGCCAACTATATTCCTGAACTTGCCAAAGTCTTTGACGAGACCTTTGCTGCGGGCGGCAATGTTATTATTCCAAGTTTTGCGGTCGGCCGCACTCAGGAGCTCCTGTATTTTATCCGCGAGATGAAAGAGCAGAACCTGGTGCAGAGCGCCCCGGATTTTCCGGTCTATGTTGACAGCCCGCTTGCTGCTGAAGCAACAAAGATCTATGACGGGGATCTTACCGGTTACGCGGATGATGACACCATTCGTGTTATCAGGGAAGGTTTCCGCCCGCTTGAGTTTTCCAACCTGCATATCTGTGAGACGGTGGAGGAATCACGTGCGCTGAATGACAATCCTGTACCGAAAGTAATCCTTTCCTCCAGCGGCATGTGTGAAGCCGGACGAATCCGCCACCACCTGAAGCACAATCTGTGGCGCCCGGAATGCACAATAGTCTTTGTTGGTTATCAGGCGGAAGGGACGCTCGGCCGGATGCTGATTGACGGGACAAAACGGGTTAAACTTTTCGGCGAAGAAATTGCAGTTAAGGCCCGGATTTCCAACTTTAAAGCCCTTTCCGGCCATGCAGACCGTTCCGGCCTGCTCCGCTGGATTAGCGCCTTTCAAAAAAAACCGCAGCGCGTATTCCTCGTCCACGGCGAAGAGCGTGCAGCGGAAGCCTTTTTGGAGGAGCTTCAAAAGCGTGGGTACAATGCCTATATCCCGAATTTTGAAGCGGTTGCTGACCTTACGGAAAACCGCATCCTTAAAAAGGGAATCGCTCCGGAAAAGCTGTATCCGGCAAAAACAGCAGAAAGCTCTTCTGCGTTTTCTCGCCTGCTGGCAGCCGAAGAACGCCTGACGCGTGTCATCCAAGACAACAAGGATGGAGCAAACAAAGACCTTGTGGCATTTACCGGCCAAATTATGTCCCTTTGTGACAAATGGGAAAGATAATTGGTATTTTCCCCGCTTATTCCTGTGGGCCTCAGTATCTGCGGCGACCAGAATGGCTCACTCGCTGCTTCTGTGTGCTTTTTCAAGCTCCAGCAGGAACCGTTTGATTTCTTCCCCAGAGGAAAAACCGCCAAGACTTCCGTCTGCACAGATAACACGGTGGCATGGCACAAAAATCATGGCAGGGTTACGGCCGTTTGCCCCACCGACAGCGCGGCAGGCTTCCGGCTTTCCAAGCTGGGCCGCAATCTGTCCGTAACTGCGGGTTTCTCCATAGGGAATCGTTTGCAGGGCTGCCCAGTCTGCAAGCTGGAAATTCGTCCCATGTAGGGAAAGAGAAAGCCGAAATTCCCGCAGCTTTCCTGCAAAATACGCGCCGAGCTGCCGCTGCGCTTCCTGGAGCAGCGGCGTCCTTTTTTCCTGAAATCCTTTGAAAATTTGATTTTTGCGGAGAAACAAATCCGTAATGCCAATACCGTCTTCCGCAATAGTAAGCAGACCAATGGGAGAGTCAAAATGCCAGCAATTCTTCATACCTGGCTGTTCCCATTTTCATGGTACAGGCTTTTCAGAAGAGCGATTTCTCCTGCATAGCCGTCTATATCGTTTGGCGTCTCCAGATAAAACGGCAGGTTTTGTAGCGCGGGGTGGTTAATGATGCGGCCAATGGCTTCCAAGCCGATATAGCCATGGCCAATTTTTTGGTGGCGGTCTTTGTGGCTTCCGCGCGGGTTCATGCTGTCATTCAGGTGGACGGCTTTCAGCCTTTTCAGGCCGATGATGCGGTCAAACTCAGCAAGGACACCGTCGAGGTTGCCTACAATATCATAACCAGCGTCACTGACATGACAGGTGTCAAGGCAGACGCCAAGGAGCTGGCTCTGCTCTACACGGTCGATAATAGCACGAAGCTCCTCAAAGCTTTTCCCAACTTCACTGCCTTTGCCTGCCATGGTTTCCAGCATCACGGTCGTTTTCTGCCCCGGCTTCAGAATTGCGTTGAGCATGTCTGAAATCAGTTCAATTCCCTTTTCCGTGCCCTGCCCTACATGGCTGCCCGGGTGGAAGTTGTAGCTGCTTCCCGGAATATTTTCCAGCCGCGCAAGGTCATCCGCCATGGTGTTGCGTGCAAATTCCCGGATCCTCTTATCGGCAGAACAAGCGTTGAGCGTATAAGGCGCATGGGCGAGAATGGGGAAGAACCCGTGCTCTTCAGCAAAGGCACGGTAAGCAGTTATATCATCAAGGTCCAATGCTTTGGCAGCGCCTCCGCGCGGATTGCGTGTAAAGAACTGAAAAGTATTTGCACCGATTTTCTGTGCCTGTTTTCCCATGGCAAGGTATCCTTTTGACGCGGAAAGATGGCACCCAATTTTAAACATATTATTTCCTCCCGGAATTCCAGTTCAAGAACTGCACCCGGATTTTAAACGATGTTTCGGCGTTCTGTATTTTGGCTGCGCAGATTTTCCCGTGCAACTGCAAGCATCAACTTGATACGGTTTTCCTGGTTGACGCGCGTAGCGCTTGGATCATAGTCGATTGGAACAATATTTGATTTTTCGTCGATTGCCTTAACGCGGTGGATCATTCCCTTGCCGCAGATATGATTCGGCAGGCAGCCGAAAGGCTGGGCACAGACGATGTTTTCGTAGCCTGCTTCGGAAAGCTCCAGCATCTCTGCGGTAAGCAGCCAGCCTTCGCCCATTTTGTCGCCATAGCCAATTACACCCTTAATGAGCGACTTGATGTGTGCATAATGCGGGGGGGCATGATAGCGCGGGACGCTCTCGATTGCAGCAATCAGAGTATTCTGCATACTAAGCAGGTAGTTCATCAGGACGTTTACAGCAAGATATTTAAACGGATTACCACCATAGAGCTTGATGTCCTCAAGGCGGTTGTCAACCTTAAAGAGCGCAAAATCCATCAGACCGGGCACATTGATTTCGCAGTCCTGCCCACGCAGAAAATCTTCCAGGTGGTTATTCCCAAGTGCGGAATATTTTACAAAAATCTCACCGACAATGCCGACTTTTACCTTCGGCGTATTCTTGATTTCTATTGTTTCAAAGTCCTTTGCAATGCTGAACAGAATCCGCTTTTGTTCCTTGCGGCTCATGGCCCTGCCGTGATTAAACTGATCTGTAAGGTATGAGCTCCATTTTTCAACTTTTGCATTGCTTTCACCCTGATGGACCTCATAGGCTTCTGTCTGGTTGCGGAGCAGCATCAAGGCATCACCGTAGACCATGGCAGCAACGAATTTTCGCAGCATTGGCAGCGTGACATGAAAGCCCGGATTATGCTCCAAAAATGAAAGGTTCAGTGAAATGACAGGCACCTGCTCCATACCGGCCTTCTTCAGTGCTTTCCGCAGCAGATGAATATAGTTGGAAGCACGGCATCCACCCCCTGTCTGCGTAATGACAAGGGCTGTTTTGTTAACATCATATTTTCCGGAGTGCAGTGCGTCGATAAACTGTCCAATCACCAGCAGTGCGGGGTAGCAGGTATCATTGTGGACATATTTCAGCCCTTCCTGCACAACATTGGGGCCGCAGTTGTCCAGCAGCTCGAAGTGATAGCCGCAGTTTCTCAGCACGTCGATCATAAGCCGGAAGTGGATTGGCGCCATCATAGGGGCCAAAATAGTATATTCCTTTTTCATCTCCCGCGTAAAAAGCAGGCGTCCGTTTCTGTTGTATTTCAGTTTTGCCAAAAGAATCGCCTCATTTCTCCTCGAGGGCGGCAAACAGGCTGCGGAGCCTGATCTTAACCGCACCCAGGTTGGTGATTTCATCAATCTTAATCTGCGTATAGATTTTTCCGCCTTCCTCAAGGATGCGCCGCACCTCATCCGTAGTGATTGCGTCTACACCGCAACCGAACGAAACAAGCTGAACTAAGTTCATGTCCGGCTGGCCGCAGACGTATTTGGCGGCGGAATAGAGCCTTGCATGGTAAGTCCACTGGTTCAGCACTTTGGTGGGGAAATGCTTAACGCGGTTACTGACGGAGTCCTCCGTAATGACTGCGGCACCAAGGCTGGTAATGAGCTTGTCAATGCCGTGGTTAATTTCCGGGTCAAGATGGTACGGCCTGCCGCTCAGGACAATGATTGGAAGGCCTTGCTTTCTCGCCTCGGCAACAATCTCGTCGCCTTTTGTACGCACTTTGCGGAAATAATCGCTGTGAGCTACATAGGCCGCATTAGAAGCTTCAAATACTTCGGAGAATTTAATATCCGGGAAGCTCTTTTTTAGAATGGCGGTCATCTTGTGAGGAAAATCATGCCGACGGTGGATTCCAATGTAATCATGGATAAAATTGCATCCTTCAAGGCAGCGCATATTTGCATTGATAACTTCCGGGTAGTAGGCAACGACCGGGCAGTTATAGTGGTTGTCCCCATGATGCTCATTGAAATTGTAGGACATGCACGGGTAAAAGATATTCTTGATCCCCTCATCAACAAGAGCCTGCACATGACCATGCATCAGCTTTGCGGGAAAACATACCGTGTCGGAAGGGATGGAGGCCTGCCCATTAAGGTAAAGTTCGCGGCTCGAGGATGGGGAGAGAATTATTTCAAAGCCAAGCTTAGTAAAAAATGCGTGCCAGAACGGCAGCAGTTCATACATATTAAGGCCCATTGGAATACCGATTTTTCCGCGCGGCCCGGGAACCGGCTTGTAGGAGCGCAGCAGGTTCAGTTTATAGTCGTAAAGGTTCAGCCCTGCGCCGGAAGAACGCTTTGTCACAGGCTTTTCACAGCGGTTGCCGCCAATGAAGCGCCGGTTGCCGCCAAAGATGTTCACTGTCAGACGGCAGTGGTTGCTGCAAAGGCCGCAGTTTGTGACACGGACTTCATGCTTAAAGTTTTCCAGTTCATCCTTGCTGACGATTGTGCTTTTGCCCTTTGACTTTCTCATTGCATAGATGGCAGCGCCATAGGCACCCATCAGTCCTGCAATATCCGGGCGTGTAACCTCAACGCCCAGCTCATTTTCAAAAACGCGCAGAACAGCATCATTTAAAAATGTGCCACCCTGCACAACAATATTCCGGCCGAGTTCCGCGGCGTTCGGCACGCGGATGACCTTGTAAATCGCATTTTTCACAACGCTTACAGAAAGGCCGGCACTGATATCCTCCATGGTTGCGCCGTCTTTCTGAGCCTGTTTTACCTGTGAGTTCATAAATACGGTGCAGCGTGAGCCAAGGTCAACCGGATGCTTTGCAAAAAGTCCAAGCTTGGCAAAATCTTTAATGCTGTACCCGAGTGTATTGGCGAAGGTCTGAAGGAAGGAGCCGCAGCCGGAAGAACATGCCTCATTTAAAAAAATATTGTCAATGGCACCGTTATGAATCTTAAAGCATTTCATGTCCTGCCCGCCGATGTCAATAACAAAGTCAACATTTGGGCGGAAGCATTTTGCCGCAGTGAAATGTGCTACGGTTTCAACAATGCCAAAGTCAATTCCAAAGGCATTTTTCAAAAGTTCTTCCCCGTAGCCGGTTACGGCGCTGTTTTCGATTGTTAAATTTGGGTAGTCTTGGTAAATACTGAGCAGATACTCCTGCACGATTGGGACTGGATTGCCGGAATTGCTGCGGTAAAAAGAGCTGAGAATCTCGCCGTCTTTTCCAAGGAGAACGGCTTTTACAGTGGTGGATCCGGCGTCTACGCCAAGGAAGGCCCTTCCGGAGTATTTAGCAATGTTGCCGCGAGGCGCTTTGCACTGTGAATGGCGGCGGAGAAACTCGTCATACTCTTCGTGGCTCTGAAACAGCGGGGGGATTGAGAGAAAACTTCCCGTGCAACCGTATTCCTTTACGCTTTCCATGGCTTTGTCGAGGTCAGTTTCCTCGGCGCTGCAATAAGCCGCGCCAAGTGCAACGTAATAAAGGGAATTTTCCGGGCAGACACCCGTAATTTTCAGTGCACGGTCAAAACTTGCCCGAAGCTCTGAGAGAAAGGTCAGCGGCCCGCCAAGATACAGGACTTTCCCTTTGATTGGCCGCCCCTGTGCCAACCCGGCAATCGTCTGGTTTGCAACGGCGGCAAAAATGCTTGCGGAGATATCCGTTTTGCGGGCACCCTGGTTCAGCAGGGGCTGGACGTCGGATTTTGCAAACACGCCGCAACGGGAAGCAATGGTATAAATCCGTTCATACTGTTTTGCAAGGTTATTCATTTCGTCCAGCGAAACGTTCAGAAGTGTTGCCATCTGGTCGATAAAAGCGCCGGTGCCGCCGGCGCAGGAGCCGTTCATGCGGACTTCCATGCCGCCCGTAAGGAACACAATTTTTGCATCCTCGCCGCCAAGCTCAATTACGACGTCGGCATCCGGAATCAGCCTTCCCACTGCGATGCGTGTGGCGTAGACTTCCTGGACAAACGGCAGGTGGCAGGTCTGAGAAATACCCATTCCCGCAGAACCGGAAATCGTCAAGGATGCTTTTTCCCCATGGATGACATCCTTTTTTATTTTCATAAGGATCTCTGTCAGTTTTTCCGTAATTCTGGAATAATGGCGCTCATACGACCGGTACAGAATCTTGCCGCTTTCATCTAAAACAATACACTTGATTGTTGTGGAACCAATATCTAGTCCAACTTTCATTTTGAAACCTGCCAATTCTATCGTTAGAAATCTTTTACCAATAAAAACACTTAGTAAATTAGTATAGTACAAATAATAGGAAGTTGTCAAGGAAGACGGCCACATGGGGAAAATCTCGAAGGAATTTTGCTGCCTGCCTTGCAGGTTCTGTGAAAAAATGATAAAATAAATCGATCTGCCAGATGCCAGACAAGATGACGTCTTGCCAAAAAGACGGATTTGTAGTATACTATCTTGAATAATTTTTGTACTTGGTACGGTAAAAAAGTGGGGGGCTGCTTTTATGTCAGGCCATTCAAAGTGGAATAATATCAAACGGAAAAAAGAAAAAACGGACGGCGCCAGAGCTAAGGTCTTTACAAAAATCGGTCGTGAACTGGCTGTAGCCGTCAAGGAAGGCGGCGGGCCGGACCCGGATGCAAATTCCCGCCTGAAGGACTGTATTGCAAAGGCAAAAGCCGCAAATGTCCCTAATGATAATATCGATCGAATTATTAAAAAAGCGGCCGGGAGCGGCGATGACACCAAATATGAAAATATTACCTATGAAGGCTACGGGCCAAGCGGAATTGCCGTGATAGTAGAAACTCTGACCGACAACCGGAACCGCACGGCAGGTGACCTGCGCCATTATTTTGACAAATACGGCGGGAACCTTGGCACGACTGGATGTGTCTCTTTCCTTTTCAACCAGAAAGGTGTCCTTGAAGTTGAGCGGGAGGGCCTTGATGAGGATAAAGTGATGGAAGATTGCCTGGAAGCTGGAGCGTCTGACTTCCAGTCTGACGATGATGTGTTTATTATTTATACGGAGCCGGATGATTTCAGCGGCGTCCATGATGACTTGGAGAAAAAGGGCTATCAGTTTGTCACGGCTGAAATTGAAATGGTTCCCAGTACTTATGTCAAGATTGAAGATGCCGGAGCGGCTGCAAGAATGCAGCATCTTCTTGATATTTTGGAAGACAACGACGATGTACAAAATGTCTGGCATAACTGGGATAACTCCGATACTGAAGAGGCGGAGTGACTTCCACAAAAACCGTTTTTTCCCGCGGAAACGAGAGCCAGCATCTGCGGAACCGAAAAAGCGGCTTTTTCTTTTCTTCTGGCAGGACTGCTTTCCACAGGACAGGAGAAATTTTCCGGATATTTTGCTTTGTCCGAAGCAGAATAATGCTGATATCTGAATTTATTGATGCGGAGGCGGAAATATGGCAAAATTAAATGACCTTTGCATGAATTGTATGTCCGACCTTCATGGAAAAGACGTGTGCCCGGTCTGTGGTTTTCAAAAAGCAAAGCCGCAGAAAAAGGAAGCACTCCCCTATGGGACAATGCTTCAGAACCGATATCTAATTGGCCGGGCAAAAAAACTCAATGGGGAAGGCATAACCTATATTGGCATGGATACAGCCCTTAACATTCCCGCCGAAATCCATGAATATTTTCCAATGTCACTTTCCGAAAGGGCGGAAGACGGAAAGGCTGTCCATGTGCTTGGGGGGAGCGAGGCTACCTTTCAGGAGAACAAAGTTTCTTTTTTGAACTATTCCCGCGCACTTGCCCATATGCGTGAGCTTTCGGCGATTGTTTTGATTTACGATATATTCGAGGAGAACAACGTTGCCTATACCGTTTCGGAATGGGATGACAGCATTTCCCTCCGCTATTTTGTCAAGCGCAGCGGAGGCAATATTGGCTGGAATGCTGCACGCCAGCTCTTTATGCCTGTACTTTCCGCACTGAGTATGCTTCACGCTGATGGCATCAGCCACTTTGGCATCTCGCCTGATACGCTGAAAATCATGAAGAACGGGAAGATGAAGCTCGGCAGCTTTTCCATTGCCGCAGTGCGCCAGATGGATACTGACCTTCCGCCGGACCTTGTGCCAGGATGTGCCGCAGTGGAACAATATATCATGGGGGATACCCTGACAGAGGCAACAGATGTCTACGGCTTTGCGGCGAGCATGTTTTTTGCCCTGACCGGCATACTTCCACCGGAAGCACCCCGCCGCCGCAATGATGCCCGCCTGATGATTCCCAATTCCATCATGCGGGGCCTTCCGCCATATGTGGTTTCTTCACTTGCCAATGCCCTTCAGGTTTCTCCGGAAAAACGCACGCCAACATTTGAGCGTCTGCGCACCGAACTTTCCGCAGCACCGGCAATTACGGCGGCAATCGAGGCAAGCCAGAAATTTAGCAGTGTCCATTCTGCACAGCCGGACAGTGAGAAAAAACCGGCAGGCAAAAAGAAAGAAACACCGGGTTTTGTCTGGGTACTTTCCTCCTGCCTTGTTATGCTGGCGGTTTTTACAGTAATCGGATATTTTTGGCTAAACTGGTTCGGGAATGACTCACAGCCTTCCGATGCTCATGTTGCTTCATCTTCCATGGTTTCTTCCGAGGACTCTTCGAGTACTGTGTCTATGGTTCAGTCGGAGTCGGACGCGGATAAGATTACGGTCCCCAATCTGGTGGGACAGAAATATGACGACTTAAAAGCTGCAGCAGCTTCTGGGACCGGCCAGCAGTATCAGCTCCTGCTTTCCAAACCTCAGTTCAGCGATACAATCCCGGAAGGATTTGTTGCTTCCCAGGATCCAAAGCCTGGTTCCAAGATAGCGCAAGGTTCGGCAATTGTCATTGTGGTAAGTCAGGGCCCGGCAGTCCGCACGTTGCCCGCAGTGGAAGGTCTTACTCTTTCTCAGGCTTCAGCCGCAGTAACATCTGCCGGCTTTGTCCCGACAAAAATTGAGCAATACAGCTCTGTACCGAAAGGCACGGTTATTGGTTATAAGAATGTGAAGGCTGGAAGTCAGATGGCTTATGGATCTTCCGTCGTGCTCATTGTAAGCCTTGGCCCATCTGCCTCTTCCTGATTATTTGGACGTTGGACTGTATTTTAAAAATTCTCAAATCAGATGTTCCTGCTCCGGGGCTTTGCCCCGGATTTTTATTGACAAATCCGGGAAAACAGAGTATCTTTATAAAGAGTTGATTCAACAGGAAAAAGCTTTAAACTAATAAAGCAACAGGCTGCGGTAACCTGTAGGAGAAGGCAGTCAGAAAGGTGGAAACATGAGAAAAATGAAAAGGATGGCAGCGCTGTTCCTGTCAGCAGTGGCTGCTTTTTCCTGCTCAGCATGTTCTGGCGGCAGTTCGGGGGCAGTGTCCGGAACTGCTGCCAGCGGAAAAATGGCACGGATTGATGTCGTGCAGCTTGTAGAGCATGAGGCGCTGGACGCGGATTATCAAGGCTTTGTAGCCGGGTTAAAGGCAGCTGGATATGAACAGGGGAAAAACCTTAAAATTGATTTTGAAAATGCACAGGGCGAACAGGCAAACTGTATAACAATTGCAAATAAGTTTGTAGCGGACAGGCCTGACCTTATTCTTGCTATTGCAACAACGGCGGCTCAGGTCTGTGCCAATTCGACAAAACAGATTCCAATCCTTGTGACGGCTGTTACCGACCCGGCTACTGCAAAGCTTGTTCAGTCAAATGAAAAACCGGGCGGGAATGTTTCGGGAACATCTGACCTTACGCCAGTAAAGGAGCAGATTGACTTGATTCGCCAGATTGTTCCCTCGGTTAAAACGGTCGGCCTGCTTTACAATTCCAGCGAAGCAAACTCAAAGTTTCAAATTGAGCTTGCAAAGAAGGAATGCAGTGCGCAGGGCCTTAAATATCTCGAGAAGACTGTTTCCAGTACGAATGAAATCCAGCAGGTAGCACAGTCCCTTGTCGGCAGGGTGGAGGCTGTTTATATCCCGACGGACAATATGCTTGCATCCGGCATGGCAACAGTGGCGCAGGTACTGAACGGCGCCAAAATCCCGATTGTTACGGGTGAAGCTGGAATGGTCAAAAAAGGCGGCATTGCTACATATGGCATCAATTACTATAAGCTTGGCCAGCAAACCGCTGCAATGGCTGTGAAGATTCTGAAAGGGGAGGCAAAGCCGGCGAATATGCCGATTGAGTATCAGAAGGATATGGATGTTGCAGTCAATCAGGATGTTGCCAAGCAGCTTGGCATTACCCTCCCGCAGTCGCTCCTCAGCAAGGCTTCTTCGGCTTCGTCGGCCGGTTAAATAAAGGGTTGCGTTCCGGCCGACAGCACTTTTAGATTCGGAGGAGAAAAGTCATGTCATTTTTGCTTTCCATACCAGGGGCCATAGCTCAGGGAATTCTCTGGAGCATTATGACGCTGGGCGTTTATCTTACTTTCCGCCTGTTAAATTTTGCCGATATGACGGTAGACGGAAGTTTTGCTACAGGCGGTGCCATTGCGGCCGTCGCCATTATACGGGGGATTGATCCATTGCTTGCCCTTTTGCTTGCGCTCCTTGTGGGTGCTGTATGTGGTGCGGCAACCGGTTTTCTGAATACTGAACTGGGGATTCCAGCGCTGCTTTCCGGAATTTTAACGGAAATTGCGCTGTATTCTGTCAATATCCATATTTTAGGCGGCCCAAATGTATCACTCCTGAATGTAGGAACGGTTTTTACACGTGTTACGTCTGCGCTCGGATGCAGTGCAACCGTCGCAAATGTGCTGATTGGCCTTATCTGCACAGCAGTTGCAGTAGTAGTAATGTATTGGTTTTTCGGCACCGAGATCGGCTGTGCCATCCGTGCTACCGGAAACAATGAATACATGGTGCGTGCTTTTGGCGTCAATACAAAGTCTATGACGATGATTGGCCTGATTCTCAGCAATGCGTTTGTGGCATTCTCTGGCGGCCTTGTTGCGGAAAGCCAGGGCTATGCTGATGTAGGCATGGGCATTGGCACAATCGTAATTGGCCTTGCGTCGCTGATTATTGGTGAAGTCCTATTTGGATCGCGCTTTAATTTTGCCTACAAACTGTGTTCTGTGGTGGTTGGCTCAGTTATCTACCGTATTATCATTGCGGCAGTATTGTATTTTGGCCTGCCCGCCAGCGACCTGAAACTGCTCACGGCAATTATCGTTGCAATCGCACTTGCTGTCCCGACGCTGATGAAGCGGATTCCGGGTAAGGCAACCGTGTTGGATGAGCAGAAAACTCCAGTGTCAAAGTAGGGAGGAAGAACAAAAATGCTGACAATTCAACATGTTTACAAAACTTTTAATCAGGGGACAGTCAATGAAAAAAAGGTAATCAGCAACTTGAACCTGCATCTTGCGCCGGGAGATTTTGCTACAATAATCGGCGGCAACGGTGCGGGAAAATCAACGATGCTGAACCTCATTGCCGGTGTTTTCCCGTGTGATAACGTTGCCGGAAGCTCAATCCTTCTGGATGGCGTCAATGTAACCAGACAGCCGGAATATAAGCGTGCGCAGTTGCTGGGCCGCGTTTTTCAGGATCCGATGATGGGAACTGCCGCTGATATGGAAATCCAGGAAAATCTTGCAATGGCATACCGTAGGGGAAAAAGAAGAAGCCTCCGTTGGGGAATTACGAAACAGGAAAAAAGGATTTTCCACGAAAAGCTGAAAACTCTTGGGCTTGGACTTGAAACCTGTATGACCATGAAAGTTGGCCTTCTTTCCGGTGGCCAACGTCAGGCACTGACTTTGCTGATGGCTACCTTAAAACAGCCAAAGCTGCTTCTTCTGGATGAACATACTGCGGCGCTTGATCCTAAAACGGCTCAGAACATTTTAAGCCTCACAGATGAAATTGTTACGCGGGAATCTCTTACAGCGCTTATGGTTACGCACAATATGCGTGATGCAATCCGTTATGGCAACCGCTTGATTATGATGAACGAAGGTAAAATTATCTTAGATATTTCAGGCGAGGACAAGAAGCGCCTCAGCGTGGAGGATTTGCTTGAGAAGTTCGGCTCAGCCAGCGGTTCAGAGCTCGTGAACGACCGTATGCTGCTGAACTAAAATCTTTAATGCTTTTGGTTGCCGGAAGAAGTTTTATCAATTAAAATATGAGAAAAGCTCCGCTCTTCTGTAAAAAGAGAGCGGAGCTTTTAAACTTTTAAGTTTTATCAGTCACTGCTGAAAGGAAGAAGCGCCAGATGACGGGCACGCTTAATGGCGATAGTAAGTTCGCGCTGATGATGTGCGCAAGTACCAGTTACACGGCGGGGCAGAATCTTTGCCCGTTCAGAAATGAAACGGCGTAACTTTGCAACATCCTTATAGTCAATGGTATCAACTTTATCAACGCAGAAGCTGCAAACTTTTTTGTGGCCCTTGCGTCCACCACCTCTGTGCTCAGGACGCTCAGAGCGGTTTCCTCTATTATATTCAGCCATGAAACATATTCTCCTTTCTACCTGTCGGTCGAAAAATTAAAACGGCAGATCATCGTCGGATGGAATTTCCTGAAAATCTTTCGTATCACCGCTTGTGTAGGCGGGAGCTGGCTGCTGTTCCGCTTTCTGCTCCGGCTGAATGCTTTTGCTCTCAGTTTTTGCAGGGGAAGCAGAACTTTCACTGCTGGAACTACTGCGTTTCGGCTCGGCAAAATGAGCATTATCGGCAACAATTTCAAAAGCCTTACGCTTATTTCCTTCCCGATCGGTGTAGGTGCGGGTTTGAATGGAGCCCTGCACAGCCATCAACTGGCCTTTGCGGAAATACTTGCAGATGAATTCTGCCGTGCTGCGCCAGGCGACGATATCAATAAAATCGGTCTGGCGTTCCGTCCCGGCTTTTGCATAGGAGCGGTCACACGCGAGAGTGAAACTCGTCACGGAAATACCGTTTGGAGTCTGACGCAGTTCAGGGTCTGCTGTAAGGCGGCCCATCAGAACGGCAACATTCAGCATCTCACGTCACGCTTCCTTTTGTGGTTCCGTTTCCGGTTTTGCTTCCGGTTTTTCCTCAGTCTTAGTCTCAGCCTTCTGCTCAGGCTTTGTTTCCGGTTTTGCTTCAGGTTTTGTTTCCGGTTTTACTTCAGGCTTTGGAGCTTCAACTTTTTTAGGCTTTTCCGGCTTCTGTGCGCTTACAATCAGGGAACGGAGAACACCGTCTGTGATATTGTAGACACGATCCAGCTCAGCCGTAAAAGCAGGAGAACTTGTAAAGCTGATTAGGGTATAATAGCCTTCCTCTTCCTTGTTGATTGGATAGGCAAGCCTGCGCTTACCCCACTCATCAACATTTTCGATTGTGCCGTTTGCATTAATCAGATCCTTGAACTTCTGGATTGCAGCGGCAATGCCATCGTCGCCGAGCTTTGTAGAAAGGATAAATACGGTTTCATAATACTTCTTGGTTTCCGGCATTTTTTTGCACCTCCTTTTGGACTTTAAGGCCCCCGTAACAGGCGGGAGCAAGGGTGGCAGCCACTTTGGGCTAACCTTGTCTATTATAACAGCCGCGGTGCATTTCGTCAATACGGGATTCTGCGGCTTTTGATGCTACAACGTTTTACAAAGCTTTTTTAGATAGGCGCGGAATTCCTTCCCAATTTCAGGATGCTGAAGGGCAACTTCAACCTGTGCTTTCATGATGCCGAGCTTGTTGCCCATATCATAACGCTTTCCAACGAAATCAACAGCAATCATTCCATTCCGGCGGGCAAGAGTTTTCATGGCGTCGGTAAGCTGGATTTCACCGCCTGCACCCGGAGCGGTGCGATCCAGAATGTCAAAAATGCCAGGAGGGAGAATGCAGCGCCCCAAGACGGAATAAAGCGAGAGAATCTTGTCCGGAGTAGGCTTTTCCACCATATCGGTGCAGCGGAAGTAATTATCATGCAGAGGCTCAACTTTGAGGGAACTGTATTTGGTAATTGCCTCCGGTGTCACTTTCTTAACTCCGACAACACCAAGGCCGTACTCATTATATGCCCGCATGAGCTGGCCGCAGACGGGATCGTCACTGATAATGACGTCGTCACCATACAGGACAGCAAACGGTTCATTCCCAACGAACGACCGGGCACATCCAACTGCATGTCCAAGGCCGCGCGTTTCTTTCTGGCGGACAAAATAAATATTGGCTTTATGGGCAATGCCAATGATCTCGTTAAGGATTTTTTGCTTTTCAGGCCCACCACTGCGGAGCCTTGCTTCCAGTTCTGGCACCCGGTCGAAGTGGTCCTCAATCAGCCCTTTGCCGCGGTTTGTGATGATGAGGATGTCTGTAATGCCAGACTGGACTGCTTCCTCCACAATATACTGGATTGCAGGTTTATCTACAATGGGAAGCATTTCTTTCGGCATCGATTTTGTCGCAGGAAGAACACGCGTCCCAAGGCCTGCTGCCGGAATAACCGCTTTTGTAATTTTCATTCTATAATACAGCTCCTATCTGAATCAGCTTTAATTTTTTAATTTAGAATGATAAAGCAAAAAAGTAAATCATTATCAGGCAGAATATCAGGCCAACAGCAAGGGAAGTATTGATGCCGCCTTCCCGTTGAAGATGGACGGCAAACTCCGCGGGACTAGATTTTTCACTGTGGATCCGCTGCACTTCGGAAAGGCAGTGCTTAAAATAAATTTTATTTCCAATCAAGCCACAGACAATCATGAGAACAATATTTGCAATAAAGAAAAGCGGTGGAAGGGCAGCAACCCACTGCTGCCAGGCGGGTAAAGCCTGAATTGCCTTTAGCAGGGCACTTTTCTGTTCTGCTGTAATGCTTGAGCTGTAATTATTCTGCGTAATACCGGCAAGACTATAAAGATTTTCGTACAGGGGCATAATAAAATACTTCATCAGGAAAAGATAGGCAAACAACATTGCCCCTTGGAGGGCTGTAATGAAAGCCCCAACTTTATAAAGCTTGCGGAACAGCATCCAGATGCCCTGAAAGAAAAATGCCGAAAAATTAAAACGGTTCCTCCTAAAATGGCTCTGATTTGCAAAGGCCGGGATATAATACTGCGTATTTTCTTGAACGTATTTTGCCACATCTCCGGCAGGAATCCCACCGATAGGTTCGTTCGGATCCACACCACCCAGTGGATCCATCGGAAAGTGGAATGGCCCCTGCTGGCCAGGATAACCATAATTTGGCGGCATATTTCCGCCCTGCGGGGGAATATTGGGACCACTGGGCCGGCGCCAGGCAGCCTGACCTGGCTCAGAGCCTTGGCCCGGAAAGGATGTATTCTGCTGCTGGGCATTTTCTGAGAAAGGCAGACCGCAGTGGGCACAGAAGAGGGCGTCCTTTGAATTCGGGGCACCGCAGCGTGGGCAGCGCTTTATGTCTTTACTCTCTTCATCGGAAGGCTTTGGCTGCGGAGCCTTCCAGGTAAAGTTGCCATGGCGATCGGTGTAAATACATTTTCCTTCGCGCACGTAGCAACTGCGGTGATAAGGGGCACCGCATTCCGGGCAGACAACAATGTCATCCTCCGCAGTAAAGGCCTTGCCGCAGACAGGACATTTTAATCCAATGTAATTCATGATTGGGAGCCTCCTGTTGATCTCTTCTTCCATTGTAGCGAAAATGCAGGAAAACTGCAATGTTTTACCGTCGAAGTTTTCATTCCATTCATATTTTTTCTGTATGATGCCCAAAAGATGCTTTGACTTTACCGGCGGAATATCATATAATATTTCAATAAGATTAAACTGAACCGAAGGATGGATTTTATGCTGCAATATGAGGAACTGAAGCAGTCGCTTGAGGGGATGAAGCCGGAGCTGGATGATCTTGCAGATGCGCTGAACCTTTCCGCAATGCGGAAAGAAATTCAGGAACTGGACCAGAAGGCGACAGCCCCGGATTTTTGGGACAATATGGAAAAATCACAGAAAATCCTACAGCGCTCAAGTTCCCTGAAAGATAAGATGGAAAAGTACGAAAAGCTGAAAAGC
>DHOL01000068.1:31508-31728 GCA_002410755.1 Ruminococcaceae bacterium UBA5391 | reverse complement strand
GCTAGCTGAAAAAATTGAAAAGGCGACTGGTATTGAGACTCGTGCAACAGTTCTCGGGCATGTGCAACGCGGTGGTTCCCCCACTTTGCGCGACCGTGTTGTCGGCAGCCAGATGGGTGCTCTGGCAGCTAAGCTCCTGTATGAAGGCAGCAGTAACCGTGTCATTGTGATGCGCGGTGGAAAAATTGTTGACCTTGACATTACAGAGGCACTGAACATG
>DHOL01000068.1:13859-31343 GCA_002410755.1 Ruminococcaceae bacterium UBA5391 | reverse complement strand
ACAGAGGCACTGAACATGAAGCGCGTTTTCGACAAAGACCTCTATGCAACTGCGCTCCGTATTTCAATCTAAAGGCATTGACTGTCTTCTGGCACGGCAGAAAAATAATTCTGCCGTGCTTTTTCATTACCACGCTGGTCGCAATCCAATCCCCGCGCACGCGTATGAATTATTCCAAGCAGGAAATCATAATAACGCACAATTATTGTAAGATATAAATAGAATAAATTATCAATTATAATAATGCAAGCAGAAGGGGGAAATAGAAATGGCAAAGGCAACTTTTTGGAATAAGAAACAGTTCATATTTGCCATTGCCATCCTCGCCTGTGCAATCCTTCTTTTCACAGCAGGGCTTTTTTTCTTACGGCATGTGGAGAGCAATGCGACAAATTACACGCCGGAGCAAATCTGCCACAATATCATCGGGAAAGTAAAATATGGCAGCCTTGTGAAAGTCGATGACAGCCAGGTCCCCAAACACTATGACATTCCGGATGGGGTTATCTCCTCCTGCTCGGTTTATATCAGCAAATCCTCAGAAAGTGCGGAGGAACTCTGCTGCTTTTTGCTGAAGGATACCTCAAAATACAGCGCCCTTCAGGACGCCGTCAGTAAGCATATCAGCATGAAAGCGAAAAGTTTTCAGGATCTAAGCCCTGGGCAGTATAACTTGTTAAAAAATTACCATCTCACCCGCTCGGGGCGATATGTGCTTGTTGCGGTTGGGGACAATGCTAAAGCCGCAGAGAAAATCTTTCTTTCCATGCTGAGCTGATTTTCATAGACAGGCGCAACAAGTTTCCTATTTGAAAAAGATTGCGCTTAACGCGCATGTTTTGCGTTAAAGGATTTAAAATTTCAAAGGTTTTAGGAGTACTGAAAGATGAAAAGCATGGAAGACGAAGTGCAAAAGCATTTGTTTATGATGCAGGATAAAAAATATCAAGCCTTTCAGATTAAGCTGATGCCAACTGTGAAGCCGGAAACCGTTATTGGCGTACGTATTCCGGCGCTGAGGAAATACGCTGCGGAATTATTAAAGCTGCCGGAGGAGGCCATGGAATTTCTCAGGATTCTCCCGCACCGGTACTATGAAGAAAATAATCTGCATGCTTTTTTAATCGAAAAAATCAAGGATTTTGGGCTGGCAGTCCGCTCCGTTGACACTTTTCTTCCCTACATCGACAACTGGGCAACCTGTGACACGATGAAGCCAGAAGTATTCTCAAATCATCGGCTGGAACTCTATGGAAAAATCAGGGAGTGGATGAATTCGCCATATCCCTATGCTGTTCGCTTTGGGATTGGAATGCTGATGGAATTTTACCTTGATGCGGATTTTCAACCGGAGATGCTGGACCTTGTTGCGGGCATCCAGTCTCAGGAATACTATGTCAATACCATGATTGCCTGGTACTTCGCAACAGCGCTTGCAAAGCAGTATGATGCAGCACTCCCATATCTTGAGAACCGGAAACTGGACCGGTGGACACACAACAAGACAATTCAGAAGGCTATTGAGAGTTTCCGCCTGAGTAGCAGACAGAAAGATTATCTACGGACACTGAGAATCAGAAAGCAGGCTAAACCGTGCACTCCTCTCAAATAGAAAGCGCTTCCAGTTTTTATTTAAAGATTCATTTGTGATAAAATAGCAGGTCTCCGCATCGGCGTCCATTCTGATTATAACCTTGCTGCTTCTCCTGCCATTACAACCGTTCAGCAAGTTATCGATAAAATCCAGAAAGCCATACCGCTCGACCGGAAAAAGTATGATAAAGATATTATTGACACATCCAGCCTAGATGGAGCAACTTATTTCTAAGTCCCGGCCAAAACAGGGAGGGTGCAGCCAATAGGAACTGCGCCCTCCCTGTTTTGAACAATAACCGTACGGTTAAAAAACTGCTACGACTGCTCCATCATAAGTTTTAGTAATATAATCCTTAACCTCCTGACTTTGTAGAGCCTTAACCAGCGCTTTGATGGCGGGCTTGTTTTCATTGCCCTGCTTCACAGCGATAATATTGGCATAGGTTTTTGCAGCTTCGGAGTTTTTGTCTTCTGTTGCAAGGGCCTGACTGACTTTTAGACCAGCACCGATTGCATAGTTGCCATTGATAACTGCAAGTGCCACAGAGTCAAGGCTTTTCGGGATTACGGCTGCATCCATTTCAACGACGTCATAGTGATGGGGATTTGCAGAAATGTCCTTTTTGGTCGCGGAAAGTCCGGCACCGTCTTTAATGGTAATCAGTTTCTGCGCTGCCAGAAGCTGGAGCGCACGGGCTTCGTTGGAAGGATCATTGGGCACGGCAATCTTTGCGCCATCCGGCACATTGGTAAGGGAAGAAGACGTGCCGGCATAAATTCCATAAGGCTCATAATGAATTGCAGCAACACTTACCAGGTGTGTATTGTTTTTTTCGTTAAAAGAGTCAAGGTACGGCTTGTGCTGAAAATAATTGGCATCCAGTTCTCCGTCCTCCGTGGCGGTGTTGGGCAGGACATAGTCGTCATAGATCTTGATATTCAGCGTATAGCCTTCCTTTGCAAGAATTGGTTTGACAGCTTTTAGAATTTCGGCATGGGGCGTGGCACTGGCTCCAACTGTGATGGTCTTACTCTCAGAGGATGAGTTTTTGCAGCCGGCAAGACTCAGCAGAAGCAGGGAGGAAGCAAGCAGAACAGATACAAATTTTTTCATTGGGAATCTCTCCTTTTCAAAAGAATCTACTGGTTAAATCATACAGGAAACTATCTGGCACGCTTGTCAGATGACCTTGCCAATTTCATGCCAACTTCCTGCATAATCTGGACAAGGATAACCATCAGGATGGAAGAAACGTACATGATATCATTCTGAAAGCGGTAGAGCCCATACTGAACTGCAATGGCACCAAGGCCACCACCGCCCACAAGTGTTGCAAGGGGAGTATAGCCGAGAATCGTAGTAATTGAAATGGCGGCTCCCACAAGAAGGGAAGGTTTTGCCTCCGGGATCATCACTTTAGTGATAATCTGCCAGTTTGTACTGCCCATGGACTGTGCTGCCTCAATGACGCCATGGCCGACTTCCTTCAGGGAAGACTCCACCATGCGCGCTACAAACGGCGCAGCGGAAATAATCAGAGGCACAAGAAACGCATTGTCTCCTACCTTAGTCCCAATCAATGCTTTGGTAAGAGGCAGCACAAGGACAAGCAGGATAACAAATGGAATGGAACGCAGAATATTGACAACCAGCCCGAGCGTTTTATTCAGCGGTGCATTCGGATGAATGCCATCTTTATCGGACACACAGAGGATTACACCGGCCGGAATGCCAATTAAATAGGAAACCAAGGTACAAAGAATTACAAAATAAAGTGTAACCAGCAAACCATTCCCATACTCTCCCAGCATGGCAGTGCTGAATGCTGAAGAAAGATACTCATTCATGGAGCGGTTCCTCCTTATAGTAAATCTTACGGTCATTCAAGTAGGCCTTTATGCGGGCAACAGACGTCTGATCTTCAGGTAGCCGGATAACCATCTGGCCAAAGGTTTTGCCTTCAACTACTTTGGTATGGGCATAAAGGATATTCACGGTAATATGGCATTCCAGAACCATTTTTGAAATGATTGGTTCTAAGGCTGACATGCCATCGAACACAATGCGCAGGGTGCTGTTTCCGGCAATGCTGGTTGGCACTTGCCCCTGAGGGAAAATAAGCTGTTTTGCAATGGTGGACTGAGGATGGACGAAGATTTCCTTTACGTCCCCCATCTCAACAATATGGCTTTGGTCAATTACGGCTACCCTCTGGCAAATCTGCTCAATCACGCGCATTTCATGTGTCACAATGAGAATTGTCACGCCAAGCCGGTGGTTTATGTCCTGAAGCAGTTCCAGAATAGACTGTGTTGTTGTTGGATCCAGAGCGCTCGTAGCCTCATCACAGAGAAGGACCTTCGGATTCATGGCAAGCGCACGGGCAATCGCAACGCGCTGCTTCTGCCCACCGGACATCTGGGAAGGGTATGCTTTCGCCCGATTGGAAAGGCCAACCATATTGAGAAGCTCAAGCGCTCTCTTCTTCGCATCTGCGCGCGATACACCGGCAATTTCCATTGGATAACAGACATTTCCCATGGCGTTGCGCTGGGAGAGCAGGTTGAACTCCTGAAAAATCATGCCGATTTTCTGGCGGGCTCTCAGCAGCTCCCGGTTGCTGAGAGCAGAAAGGTCATTTCCTTCGATAATCACACGACCGGAAGTCGGCCTCTCAAGATAATTCACACAGCGCACCAGCGTACTTTTTCCGGCCCCGCTCAAGCCAATAATCCCAAAGATTTCACCTTCACGGATGGAAAGGTTAATATCTTTCAGCGCGACCACTTCGCCCGCAGCGCCATGATAGACCTTGCTTAAGTTTTCAATCCGTATAATTTCCTTCTCGCTTGCGCTTTCGCTCACAGTCTGGCCTCCTCAGGTAAAATCTGCATTAAAAAAGCACTGCCATCCTTTTTAAGGACGACAGCGCTTTGCTCTCGTGTTACCACCTTAATTTGCCTGCCCTTCACAGAACAGGCCTCACTAGGTACTTTACTTCATACCCCGGCGCAGTAATGGGCGCTCCCATCGCGGCCTGTGCGCAGAAACGCAGTCGGCAACGCAGCTCCAAGACCATTTTCCACTGTGTCTTCCGTGCTCCTTTTCATCAACCGAAGCTCTCTGGACCGTATCCCGCAGTGTACTTTTCTCTTCATAGCTTTCTCTATATTGGCAGTATTATAACACGGCCTTTCCCGGAATGTCAAGAGCCTTTTTTGCTTTTTTTAGGAAAAACAAGCATTTTAACTCAATTAAATGCGTACAGAAAGAATTACAGTTCTTCCCGACGCATATAGATGAGCGAAGAGAAAGAGGAGGGAACACGATGTTTGAATACAACCCGGAAGGGTGGAACATGGATACACCGGAAAATCGTGCTGCGCTGCAAAGTTATTCAACACTCAACGACGCATGCCGGGAAGAGCGGATTCTGGAAGCCCGTGCCATTGTCTGTGACAGTGCCCACAATCTTTGGGTGGACTTAGGCTGCATGAAAGGGATCATCCCGCGTGAAGAAGGTGCAGTGGGTATCAAAGAAGGAACCGTGCGGGACATTGCCATAATTTCCCGCGTTAATCATCCGGTATGCTTTCTTGTGACAGGATTTGAAAAAGGAGAAAACGGCGCAACCGTTGCTGTCCTTTCGCGCCGTGCCGCTCAGGAAAAGTGCCGCCGGGAATACATCTCTCTGCTGAAGTCCGGGGATGTAATCAACGCACGGATTACCCATCTGGAAAGCTTCGGCGCATTTGCCGATGTCGGATGCGGCGTTGTTGCACTCCTTCCCATTGATTCCATCTCTGTCTCGCGGATCGAGCACCCGCGGGAAAGATTTTCTGTAGGTATGGATATCCGAGCCATCACTAAAACGATTGAGAATGGGCGCATTACGCTGAGCCATAAGGAACTGCTTGGCACATGGGAAGAAAATGCTGCCCAGTTTTCCGCTGGTGAAACTGTTGCCGGCATCGTCCGCTCTGTTGAACCGTATGGGATTTTCATAGAACTGGCACCAAATCTTGCAGGCCTTGCAGAAGTCAAAGAGGGTGTCAAGCCAGGCCAGCAAGCGAGTGTTTATATCAAAAGCATACTGCCTGCACGCATGAAGGTAAAGCTTGTGATTATTGATACTTTTGACTTTGACTACCGGCCCGCACCGCCAAAATACTTTTTTTCCGGCAATCATATCGACCAATTCGTCTATTCCCCGGAGGGCTGTGAAAAACAGATTGTTTCCGCTTTTCCACCAAAATAGAAAATTTTTCGCGTATTTTTGGCTCTGGCACAGGCATTATAAGACTGTATGCCTGTGCCTTTCTCTTTGCAGCAAGCCAACCTGTCTCCGCAGAAAAAATTGAGCTTATTTCAGCCATATCACCCTACATTCCGATATCATGCAAGGAAAGCCGGACGGTTCTGTTCCCGTCCGGCTTTCCTTCTTGCGTCAAAGGATAATGCAAATCAATCCATTACAGCCTTCATTGATAATCCGCTCTACTGTCTCTCGCACCTTCTCCCGTGCATCGTCCGGCATCCGCTGAAGTTTTGAGTGGATACCGTCATTCACCAGCTCATGCAGGCTCTTCCCAAAGACATTGGATTCCCATATCTGCGAAGGGTTTGACTCAAATTCTTTGAGAATGTAGTCAATCAAATCCTGCGACTGCTTTTCAGAACCAACAATCGGTGTGATTTCGGTTGTAATGCGCGTCTTCATCATATGGATAGACGGTGCCGCGGCTCTGAGCCGGATTCCATAGCGCCCACCCTGGTGGATAACCTCCGGTTCATCAAGTGTCAGTTCGTCAACATCCGGCATTACAATACCATAGCCGGTTTCTTCTGCATCCCGGTAAGCTGCATCGACTTTGTCGTAGGTCTTTTTCATCTCGGCCATCTTAAGCATGCAGTCCATCAGGCTGCCCTCGTCGTTTATTTCCAGCCCGGTTTTTTCACCAAGGACCTTGTAAAACAAGTCATGATTCAAAATGATTGAAACTCTTGCACGGCCGGTGCCGAGATCAACGGAAACCGTTTTTGCATTCTGTACAAATTCACAGTTTTTCATGCCGGTTACAATATTCTCCACGTCACGGATTTTAAACACCTTCGCGGCAGACTGGCGGATACAGGTGAAAACCGAAGAACGGAGCCAGTGATCCTTTTCCAGTGAAGAAATCCAGCGGGGCATTTCCACACGGATCTCGCGCACCGGGAACTCGAACAGGACTTTAGACAGGACATCACGAATTTGTTCCTCTTCCATGTTCAGGCAGTTAACAGGCATCACCGGTACACCATACTTTTCCTGAAGCTGTTTGCAAAGGGCAGCAACCTCATCGGTTGTCGGATCAACACAGTTGACAAGGACGATGAACGGTTTGTTGATTTTTTTCAGCTCGTCGACAACCCGTTCCTCTGCTTCTGCATATTCGTCACGGGGAATATCGCTGATGCTGCCGTCTGTTGTCACAAGAAGGCCAATGGTGGAGTGCTCGGTAATTACTTTTTTGGTACCAATTTCCGCCGCCATATTGAACGGAATTGGTTCCTTGTACCATGGTGTCATCACCATGCGCGGATTGTCGTTCTCAATATATCCCAGCGCACTTGGGACAATATATCCCACGCAGTCAATCAGGCGCACGGAAAAGGTAGCATTTTCGCCAATATGGACGGTGACAGCTTTTTCCGGAATGAATTTCGGCTCGGTTGTCATAATTGTGCGGCCTGCCGCAGATTGCGGCATTTCGTCGACGGCCCGCTCACGTGAATACTTGGAATCCATGTTCGGCACTACAATCGTATCCATAAAGCGCTTGATGAACGTGGACTTTCCCGTTCTGACCGGGCCAACAACACCAATATAAATATCCCCGTTTGTGCGCTCGGAAATATCCCGGTAAATATTGTGTTCTTCCATTTTACCTCCCCCTCAGGCAGAGAAATTTCAGCCGTGCAACCGGCCGGTGGATTTACCGGACCACATCACATGGGAATCATCAGCATTCCCTGGTTCTCCACGACGGCACCGGAAATCCCGTTCTCGGTACGCACTGCTTCAACAGAAGTGCGGTATTCCCGGGCAATATTCCAGACGCTTTCGCCCGCATCGGCATAATAAAGGCAGAGCGATGTAGAGGCATCACGCGCCACAGGCTTCGTTTCATCCGCTGTAACTTCGGTAATTGCCTTATAGGTAATGCGCTGCATAACTTCAGCACTGATATGAAGCTCTGTTTTAACTTCAAGCCCTTTGTCGACAATCCGGTAACTGATACCTCCGGTTATCACATTGGCGGTGCATTTCAGGTCTCCCGTCGAGGATGACGGAATCTGGTGCTCAAAGTCAATCAGCCGTTCAAAATAAAATGGTAACCCCTTTTCATCCTGGGCAAGCACACAGAGGCTGTACTTCCCTTTCATGGTAATCTTGCTGCTTTCCACACTTGCAGCCGCATTTGCCATCTCACTCCAAACATCAATGACTTTTGAAACTGTATGGTCTTCCACGCCAATTTCACTGCGGTGAACAAGGGTATCCGAGGCAGATTCCGAGAGGCTTTCGATTGTTTTCTGCTTTGCCGTGATATTCAGGTCATACAGCTTTGAGAAGGCGTCATTTACAAAAGTTACTTCTGTTTTCCGGTAGGCTTCTACGGTTGCATGGATTTTCACCTGAGTGTCAAAATAAGTGCTGTCTCCGGAGTAATCGCTCTTGATTTGTGTTTCAACGCCCGCCACCATAAAGTGGACGGAGCACAGGCAGTCTTCTGTTACGCCGTCGCAGTCAAGCATCTGCGTAAACGGAATGGAATACTCCATAGTTTCCAGAGAACCTGTTTCCCCGGTCGACAAATACAAGAATTTTACATAGACTTCCCCTTTCGTCATTGCCTTCCCCGCAGTAACCTTGCAATCCTGAAGCTCCGCAAAAGCCTGCACACGGACGATACTGTCGGCAGCCGGTTTTTCCTTGCCAAGTTCCAGCACTTCATCAACGCTAAACTGCTGCTGGGAAAACCCGGCAATCTCACTGATATTTGCCGTTGTTTTCAGCTGTTCCACATCGTCCCCCGCAATATTGCTGACCGCCTCATCCTGCCCGGCAGTGACAACGCGCGCACAAAGGGAAAAAGACCCGTGCACATTCAGCCTGCGCGGGCCGGAAGCGCGGCAGTTGACATATTCCACGCGCGGGGAAGCAAAGATCAGAGCGTTGTCCGCCTGCTGTTTGAGGGCAATTTCCACCGAATAGGAATCGTTGGTCTCAAAGAACCGGACATTATTCCCTTCCGGTGCAAGGTAGAAGATCTTTACGTTGTAGCTTCCGTCCAGCATCAGGCGGTCCCCTGCAATACTGCGTGAAGAGATCTTCGGGTAAATCTGGCACTTCAGGATTCGCTGGATATCCGGGCAGTAGTCGGGAAGATTGACGTCAAGGTCGACCGGCTGTTCCTGACAGCCGTCGTATACCGTTTCCGCGGCGGCAATCTTCTCCCGCTCAAGCATATAGTCCATAAAGGTCTCTCCTTTTTTTCTGTGTTCTAAGAAATGGTATTCGGGATGTCTCCGGTTTATGACGGACATACAAAAAAAGCGTGGGACGGTTCTTGTAAAACCGCCCCACGCAGCCAGTTATTTTTTACTTTATTGTTCTTTTGGAATATGAAACATTTTGCGAAGCAAAAAACTCCAGAACTTTGAGCTTTTAACAACAACGATCTTCATAATGCAGGCCTCCCGTATAAGTATGTGTGTTCAACACCGTTTGAGCAGCGCAACACCCAGAGCCACCAAAAGCACTGCCAGGATGAACATGATAAACCCTACCGGACAAAAGCAGGAAAGCGCCAGACCGATTCCAAATGCGATGCAATAACGCGGCCAAGAAGGCCCCCCGCAGCTCTGGCACCGCTGATGTTCCCACATTAAGCGCTCACCGCCCTTTCTCCGACCTGAGTTTAGTAATATAATATACGGGATAGAAGAAAGGTGTGAATAAAAAAGTCAACGTTCAACAAATACAATCGCATTGCCGCTTTGAACCGTAATCTGTGCCGTGTCTTCCACAATCAGGTTGCTTGCCCCAAGAGGAATCTCGGATTCGAGCACAGCAGCCTCCAGAGGATATTTCATGCCCTTATAGCTGACTTCACACGATGCACAGCCAAACGGGAAAACAGAGACCGTCCTCCCTTTCATGCCGCTGAGCGTCAGGCGGCCCCCATTCAGCAGAAAGACGCGGCGGCTTCCATCCATAACCACGGCCCGGCAGCCCTGTGAAGCAAGGTACTGCAACACGCAGAGGCTTGCATAAGAGTGATCCATGCGTGCGCCTCCCAGCACACCGTAAAGCTCAAAGCAACGGTATCCGCGGCGGATACATTCCTTAACGGCTGCAAATGTGTCGGTGTCATCTTTCTCCACCTTGAGGCGGAGAGTCTCCACATTTTCCGGCAGTCCTGTCTGAACGGAGTCAAAATCACCAATCAGCAAATCCGGAATTATCCCGCACCGCACTGCATTGTCATAACCACCGTCGGCGCAAACAATGTAACTGACTGCGCGGTCAAGATTCCGGAAAGCATCCCGTTCAACGGGAACAGAACCGATAACTACACAGATTTTTCTTTCTTCATCCATGGCTTTTTTTCTTTCATCTCCCGGTACATTTCAGTATAACTTTCATGGCGCGAGTGGCTGATCTTCCCCTCCTGCACTGCTTCCAGAACAGCACAGCCCTTCTCACATGTATGGGAACAGGAAGCAAAGCGGCAGGAGCCAAGATAAGGGCGGAATTCGCGGAAACAAAGCGGCAGGTTCTCCAGCGTAACAGCGTCGGATAAGGCGCTGCCCAGAGAAGAGAAGCCCGGCGTATCCACAACATAGCCACCGCTGCCAATGGAATAAAGTTCTACCTGCCGCGTTGTGTGACGGCCGCGGCCGAGCTTCCTGCTGATTTCGCCCGTCTGAAGGTACAGCCCTCCAAACATGGCATTGAGGAGCGTTGATTTTCCTGCGCCGGAATTGCCTGTAAATGCAGTGATTTTTCCGGCCAGTATTGACTTCACACTCTCTGTGCCTTCCCCATGCAGCGCGGAAATACAGAAGAAGCGGACCCCGCTGTTCCGGTAAATCCCGCAAAGCACGTCCGCGCTCTTCAAGTCCATTTTAGAAAATACAAGGAATGGCTCAATTCCTGCGGCTTCCGCGCCGACCAGTATTCTGTCAGTCAAAAACAGATTGGGGGATGGCTCACAGGTGGAAACGACCACTGTAAGCTGGTCAATATTTGCGACGGGCGGGCGAAAAAGAGAATTCCGGCGCGGAAGGATTTGCTCCACTGCGCCGTCTCCATTCTGGAAAATACGGATTTGCACATGGTCTCCGGCCAGAGGCGTCATGCCAAGCCTGCGGAAAATTCCGCGTGCCCGGCATTCCACAATGCCCTGCGGAGTTTCTACATAATAGAAGCCGTCAATTCCTTTTAAAATCAGCCCCCGACGCAGTTCTTGATTCATAATCTCAGTCTCCTGTTTTCTGAGCGTCATTTAATCTTTATTATTATCCTGAGTTTGTTTCCCATCTGTTTGCTTATTGTCAGTGTCTGGAATGGAATAGGTTCCGTCTTTCGACTTGATTCGCTCTGACGTCCCATTATCAAAATTCACAGAATAGACGCGGTAATCCTGATCATCCAACTTTACTGTAAGTTTATGCTGACTCCCGGTTCCCTTAACGATAATTGTTTTGGTTTGGTTCAGCGCCGGGTTAACCGTGGCACTGTCGTAAAGCGTACCGTCGAGATAAGCCTTAAGAGCAATATCCCGACTTACACCAGACGGTAGATCAACATAAACATCGACCGGTTCGCCGGAACTCAGGATAAGATTGACTTTTGTGCCTTTCGCGACCTTGACACCATTGAGGGGGTCGGTGGAAATCACGGTATCTTTTGTCTTGCCGGTATCATTTTGATAGGTCTTGCTTCCGACCGTAAGGCCGGCGGCAATAATTTTTGCTTCAGCGTCCGAATCTGAACGGCCGGCAACATCCGGCACGGCAATCGTCTGGTCCAGCTTTCCGGAACTGACATAGACCTTGATTTCCGAGCCTTTCGCGACCTGAGTCCCGGCCGCGGGGTCTGTGCTGACAACATTGCCCTGAGAAACATCATCGTCTACAACAGCATTAACCTTTGGCACCAGGCCAAGGCTTTCCAGCGCTTTAACCGCATCGTCCTGCGTCTTGTTAGAAATATCGGGAACCTGTATTGGTTCACCGCCTTTACTGACAATCAGTGTTACATCCGCGTTAGATTTCACTGTTTGGCCAGCTTTTGGCGTCTGATTAATAATGATGCCTGCAGCATGGTCAGAATCACTTTTCTCTTCTTCGTGGAACGTAAAGGAGTAAGGAGAACTGACAGTATTAACTACTTCAGAATAGCTCTTTTCAACATAATTTGGCATCTGGATATCCTTTGGCGCCTGGTTCCGGTTTTTCTGGAAAGCCATAACGCCAAGTGCAACAAGCGCAATTAGGAATGCTGCCGCAATTCCTGCAATGACAAGCACAGCCACCGGTTTTTTCTTTTTCCGCGGCATGCGGTTTTCTTCTTCAACATAACTGTAATTATCATTGTAAAGCGGCTGCTCTGTGTTTTTTACCGAATCAATCGCATCGATATATTTAGTCGGTTTCTCGTCAATAAAACATTTATACTGGAAACGCGCACTGGGATTCCGGCGGAATTCTTCAATATCCCGCAGCATTTCTGCTGCCGACTGGTAGCGCTGAGCCGGATCCTTCTGCATGGCCTTCAGGGTAATCTCCTCAAGGCCTTCCGGGATAGCAGGGTCAATCTCCCGCAGGGGCTTCGGGTCGGTCTGAAGCTGCATGATAGCAACGGAAACCGCATTGTCTGCCTCAAAGGGGAGCCGTCCAGTCAGCATCTCATACAGCATGACGCCAACAGAATAAATGTCCGTTTTTTCGTCGGTGTAATCGCCACGCGCCTGTTCCGGTGCAATATAGTAAACTGATCCGATTGCCTTTTCCGTCATGGTGCGGGTTTCATTGTGAGAAAAGCGTGCAATGCCAAAGTCTGTTACCTTAATCGTACCATCCTGAAGCAGCATGATATTCTGCGGCTTAATGTCACGGTGGACAATCCCCTTACTGTGGGCATGTTCCAAAGCTCGGAGAATCTGAACAACAAAGTGGATTGCTTCTTTCCACTTAATCTGCTTCTGCTGATCCAGGTATTCTTTCAGTGTGATGCCGTCAATATACTCTTCAACAATATACTGAATGCGGTCACCAATGCTGACATCATAGACTTTCACAATGTTGGGATGGGAAAGCATTGCAATTGCCTTGGATTCATTGCGGAAACGGCGGAGAAACTCCGCATTCTGGGAATATTCGCCTTTGAGGATCTTCACGGCAACTGTGCGGTCATCAATGGTGTCATATGCACGGTAAACCACTGCCATTCCGCCTACACCAATGACTTCGTGGAGTTCATAACGCCCATCCAGGCGTTTCCCCGTATATTGATCCATGTTATCAACTCCTTAACCGGCTTGATCTTCCAAAACGACGACGGTAATATTGTCTCCTCCACCTGCTTCTTTTGCAAGAGAAATAAGCTTTTCTGTCATTTCATTTCCATTTAGCTCCTGTGAAAGTTCCAGAATTTTACTTTCATCCACATAATTGGTCAGGCCATCGGTACAGATGAGAAGCCTACCGCCCTTCGGCGCAGGCGTTTCACTGTAATCAATCCGCAGGGAAACTTCCACGCCGAGCGCACGCGTAATGATGTTCTTCTGAGGATGTGTCTTTGCCTGCTGGGCCGTTATATCGCCTTTCTCCACCATCTCCTGAACCATAGAATGGTCAGTTGTCAGTTGGCGAATTTCACCGTCCGATAAAAGGTAAGCCCTGCTGTCGCCTGCGTGGGCAACATGAATGACGGCGTCCGAAACAATCGCCGTAACTACGGTAGTTCCCATTCCTGCAAGGCTGGAATTACTGCCTGCTACCTGATGAACCGATCGGTTGGCATTTGAAATTGCCATGGCAATCAAGCTGCGGATTGCCTCACTGTCCATACCTTCATGGTAGCCTGTGAGAAGTGTTTCGGAAATTTTCTCCACAGCAATGCTGCTGGCAACATTTCCTCCTTTAACACCCCCCATGCCGTCACAGACAACAGCCCATGCAGCATGGTGCGAAAAGATGCCGCACCGACATGCGTCTTCATTGGACTTCCGAACCAAGCCGATGTCACTTTTGCTGAACACCTTAATCATGGACGGTCTCCCCCATATATCTGCGCCTTAGTTGGCCGCAGGAAGCGTCAATATCGGCGCCGAGAGTCCTGCGAACCGTGGCGTTAACTCCCGCCGCAGCAAGTGTCCTCAAAAATTGCTGCATTGCCGCGGGGGTGCTCTTCCGGAAAGGTAAACCTTTTACACTGTTAACCGGGATGAGGTTTACATGGCACATAATGCCGCGTAGCCGCCGGGCAAGCTCCCGCGCACAGTCGCGGTTGTCGTTTACCCCGCCGATCATGGCGTATTCAAATGAAATGCGGCGTCCGGTTCGGCTCTGATAATACCGGCAAGCCGTCAGAAGCTCCTCAATCCCCCAGCGCCGGTTCACAGGCATCAGCCGTGAACGGATTTCATCATTGGGGGCATGGAGCGAGACAGACAGGGTAAGCTGATATTTTTTCTCCGCGAGGTCGTAGATTCTATTTACAATCCCGCAGGTGGAAAGTGAGATATGACGCATTCCAACATTCATTCCCTCTTCCGAAGAAACAAGGTCGAGGAATCGCAGGACATTTTCATAGTTGTCAAGCGGTTCGCCCATTCCCATCAGCACAATGTTGGAAATGCGGACTCCGGCATCCTTTTGGGCGGCCTGTACCTGTGAAAGAATTTCAGACGCAGCAAGGTTACGGGCATAACCGCTTTTCCCTGTTGCGCAGAACACACAGCCCATCCTGCATCCCACCTGTGAAGAAACGCAGACAGTACGCCCATGCTCATAGTGCATCAGGACGCTTTCCACAAGCTGCCCGTCCGGCATACGGAAAAGATACTTGACCGTATCATCAAGTTTTGAGCAGTATTTCCGCTCAATTTCCGCCGAAGCAATGAAATATCTGTCAGAAAGCTCCCTGCGCAGGTCTTTCGGCAAATCAGACATTTCATCGAAGCTGTGTACCCCGCGGGCCAGCCAGCGGTAAACCTGCCTTGCATGATAAGCAGGCAACCCGGCTTCGCGGAACTGCACATCCAGCTCGGCTGGCGTCATGGATTTGATGTCAATTTGGCTCAAAATATCACCCTATTCTTTCCGGAAAGCTGAAAGGAAAAATCCGTCCGAACCGCCCGCGCACGGAAAAAGTGTCAGCTGATTTTCAGGTTCCTGGAACCGACGGGCAATACCTTCCGGCAAGTGCAGAGAAAGTGGTTGAAAATTTCTGTTTTCTTCCCGGAATTTTTCCGCCACATCTCCGTTTTCTGCGGGATTCAAGGTACAGGTGGAGTAAACGAGCACTCCTCCCGCTTTTACCAGGCCAGAGGATTTACAAAGAATACGGTACTGCAAATCCGGCAGACTGTCAATACTTGCCGGAAATTTGTAACGGATTTCCGGCTTCCGGCGAATGACACCAAGTCCGGAACATGGAACATCACACAGAACACTCTCAGCTGACGGCGGGCTTTTTTTCGGCTCAGCAGCATCGCGGACAAAAGCCCTGATAATGGAAAGTCCCATCCGTTCTGCGCCTTTCCGGATCAGCGCAACACGAGCCGGATAAAGGTCAAACGCGTCCACTCTGCCACGGTTCCCCATCCGTTCCGCAAGGGTAAACGTCTTGCCTCCGGGTGCAGCGCAGACATCCAGCACATGTTCTCCTGGCTGAGGAGCAAGGGCCCGGCAGCAAAGCTGAGAAGAAATATCCTGTACATGGAAAAGCCCCTCTGCATAGCAGGAAGTCCGGCGGAGATTTCCCGCATTGCTTTTCACCCGGAGCGCATTTTCCGGCCACGGGGCAGGCTCTGCCTCAATGCCTTCCCCGCGAAGTCTTTCTATTAGTTGTTGCTCCGATATGCGGGTATTATTCACCCTCAGGAAAACATCTGCCTGCGACGTTGCCCCTTTCAGGATTGAATCCGTAAGTTCCTTCCCGTAGCTTTTCTGCCAGAACTCAATCAGCGGCACAGGGCAGGAAAAAAAGATACTGCGCCAGAGAAGGGGTTCTGCAGAGCGGTCCGGGGGTTTAACTTTCTCTGGCTCCCGCAGCATACTGCGGAGCACGGCATTGACAAATCCTGCTGCGTGAAATGCACCATTTTCCTTTGCAAGCTTGACGCTTTCATTGACCGCAGCGGAAGGTGGGATTTTTGTAAGGTACCGGATTTGGTACGCCCCCATCCTCAGGATTTCCCGCACAGAAGGGGAAAGCTTTTCAACCGGCCTTTTTGAGTAGAAACCAAGAATATAGTCAAGCGCAATGCGCCGTTCCAGGACACCATAAAAAATTGCCGCAGTAAGGGACCGGTCAAGCGGAGAAAGCGAAGCCGCGTTGAGGACGGAATCCAGCACAAGGTTTGAGTAGCCTTTCCCCGTCTCTACATGAAGCAGCGCTTTCAGCGCGGCCGAGCGTGCGCCCGCCATCAGTTCCGTCCGCGCCGGTTGCCTGCAAGAGCCAGAAAGCGCAGCAGGTAAAGCAGCGACGCGAAGGTTGCGGCAAGGTAGGTCATTGCCGCAGCCATAAGGACTTGTTTTGCCCCATCCAGCTCGTCCGGCGCAAGGATTCCCGTTTCGCTCAGGGCTGTGACCGCGCGGCGGCTTGCGTTGATTTCAACTGGGAGTGTAGCAAGTTCAAACAGAACAATAAGGCCATAAAGGGCAATCCCCACATCTACCAGAAAATCATACTGAATCGGAAGCAAAAGGCCGATAAAGATAAGCGGTATGGAAAGCCGTGAGCCAAAATTCGTGACAGGTACCAAAGCAGTGCGAATCCGGTTTGGCAGATAGCCGACGGCATCCTGAATTGAGTGTCCGGCCTCATGCGCCGCCACCCCGACTGCCGCAATGGAAGTAGAACCATACACATCCCGCGAAAGGCTGATTACACCGCCCCTCGGGTCGAAATTGTCCGTTAGGCTTCCCGGAATAGAGCGGATGGTCACTGAAGCACCGCCAAAGCGTGCCACGGCATCCGCTGCCTGCGCGCCCGTCAGGCCACGCATCGTTGGGACACGGGAATAGCGGCGGAATGCCGAGTTCACACGGATTTGTGCAATCATGGTTACAATCAGGGCAGGGACGATATAGAGGAAATAGGTATAGTCAAAGTAATAAAGTCCCATTTTTAAAAAATCACCTCCGCGATTTCAGGCCATTTTCAGCCCGCGTACGGCATGGCCGCAGAGGAACTCTCTGCCACTCATGCGCCTGCCGCCCTCGGCCTGGACTTCAAGCAGTTCAAGAACCGTTCCTCCGCCGCAGCAGACAGCAAAACCATCCCTCTGAGGGAAAATAAAGCCCGGTTCCCCGCTTTCCTCCGCGGCAAGACGCGAACGGTAAATTTTTATCCGATGACCGGAAACCACCGCACTTGCCGCCGGCCATGGATACAGGCCGCGGACTTGGTTATGAATTTCCTGTGCAGGGCGGTTCCAGTCAATCGGGGACATCTTTTTTGAAATCAGAGAAACATAAGTTGCCCTGCTGCTGTCCTGTTTTTGGGGCATTACTGTCCCATTTTTTACTGCTGCAAGTGTGCGGATCAGCAAATCCGCCCCAAAGTGGGAAAGCCGCTCTGTCAGTTCCGGAGTTGTCTCTTC
>DHOL01000068.1:0-13684 GCA_002410755.1 Ruminococcaceae bacterium UBA5391 | reverse complement strand
GGACCAATGGGTGTTGCGCGCTCAAAGAGGATATCCCCTTCATCACAGGCTTCCCCCATCATCATGGTAGTAACACCGGTTTCAGCATCCCCATTCAAAATTGCAGCCTGAACGGGTGATGCACCGCGGTATTTTGGCAGGAGCGATGCATGGACATTGATGCAGCCGTATTTTGGAATATCAAGGATCGCTTTTGGAAGAATTTTCTTATAAGCCGCAACGACAATGACATCCGGTTTCAGGGCCGCAATGCATTCCGCTTCCGCTGTGCTCTTCAGAGAAGTCGGCTGAAATACGGTGATGCCCGCTTTTCCAGCTGCTTTTTTTACCGGTGGCGGGACAAGCAGCATTTTCCGGCCCTGAGGTTTATCCGGCTGAGTGAAAGCAGCCGCAACTTCATGGCCAGCGCTAACAAGGGCAAGCAATGGTGGAACCGCGAACTCCGGCGTTCCCATAAAAACAACGCGCATTCATTTTCTCTCCGTTTCTGTCGGAGCGGACATCTTTTCAACTTCTTCATCCGTCAGCATCCGGATAACATGGCTGAGGAAAAGGTGACCGTCCAGATGATCAATTTCATGGCAGGAAACCGTAGCAAGCAAATCCTCGCCATCATATTCAAAAGTTTTTCCGTTTCTGTCTTGCGCACGCACCCGAACATGCTTGGGGCGTTTTGTAATTCCCCATTTCCCGGGCACAGAAAGGCAGCCTTCCATGCTCTCCTGCTCTCCGTCGGATTCAAGGATAGCGGGGTTGACAAGCTCACGCACCCCTGTTCCGTCATAGGTATCAATCACAACAACACGGCGCAGAATGCCAACCTGAATTGCTGCAAGGCCGACACCGTCGGCAGTGTGAAGTGTCTCAGTCATATCATCAAGCAGTTCACCGAGACGCCTGTCGAATTTGTCTACCGGGCGGCAAGTCTTTGCGAGGAAGTCACCGTCCCGGTCCTGTGTTAAAATGTTACGGATCGCCAATTTAATTCCTCCAGTTCAAATTATTATAAAATTGAGTTGGGATTCAAGTCTGCAAAAGCCGTCACACCTGTATGGCCTTTTTCCATAGGGAACCATACGAGCAGACGGGAAACCATTTCCCTGAATTTTTTGCTGTTTCTGCATTTAATGATAAGCTTGTAGCGGTATTTTCCACTGACCTTTCCAACAGCCGCAGGCGACGGATTCAGAACGCGCATCGGCTGTTCAGGATATTCGCTTTGTGCCATTTCACGGAGTTTCTGAAGAAAAGCGACACTGGAAGCGCGGACTTTTTTCTCATCCGTACCAACAAAGCCAATCATGCAAAGGTCGGAATAAGGCGGATACAGCATCGCCCGCCGGAGGGCAATTTCCCCTTTATAAAATTCCGGGTAATTCTGCTCAGCCGCAAGGCGGATAATTTTATTTTCCGGCGTAAAAGTCTGCACGACGGCACGGCCTTTATACCGGCCGCGCCCGGAGCGCCCCACCACCTGCGTCAGCAAGTCGAACGCATGCTCATAGCTGCGAAAATCATCGCCGTAAAGCGCCTGGTCTGCCGACAAGACACCAACCAGCGTCACATTTTCAAAATCAAGCCCCTTTGCAACCATTTGTGTCCCGATTATAATATCATATTCGCCGCCGGCAAACTGTTTCAGTTTTTTGTCATAGGAAAAGCGCGTCATGGTAGAATCGGCATCGAGCCGCAGTACACGCGCCTTTGGAAAAAGCTCAGCAAGTTCCTGCTGGGCACGCTGCGTCCCAAAGCCGGAATAATGTACCTGGTTCTCATGGCAGACCGGGCATTCTTTGGTAAACGGGATGGAGAAGCCGCAGTAATGGCACATCAGCCGCTGGTTTGCAGCATGGTAGGTAAGGGTAATGCTACAGTTAGGGCAGGTTAGCACATGGCCGCACGCACGGCAGGAAACAAACGTATTGTAGCCGCGCCGGTTTAAAAGGAGAATGGACTGTTTCCCGGCTTCAAGATTCTTCTCTAGGCATTCTGCAAGATGGGAGCTGAAAATGCTGCGGTTTCCCCGTTCAAGTTCCTCATTCATGTCAACAATATCGACCTGTGGGAGCTGGGCGTTTCCGTAGCGGGCCGGCAGGACGCTGAGGCTGTAACGCCCGTTGAGTGCGTTGTAATAAGTTTCGACGGAAGGCGTCGCAGAGGAAAGCACCAACAGTGCCTTATGGTAAGCACAGCGATATTTTGCGACATCCCTCGCATGATAGCGCGGCGACGTTTCCGATTTATAAGTGCTCTCCTGCTCCTCATCCATAATAATCATTCCAATATTGCGGAAAGGGGCGAAAACCGCCGAGCGCGTCCCAACGACAATGGAAGCATCGCCATTGCGGACACGCTTCCATTCGTCAAGGCGCTCGGCAAGCGTAAGGCCGCTGTGAAACACCGCGACACAGGAGCCATATCGCGCACGAAAAATTGAAATGGTCTGCGGGGTTAGAGATATTTCCGGCACCATGACAATGACACTGCGGCCGTCTTCCTTAACCCGGTCGATCAGCCGGAGAAAAACAGAAGTCTTTCCACTGCCGGTTACACCGAAAAGGAGGGCAACGCCGCCCTTGCCGGAACGGTACTGCGCATAAATCCGGCTGTAAGCGGCCTGCTGCTCTGGGGATAGTTTAAAATTCCCGGAAGGTGCGCCAGTCGGAACCGATGCGTAGGGATTGCGGTAAACTTCAGCATCATAAAGCTGAACAATGCCTTTTTTTACCAGTGCGTTTACAACGGCGGAAGTCACGCCGGTAAAGTAGCAGAGTTCTTTTACGGAGGCATTGCCTACATCCTGAAGCACGGAAAGGACGGAGCGCTGTTTGGGCGTCAGCTTTGCAGAAGGCGGATTTTCTGTAACACGGGCCATCTTCTGCGTTGCGTCGCCTACCTGGCGGACAGTCCCACTGTTCTTTACGAGAATGCCGCTGCGAACCATGTTCTCGGGGAGGGGATTTTCGGCGGTAAGACCAAGGTCATGGAGCATTTTTTCCCGTGGAACAAATTTTTCTGCGCGGGAGAGATATTCCGCAATCTGGCGCTCGCTAGGTTCCAATGTCTCGGCATCCAGAACCGAAAGCGGCTTTGCCAGCGAATACTCTGTCCGAAGCCTAAACTGGATACCCGCCGGGAAAAAAAGCTTTGCAGCCTCATAAAGCGTGCAGAACGTATGCTCGTGAATCCAGAAAACAAGGCCCACAGCTTCTTCAGAAAGAAGTGGGGCCCGGTCAAGGACAGAGACGATTGGTTTCAGTTTTACTGAATTAGTTTCCGGCTGTTGCTCAAGTCCCAGAATAATACCCTGACGCCTGTTGTTCGCCGCACCAAAAGGCACAAGTACCCGGCAGCCTGGTCTTGCTGCGGAAATCAGTCCATCCGGAATCAGGTAATCGAACGCTTTGTCAAAGCAATAGGCGGAATTTTCCACCGCAATTTTTGCAACGGCTGCCACTTCCGTCACCTCTCAGCCGAAAAGGTCAGGAAAGGTCATCATCATTTGGATTGACCTTCTCAATCATCCGGAATTTATGGTTCACATATTCCTGGACTGCAAGCTCCACCGGCTGATCGTCCAGAATAATCTTTTTTTTCTGTGCTTCCTCAGCAATCTGCCGTGCACGCTTCGAGATGGCAATTACAAGAGAATAGCGGCTTTGCTCCGGCGTAAGAATTAAATCGGCAATCGGCTTAATCATGTTTCAGAATCCTTTCTATAAGCTGCGTGTTCCGGCAGCTTCTGCATCTTTCTGCGCTGAGGATACCTCGTACCTGTTTAACGGCATCTCCTACTTGATTATTGACAACAACATAATCATAATGCTTTGCTTCCGCTATTTCCCGGCGCGCAACTTCCAAGCGCCTGCATACAGTCACATTCCCCTCAGTACCGCGGCTGCGGAGACGGTGCTCCAGCTCATCAAGGGAAGGCGGCAGGACAAAAAGGGTAACCGCATCCGGACGTTTTTCCTTTACCTGCGCACCACCCTGCACTTCGATTTCCAGAAAGACATCCCGGCCTTCAGAAATCCATTTCTCAATGGGAGCAGCCGGAGTGCCATAAAAGTTTCCGCAATATTCGGCACTTTCCAGCATTTCACCCGAAGCTTTCATTGCAAGAAACTTTTCCCGTGTGATAAAATAATAATCTTTTCCATCTATTTCACCGGGACGTGGCGGCCGCGTCGTAGCTGAAACGGAAAGCCTAATATCCCTGTCCTGGTTCAGCAGGGATTTCATCACGGTGCCTTTGCCCGTACCGGAAGGGCCAGAAAAGATCACAAGGAGGCCCCTATTCATCATCTTCGTCGAACTCCTTCTCACCGAGACTGCCCCCGTGTTCCTCGTTCAGCCGGTTTGCAACGGTCTCCGGCTGGACAGCCGAAAGGATTACATGGTCACTGTCTGTGATAATGACGGCGCGCGTACGCCGCCCATAGGTTGCATCAATCAGGGAACCATGCTCTTTTGCATCCTGCACAATGCGCTTGATTGGTGCAGACTCTGGGCTGACAATCGCTACCAGACGGTTCGCAGAAACCATATTTCCGAAGCCGATATTGATGAGTTGCATAAAACGTCTCCTTTTTTTGGATTGCTTTACTCGATGTTTTGAATCTGCTCGCGTATCTTTTCAATTTCCGCTTTCATATCAACAACAAGGTGCGCAATCTGTGCATCTACACATTTGGAGCCGATTGTATTTGCCTCCCGGTTCATTTCCTGCACAAGAAAATCCAACCTGCGGCCCACTGCCTCACCGGATGATACCATGTCCGTAAACTGGCTGATATGGCTCCGAAGGCGGACTGTTTCTTCTGCAACAGAAACCTTGTCGGCGTAAATTGCAGCTTCTGTCAGGATGCGCTGTTCATCAACCGGGGCACTTCCAAGGAGGTCCTGAATGCGTTCTTTCAGCTTGCTGCGGTATTCTTCTACCGTCTTTGGGGAACGCTCTTCAATTTCCCCCACCATTTTCAGAATGGCGGAAACCCGGCTGAGAATGTCCTCCTGCATCTTGCTGCCTTCTGCACGCCGCATTGCAAAAAACGGGACAAGGGCTTCGTCGAGGACACCTTTTACCTTCCCCCATACTTCTTCCTCATCTTCGGGTTCCCGGCGGACTGTAAAAATATCCGGACACTGCAGGAGCGTGCTTGTCTTAATGTCATCTGGCAAGCCAAATTTCTTCTGTGCCGCACGCAGCGCTGACAAATATCCCGCCGCAAGGGGCATGTTTATCTGCACTTCCGTGCCGGCATCATCCAGCTTTTCCAGTCCCACATAAACGTCCAGCTTGCCGCGCGCAATTTTTTCCTGCAGGTAAGGCCTAACCTTTTCTTCAAGAAACTCATAGCCACGGCTGGCACGAATATTAAAGTCAAAAAATCTGTGATTAACCGACTTGACTTCAACGATAATGTCGCGCCCGTCAACAACCTTTTCAGCCCTGCCAAATCCGGTCATGCTGTTTACCACGATTTTATCATCTCAGTTCCGGTAAAAATTCCTGTTCCCGGGTATACCGATTTTATTTCTTCCCTTTATTTTATCAGTTCCAGTGGGAGATTGTCAACCGGTAAGAGGAATTCATCCATTTGGGAAAGAAATAAAAGTCCTCAATTTTCTGTTACCTGCCGCTTTCTCTTCCGGTAGAAGACAGGTGGTGCACCTTGTCCCATCCTTTTTCCCCGTTTACTGGCACAGCAGGTTTTTCCGGAATGCATACTGCGGTCGCTTCGGTATTTTTTATTTCTTCCACCTGGACATGATAAACCGTCCCATTGACTGTTACCTTCAAGTTCTTCATCGTATGTTTCTCCAGTCATTCGGATTTTAAGCTGGATATCCGTTTCCCGCAATCATTTGCGGTTATTTGAAGCTTTTCGGCTGTATGATTTCATTTTCAGGCTGGGTGCCGGTGTGCGGTAGGAACGGCTTTCCCTGCCTGTCCCAGTTTTTAAGTAAGGCTGTTCCTGATATTTTTTGCCGGATGAAAACACAGCTTTTTCCGGCAACGGCTGAAGGCCGGCAGCATCCCGCAGGCGGTTAACTTCGTCTGAAGTCAGCCAGCGCCACTTTCCCGGAGGAAGCATCCCTAGCTTCAGCGAACCAAAGGCAGTACGCTTGAGGCGCGCCGTCTCAAGGCCAAGCGCTTCACACATCTTGCGGATTTCACGATTGCGGCCTTCATGGAGAATAATCTGTAGCACCGTACGGTCCGGCTCTTCTCCGAGAACCATTACTTCAGCCGGGGCTGTCTTACGCCCCTCAATCTCAACGCCCTCGGCTATTTTAGTGAGCTGGTCTTCCGTAACACGGGGACGGACTGTTACACGGTATGTTTTTGATACATGGTGGGAAGGATGCATCATGGCATTGGCAAACTCGCCGTCATTTGTCATAATCAGCAGACCTTCCGATTCGCGGTCCAACCGCCCGACAGGATAGACACGTTGGGGAACATCTTTCACCAATTCCGCCACGCATCTGCGGTCCATCTCATCATCCATTGTTGTAATATAGCCGCGTGGCTTATGAAGCATCAGGTAAAACAGTTCCCCTCCCGGTTGCAGGCGATGGCCGTCCAGGGTAACACTGTCCAGCTTTGGGTCGGCTTTGCTGCCGAGCTTTGCGGTAATACCGTTGATGGCCACCCTGCCTGCAAGGATAAGTTCTTCCGACTTGCGTCGGGAGGCAACACCTGATTCAGCAAGGATTTTCTGTAGTCTGACGGGGTTTGGCATTTTAAACGGCATCCTTTCTTTCATTTTTGGTCTGTCAGCCAAAGAGCAGGCGTTTCAGCCCATCCCAGAACACCTGGAACCAGTTCTTCGGCATAACGGCACGTGCAACATTTCCCGCTGCGACCAATTCCGTCCGGGCAACCGTTTTTCCGCCGCAGTCATACCTGACACACCCAACGACCTGCCCCGTTTTTACAGGCGCATAGAGGAATTGCGGCAGCTCCACAGTGCGTGTCAGATGGTCGGAGGAACCGATTACAATTTTTTCTCCTTCCATTCCGGAAACCGTTACGAAAGGCTCAATGCCGCCGACCAAATTCTCTTCCAGGCGGCAGGAACTGTCATCAATTTTCTGGCTTTTAAGCTGAGAAAAGCCGTAGTCGAGGAGGGCCTCATGGTCATTCCAGTCGTCCGGGTCATCCAGAGTCACGGCAACAAGCCGGACGCCGTCCTTTTCAGCCGCTGAGACAAGACACCTGCCTGCCTTTTTGGTGAAGCCGGTTTTGATTCCGGTGCAGGACGGATAAAACTGCAAAAGTTTATTATGGTTCCCATAGGAATGTATCTCGTCCGGATTCAGAAAATGAATTTTCATAGATTTCTGCCGGACGATCGAAGCAAAATCGCTGTTCTGCATGGCGGCACAAGCCAGTACAGCCATATCGCGTGCCGTAGAATAGTGCTCCGTATCATCGAGCCCGGAAGGTGTGACAAAATGCGTGTTGCTCATTCCAAGCGAAGCAGCCTTTGCATTCATCATTGCAGCGAACCGTTCCGTTGAGCCTCCTATGGCAATTGCCGCAGCATTGGCAGCATCATTTCCGGAGACCATCATCATGCCGACGGCAAGGTCGTGCAAGGTCAGCCGATTCCCCACCCGAAGGCCCATGGATGAACCTTCTACCCGGATCATTTCCGGCATTACGGTAATTTCACGGTTTTGCTCCTCGGCTGCCTCCAGAGTAAGGAAGGCAGTCATAATTTTAGTCGTACTTGCAATTGCATGGTGCTCATTCTCATTTTTAGCATACAGGATACTGCCGCTGTCCTGATTGACAAGCACTGCGGACTGTGCGGAATTTTTCGGCGTGGCAGCAAATACATGAAGCGGCCAAAACGCGGCAGAGAACATTGCCACAAGGCAGAAAATCAGTTTGCCCTTCATCCCCATCACCTGTGGTAACATATATATGCAGGCAGAAATCCGGGCAATGATTTATTCTTCCGGCTTTTTCGGGATATCTGCCTCCACAGCTTCTGACGCTTCAGGCTCTTCTTCAGGAGTGCCTTTTTCCTTCCCCTTCTTTTTCTTGTTGATTAATCCGCCGATACGGTCAAAAAGCTCCGGGGCCTGGTCAAGGATACGGTCAAGGGAAGAATTGCTTCCGGGGTCTACCCGCAGCAGACGGACTTCACCATTTGCAACAACAAGAAATGCCACAGGAGTAATGGTAACACCAGCGCCGGTTCCTCCACCGAAGAACTGCTTTTCAGGTATTTTAACGGGAAGATCTGAGCCGCCGGATGCAAAGCCATAATTGACCTTGGAAATTGGGATAATCATGGTGCCGTCCGGTGCAGTAATTGGGTCACCAATGATGGAATTGACGTCAACCATCTGCTTGATTTTTTCAAGGGTTGTGTCCATCATACCTTCAATGGGATGATCCGACATGGAAAACACCGCTTTCTTTATTTTTGTATGACAGAATTTCTTCTGTTCAGTTATTATGAATTGCCGTAATCGATTTTATTAGTTTAACGGAGCGGATGGATGCACGCAGAACCGCATTGATGAGAAAAAATGGCAGGATATGCACTTTCGTGTCGAACTTGACACTGCTTTTTTCGGACTGAAAATCCGGATCAATTAGGACATGGCATTCTTTGCATTTGGCCTTTTTCAGGATTGCGCCTGTTGCCGTGGAAACGACACTGCATACATAACCATAATAGACGGCGGTTCTCGCCGCATCTCCGCCTGAAACACTGATTTTCAGCCAGAAGTGGGAAAAGACAAGGTGAGAGAAGATACCTTTTGCAAGTCCGCCGGCAATCCCTGCCACCTCCTTCAGAATGGAAAGGAAACCCGACAGGCCCTCTTTTTGGTACAGTTCACCTATTTTTCCCAAAAACGATTTTCCAGCTGGCTTTTTCTTCTTTTTCGGCTTTTTTTTCTTAGGTGCATGCGGTGCTACCGTATAGTGGAAAAAAAGGTACCTGATACGGAAATGCAGTTTGTCCCGATATGAAACCTGGAAAGTAATTGGGCAAAGCATCAGAACAGTGAAAATCAGTTGCATCCATAAGAAAATACGCAGGAACTTCATTCTGCGCCCTCCTTTGAGGCTTTCGGTTCTGCAACTGTTTCTCTCTGCCCCAAATGTTCTTTCCCATCCGAATGCTCTGCTTCTTTTTCAACCGGAGGAAGGTCTTGCAGGGACGAAATGCCAACGCACCGCAGAAAATCAGGAGTCGTACCATAAAGCAGAGGTTTCCCCGGCAAATTGAGGCGGCCGCATTCTTCAACGAGACCTTTTGCAATAAGGCCTGACAAGACACCGGTGCAATCGACGCCGCGGACCTGCTCAACAAACGCCTTCGTAACAGGCTGGTGATAGGCAATAACGGCAAGGACTTCAAGGGAAGCCTGTGTCAGCGGCGAATTGCGCCGCAAATCCAGTGCTTCACGGACCTGCTGGACAAACTCCGGCCTGGTACACATTTGCCAGCCGTCTTCCAGTTTAACAATTCGGATTCCACCATGCTGTGCATTAAAACGGTCAGCAAGGTGCTGCATGACTTTCTCTGCTGTTGCTTCATTAATGGAAAATACGTCAGAAATACGGCCAACCGGTACGGCTTCCCCACTTGCAAAAAGGATTGCTTCAACCGCATCCTGAATGCTTCCGATTTCTCTGTCCATGGTTTAGGCCTTCCTTCTGCCGGGAAAATGGGCTTTTTTTAGGAGCCGGACTGTCCCGTCGCCTTCTCCTTCCAGGCGGATACGCTGCCCCTTGATGAGCTCCAGCACCGCGAGGAATGTTGCAACAAGTTCCGACCTGCCACGGCAGCCATTATACAGGTCCTTGTAACGGGACATGCCGGTTTTCCAAAGCCTTCGGAGAATGCCGACAATGCGTGAAGTGATACTGACAACCCGGTAGGAAACAATTCCGGAAAACTCTTCTGGTTTTGGAGGCAGGAAACGCCTGCCTCGCCCGACTGCACTTCCGTAAGCATCTGCAAGTGCCGCCGGTGTAATTTTCCCATGGTAGGCAGTATCGAACTGGATTTCTTCAGGCGGCCGCGTGATTGTGTCAAAGCTGAAATGTTCGCCGAGAATACCTGCGGCACGGCGGCACTCATCATACTGGAGGAGCTGCCCCGTCAAGTCCTGGCGGAGTTGTTCCGCTTCTTCCGGCTTTGGAAGAAGCGAAACGGTTTTCATATAAACAAGCCTTGCAGCCATTTCCAGGAATTCGCTCGTTACCTCCATGTTCTGCTCCTGCATGGCGTCAACCTGCTCCATATACTGGCCCACTAAGTCTGCAATGCGGATATCACAGATATTAAGCTTATTTTTCCGAATTAGGAACAAGAGTAGATCCAGCGGGCCTTCAAAAGAACTGAGCTTATAGGTAAGCTTTCCCATTTTCCGCCCTGTTTATTACAGTACGCCAACCAGATGATATGGCAGCTCACCCAGCCAGACAACACCCTGGTAGCAGACATAATCAATCCAGTCAAAAGGCGCACTCAGCACATTGGTGAACAACAAAAAAAATGCAACCAGGATAATGATATTCTGATAACGATAGTAGCTTTCCAGCGCATGTTCCGAGAGAAAAGCCCCCAGAATTTTGGAACCGTCCAGCGGCGGAAGGGGAATCAGGTTGAAAACCGCAAGGGCAACATTGATTGCGATGTAAGCCTGGAAAAATACCTGTACAAACGCGGGGATTTTTCCGCCCGAAGCCACAAAAATGCCCACATAAAGGAATGAGCCAATCCATGCAACGATAAAATTGGAAAGCGGCCCGGCAAGAGAAACAAGGGCTGTATCGCGCCTTGGGCGCCGGAAATAACGGCTGTCGATTGGGACAGGTTTCGCCCACCCAAACCCAAACAGCAAAAGAAACAATGCACCAATCGGATCAAAGCTGACAAGCGGATTCAAACTCATACGGCCGGAACGTCTGGCAGTATCGTCACCCAGTTTATGTGCAGCCCAGGCATGGGCCCACTCATGGATCGGAAGAATACAGAAAATAACGAACAGTGTTGCAAGAATTTCCGCGACAACATCAGTAAAGTCAACGTGTTTGCCTGCAATCAGGTTTTGAATCATAGAAAACAGCATAAAACTCTCCTTGCCGGCCCCAAAAGCCAAAACACTTTGAGATAATTATAATACGCAGGCAGTAAAAAAACAAGCCATGAGCATATACTGTCTTCTCTTCCTTGACGCCATACCGGACAAATGATATAGTGATAGAAATCAAATATTTTCCAATATTTTGGATTGTGTAATTGATAGGGAGGAACGGGATTTGGAGCAAAAACAAAATTGGAAACGCTTTTTCCTGCTATATGTACCTTTTTTTTCGGCACTTATTTTCTGGTTTGTAATTGATTCACTGGCTTTCCTGCAAGGGGACGATTACCGTTTTGCAATTCACGGGGGCACTCTAGCTAAAATCATAAAAGAATATAAGGCATATTACTTCTACGGCGGTGCCCGCATGGGGAATGTGCTTGCAGGTTTTTTCCTGCTTTCCGGAATACACCTGTGGAAAATTGTTACCCCATTCGCCGCTACGGGGCTTTCGCTTGTTTTCTTCTATTATATCCGCGGTACCTTTCGGACAGGTTGCAAGCCTGCCCGGGGTGAGGCCCTCGTCGCATGGCTCAGCGCCTTTTTCCCATGCCTTCTGCCGATGTATGGCAGGCTTTTCTCGGACGTATACCTTTGGCTGGATGGCTCAACTAATTACCTTTACCCTATGCTCCTAGCAATGATTGGTTTTCTGCCTTTTTATAACAGGCTCCGCGGCCGCCCACTTCCCAAAGCCCTGCATTGGCTGTCGCCTGTCTGCCTCGTGCTTGCCGCTCTTCTCCACGAGCAGATAACCATTATGCTCACAGTAATGTGCCTTAGCACTCTGCTCTATCTACGTGCAGATGGGCAGTCTGGCTCCTCACGCATTGGACTGCGCGTAATGACGGTAATCTCCGCCGTAATCCTCACAGTCATGCTTACGGCCCCGGGCGCTTATTATCGGATGAAGGCTGAAAATACCCCGAAAGCAAATCCTCTTACAGTTTTTTTCTATAATTTTCTGTATTATTTTGCGTCGATGGTACAGCTTTATTGGCCTTGGATTGCCGCAGTTGGGCTTGCAGCAGCTTATCTGCTTTCGCACAGCAGTATTAAAAGCGGTTTCGTTCACATGCTGAAGTATTATTTCTTAACGGGTGCCCTCCTAGCGGCATGCAGCGGAGGGTTGCGCCTGCCTGAACTGCATCAGACACTAAGCGCCGGACGCTATTTTTCCTGTGCTGAAATTGCGCTGCTGCTTTTCTGGGTTATTTATTTCATTTTTGTCCTTGCCGCACTGATGATCTGTGCCCATAGCCAGCAGGCTTCTTCCGGACAGGAAAGCCTCTCCTATCTGCCTGTTCTCTATCTTGGTGCATGTGCTTCCCAGGCAATTCCTGCAGTCGCAACTACTTCAAGCGGACGTGCAAAATATCCATTCTTTGTCCTTCTGCTCCTGATTACATTCTGCCTGATAGAAAAAAGCTGCCCCGTCCGCTGGAAAATGCCTGTACAGGCTGCCACACTGCTGGTCGGCTTTGCCTCCCTTGTCTGCATTGCGCGCGGGAGTGCTGTAAATGCGATTGCCGAAGGGAAAATTCAGCGTCAGATTTCTGCTGCACAGCAGGGTGTCAGCGATACAATCCTGATTGACTATAATCAGTTCGACTGGACCTACTGCAACGCAACCTTCGTTTTTCGCCCTGATGTTCATTCCAAGGGTGGGTACATAGAAGCCATGCGGACCTATTACCATCTGCCGGAAACAATAGAATTCCGCTTTACAAAGGCCAAAACCGGAAGAGGTATCCCATACCTTGCAATCTAAGCTGTTTAAAAATGCCTTCCCGAGCAAATATAGCATTCCTTTTGTGGTAGGAATGTAGGTAATGTCCGTAACCCAAAAACGATTAGGCAACGGTTGCTCAAAAGTCCTCTGCAACAGATTCGGATATTTATGTACTGCCTGCTTGTAATGTACATAAGGCCGATGTCGACGTATTTGTGAAAGCAGATCATACGTTCGCATGATGCGCACAATGGCTTTTAAATTGACTTTTTTCAGCCGGTTCCACCGGGCATAGTAGCCGTTGCAGGGAACCTCAAGGGAACGGCACATGGCCTCAATGCTGTATTTCCCACGAAACCGTTCAATGACGCGATATTTCAGCTTCGCTTTCTTTCAACTTCGGACAGAAAATTTCTCAGCAGTTTCACTTCCATCCGTAGTTCAGCCAGTTCATAATTGCGCTACGTCTCTTCATCTGCCGCATCTTTCCGCGGCCTACCTTTCGGGCGTGGGATATATCCATTGGCGATTAGGCGCACTTTACGATTCTGATGTTCGACCAGCCCCTTTATCTGTTCTTTGCTCAGACCATAACTTTGAGCAATTTCCCTGTTTGTCTCTCCAGCCGCTTTTCTGTGAAGCACCTCTTCGCTTAGAATTTCAATTTTGGTATACCCTCCTTGCCATCAAAAGAACCTCCTGCCGTAGTTTCCATTCTACAACAGGAGGTCCCTTTTTTCACTGTCCGTTTTATGGGGTATAGTCCATTAGATTTCTCAAGGCTTCCGGGGATTTTTTTGTTTATTCCCACTCGCTCAATTTGAG
>DHOL01000063.1 GCA_002410755.1 Ruminococcaceae bacterium UBA5391 | reverse complement strand
CTTGAAGGCAGTTTCAACGAGCAGAAGGCGCAGAAAATCGCCGGCATACAGCAGCAGGGCAAGGACATGGTGCAGGAGCTGAATGGCCTAACCAAAAGCCGTGATGCGGCTGTGCAGGACATAAAAGACATAAACCTTGAGATTGACCATCACCGGCAGAAAATTTACGGTCTGCAGAAAATGCTTGTTACGCCTCCGGCATGGGAAGAAACAAAAGAGTGTGCCGGCTGGCGCACAAAGGTTGAGGCCGCACAGAAGGAATTGTACGATGCTGAACATGAAGCCGATGCCCAGATTCAAAAACTGCAGGAAGTGCTTAACCCGGTTGAATCCGAAATAAGCGGAATCCAGCAGAAACAGGCCGATGCGGAACTCATTAAAAAGCAGGACGCCAGGATTGCAGAGCTGAAGGAACAGCAGAAAAAACTCGGTATCCGCCTAGCGCAGCTTGACAGCGTGCTTCACCTTGCGGAGCTTTTTGTACAGCTGAAAGCGGCAGATGTGGAAACTGAAGTAAACGGTTCTTTCCGCACGGTCCGCTGGAAGCTCTTTGAAACGCAGGTCAACGGCGGAGTGAAAGCCTGCTGTGAGGCGCAGGTCAGCGGCAAAGATTACGGCAGCCTCAGCAAGTCTGAAAAAGTAAACGCCGGGCTTGATATTGTGGACACGCTCGGCCGCAAGATGGGCCTTGTCATGCCGGTCTGGCATGACGACGCCGAAAGCGTGTCACACCCGCTGAAAATTGAGGCGCAGACGATCAGCCTTTATGTATCCGACAAAGACAAAACACTGAGAACGGAGGAAACAAAATGAACGAATTGGATGAAAATCCAGAGCAGCGTTCCACACCCGATGAAGAGCCCGAATTGGAACAGCAGACTTTTGGTGATTCCCCGGAATCCAAGGACGATACCGACGAGTCCGCGAACGATGGCACAGAGCAGCCGCCGCAGAGCTGCGACTGGAAGAATGCTTCCGGGGACGACGAATATCCGGAAAAGAATTCAGATGATCCCAGATCGGACGATGTCGAAGGCGAACCGCTTTCCCTGCGCGGACCGGAACTGAGACAGATTGTGGATAAGGCCGATACGGTACTCAATAGTCTGCTTACCGAACTTCACGCCAAGAACCAGCATGACGGTGAAATGACCGTCAAAATCACGTTTGATGATCAATCCGGAGAATATTTATTTGATGGGGCTGTGTCCGGAAAGATCAATTACACAGTAAAGCCTCAGAAGATTTCCGGTATTCTGGTACCGTTAAAATTTGATGCCGACGGGCGGCCAGTCCTTCCAGCCGACCGTGAACATCAGCTTTCTTTTGATGAAGTTCAGCAGCCTAGCGGCACGGCCACAGTGGATGGCAAGACGGGAATCGTGGAGGAATATCAGGAGGACGGCGGACCGGCCAAAAGCCAGGATGAACAATCAGAAACAGATGAAAGTGAGGATGAAGAATCATGAGTGAAAACAAGAACATTACCGCCACAAAAGTGGACCAGTTCAAAGGAATTTTAAACCAGCAGACCATTCGGGCACAGCTCCGTAATACGCTTCACGACAACGCAGGGGCTTTTATGTCCAGTATGATTGACCTCTATGAGAGTGACAATTCCCTGCAAGGATGCGACCCGCAGGCGGTTGCCATGGAGTGCATGAAGGCAGCTTCGCTGAAACTTCCGCTTGTGAAGTCTCTCGGCTTTGCCTATGTAGTGCCATTCCGGCACAATAACAAGCCTGCTCCAACATTCGTGATCGGATACAAAGGCCTCATTCAACTTGCACAGCACACCAGGCAATATAAGACCATCAATTCCGGCACAGTTTATGAGGGCGAATTTGTAAGCAGGGATAAACTGTCCGGCACAGTTGACCTTTCCGGGGAGCGCACAAGTGACAAAGTTGTCGGCTATTTTGCCTATTTTCAGCTTTTGAATGGCTTTGAAAAGACCTTATACATGAGCCGCGGGGAAGTTGAAACATGGGCCAAAAGGTACAGCCCCAGTTACAGCAGCAGCTATTCCCCATGGCAGAAAGAGTTTGACAAGATGGCAGAAAAGACCTGTATGCGCCGCCTGATTAGCACCTATGGGCCAATGTCAGTAGAAATGAACAAAGCGCTGGAAAAAGATGACCGCGGCGTTACCCCTCAGCAGGAAGCTAAGAAGAAAGCCAACAAGCAGATGATAGATATCAACCCGGAAACCGGCGAAGTGATAAACGATGCGGTCCCTGCACCCCATGAACCGTCAAAAGCAAAGAAAGATAAACCGACGCCTCCGCCCGAAAAAAGTCAGCCTGCTGCCTATGACCCAGGGTTTTAACGAAGATGATTGATGTAAAATGCCTTGCTTCCGGGAGCACAGGAAACTCTTACGCTGTCGATGATGGCGAGAGTGTCCTGCTTCTGGAAGCGGGCATCCGCTCTAAAAAAATTATGACCGGCTATCTAGATTTACTGCCGCGCGTGAAAGGATGCCTGATAACCCATGAGCATCAGGATCACGCCAGAAGCGCCGGAAAACTTGCAGTACAAGGCATTGATCTTTACGCCACGGAAGGGACATTCGGCCGGATTACTGATATTGACCGGCCATATCGGAAGCACATTGTCCGCATTGGAGAGCAATTTGCGCTTGCAAGCTGGATTATTCTCCCGTTTGAAACGGAGCATGATGCCGCGGAACCGTGCGGGTACCTGCTGTATTCCACGGCGGCCCGGGAGAAGCTGCTGTTTGCAACGGATACTTACTACATCCCGAACACGTTCCGATCACTGAATGTGATTATGGTAGAGTGCAATTACAGCCAAAAATTAATCAGCCAAAGCGTGGCTGAGGGCCGTATTCCAGAGTCCATGGAGCGCCGAATTGAAAGGTCACATTTCAGTCTGGAGAACGTAAAAGATTTTTTCCTTGCTAACGACATGAGCAGTGTGCGGCATATTTATCTGATCCATGTTTCAAGGAATAACGGCGACCCGAAGCTGTTCAAGAGAGAAATCGAACGGGTATCCGGCGTTCCGGTAACAGTCTTGTAGAGAGGATGTGCGTCTTGTGCTGAACAGCATATGGATTG
>DHOL01000084.1 GCA_002410755.1 Ruminococcaceae bacterium UBA5391 | reverse complement strand
ACCCATCCTTCGCTTAACGCGTTGGATGGGTTCTTCGACAATCTGAGAGTCTCCCGTTCTGCGGGAGGCTCTTTTATTCTCCCGGGTCGCCGTGCCATACCATCCGCATTATGCTATACTGTGGATATGGAGGGGATTTACTTATGAATCAGAAACCAAAGTTGACCGCTTTCCTGACTATGATTTGCTGTACTGCCGCCGGATGCTGGCTCCCGGGATGCACAGCTTTTAAAGTGCAAAAAGATTCCTACAACAGCTCTACGCAGCAAACTGTTTCCAAAATTGTTTCAGCGACTTCCAAAAAGCTTTCTTCTTCTCTTTCTCCCGCAGTTTCAAGAAAGCTTGCCGACATGACTCTGGAGCAAAAAATCGGCCAGATGTTTTTTCTTGCTTTTCGTAAAAACGCGGATGGCACCGATTTTTGGACCTACAATCAGGCAGCACACAGCACGGTCCAGGCAATCCAGCCGGGCGGTTTTGTGCTGTTCGGAGAAAACATCCATACAACGGCGCAGGTTCGCGCTCTGATCCGCAGGATGAAAGATGACTGCCGGATTTCACCGTTTGTCGCAGTTGACCAGGAAGGCGGAAAAGTTCAGCGTATCCGTCATACAGACCTGATTTCTGCAACGGACATCCCTTCCATGTGGGACGTCGGCAAAACCGGGAATACAGAGCTTGCGCGCCAGGTAGGCAGCGTCCTCGGAAGTGAACTCAGCGTTTTTGGCTTCAATATGGACTTTGCTCCGGACTGTGATGTCTTTTCCAATCCAAACAATAAAGTCATTGGGACGCGCTCGTTTTCAAGCAACCCGCAGCAAGCCGCCATCTTTTCCGTCGCCCTGAGCGAAGGCCTACGCAGCACGGGGATGATTCCTGTCTGCAAGCATTTTCCAGGTCATGGCGACACAGAAGCCGATACGCATGAGGGCTATGCTTCTGTTGACAAGACACTCGATGAACTAAAAAAGACGGAGCTTATCCCATTTGAGGAGCAGATTAAAGCCGGTGCGGAAATGATTATGGTTGCACATATCAGCCTGCCAAAGGTCAACGGCGATGAAACCCCCGCAAGTCTTTCCCCGAAAATTATTCAGGGGCTTCTGAGGGAAGAACTCGGTTTCCATGGTGTTATTATTACAGATTCCCTCGGGATGGGTGCCATAGCAAAGCACTTCTCCCCCGGTGAGGCAGCCGTCCGCGCTGTAAAAGCCGGTGCAGACATCCTCATGCTCCCGTCAGACCCCGCAGCCGCATACAACACAGTGCTTGCCGCTGTAAAAAGCGGAGAAATCTCAGAATCGCGTGTTGATGAATCCGTCGCGCGGATTCTTTCCCTCAAGAAAAAGTACGGGCTTGATTCTGAAAAACCGCTTGGGAGTGAAAGCCTGCTTGGCAGCGCGGAGCACCGCAGAATTGTCAGCCAAATTCAATAGATTAAGCAGAAAGGAGTTTTTCCTGTGAACATCCTTGTCAGTGCCTGTCTGCTCGGCGTCTGCTGCCGCTACAGTGGTGACGGTAAGCCCTGTCCGGCAGTCCTGTCCCTGCATGGACAGCACCACTTGATTCCCGTCTGCCCGGAACAGCTTGGCGGTCTCCCGACACCCCGGCCTCCCGTAGAGCTGCGCGGCGGGCGGGCTGTCACGCAAAGCGGTGAAGACCGTACAAAGCAATATGAGCTTGGCGCCTGCGAAACTCTAAAACTTGCAAAGCTGTTTTGTTGCCATACTGCTGTTTTAAAAAGCCGCAGTCCCTCCTGCGGCTTCGGGCAAATTTACGACGGAACCTTTTCCGGCACTTTGATCGAAGGAAACGGCGTGACGGCCAACCTGTTGTACCGTGCCGGAATTGAAATACGGAATGAGGATAATATATGCCTGCTTTCGGGACAGGAAAACAGGCAAAAGCTTTTCTGATTTCTTGCGCCGCAGATAAATTTTGTTTATAATAACCAAGTAGGAATGTCTCAACTTTTTTATAAAAAGCTTCGGAAAGAATTTTAAAAGAATGGAAGATAGATTTGAAAATCGGCTTTTTTGATTCCGGTATCGGCGGTCTGTCCGTGCTGCACCAGGCGCTTGAAATCCTGCCCAGGGAAGATTATCTCTTTTATGCAGACTCTGATCACGTTCCTTATGGGGAAAAAAGCAACGGTGAAATTGCTGAGTACGTAGATGGAGCAGTGCATTTCCTGCTTCAGGAGGGCGCAGGGGCAGTTGTTGTCGCCTGCAATACGGCAACCAGCGTTGCCATTGAGGCTTTACGCCGAAAGTATCCGGTTCCCATCCTTGGTGTGGAACCAGCAGTAAAGCCTGCTGTAGAACGAAGCAACAGCGGGCGTGTTCTGGTTGTTGCAACACCTGTTACAGTACGCGAAAAGAAGCTTCACGACCTGATTGAGCGGGTGGACTGCAAACATATTGTTGACCTGCTGCCGCTGCCGGAACTCGTCCGGTTTGCAGAGCGCTTTGAGTTCCACTCCGATGCCGTTGTATCCTACCTGCGCAGCGCATTTGCCGGGCATGAGCTTTCTGCCTATTCCTCGCTTGTGCTTGGCTGCACACATTTTAATTATTTCAAGGATACATTCCGTAAAATTTTTCCGCAGAAGACTGTTATCCTCGACAGCTGTGCCGGCACTATTAACCATCTTGCAAGAATTCTAAGAGAAAATGGTCAGACAGAATCTGGAGCCTGTTCCGTGGAATACTACCGGTCAGGAAGAAAAATTACAGACGCGGAAAGCCTCCGGCAAATCAGAAGCCTGCTCTATCGGCTTGACCAAATGGCACTTCTCTGATTTTTAAAGTGAAAGGGTTTAGAATAGAATGAAAATTGCCGTCTACAGCTACCGTCCGGATGAACTGGCCTATTTTTCAAAATTTGCAAAGAAATATGGTGTTGAGCTTGCCCTGGAAAAAGGAAGTCCCTCAGAGGAAACGCTCGGAATCACCAAGGGCTGCACCTGCCTCAGCATGATTGTGTCACGAATGGACAGGGACCTGCTCCAACGTTTTTATGGCGCAGGTATTCGCTTTATTTCCACACGCAGTATCGGCTATGACCATATTGACATCAAGGCAGCGCGGGAAATCGGCATGCACGTTGGAAACGTCAGTTATACGCCAAGCAGTGTTGCCGACTATACTGTCATGCTGATCCTAATGGTAACGCGGAAGGCCAAGGCAATCGCCCGCCATAGTGCTGTCCAGAACTTTTCTCTCAGCGGCTTGCAGGGAGTAGAGCTTCACAATTTGACTATTGGCATTATTGGCACAGGGCACATTGGATGCCTTGTAGCAAAGCGCCTTTCTGCTTTCGATTGTCGGATTATCGCTTACGATCCGTATCAGAACGACGAGCTGAAGCAATATGGTGAATACGTGTCACTTGAACAGCTTTTTGCAGAAAGTGACCTCATCACCATTCATGCGCCTGCTACAAAAGATAATTTTCACCTCATTAACCATGATACGCTGGCCCGGATGAAAGACGGCATTTTCATTGTAAATACAGCACGCGGCTCAATCATTGATACCGGCGCATTTCTCGACGCCGTGGAGAGCGGCAAGGTCGGCGGTGCTGCGCTCGATGTCATTGAAAAGGAAGGAAATATGTATTACAGCAACCGGGAAGATACTGTCCTTTCTAACCGTGACCTCGCGGTCCTGAAATCCTACCCAAATGTTATCGTCACTCCCCACACTGCATTTTATACCGACCAGGCGGTCAGCGACATGGTAGAACATTCTTTGGAAAGCTGTGTCCTTTTTCAGACAGGGAAAGAAAATCCCTGGCAGATTGTCTGATAATATTTTAAAATTTTAAAGGGTGTTCCATATGTCAAATTTTTTTCATAACCCATGGGTAGAGAATTTTCTGATTCCCGCTCTGGTTTTCTGCCTGTTTTTCTTGATCAGTGTGCCGCTGACACGGCTCGTCTTCCGGCTACTGCAAAAAGCTTCGCAGAAAGCCGGAAAGCAGTGGGGCCAAAAAATTGACCATGGCTTTCACAAGCCGCTCCGGCTTATCCTCGTCGTTACCGGTATTTATGTCGCGCTGAGCATATGCCCTGTTGTATGGGGCAACCCGGTGGCACAGGGAACCATTGTCCGTTGTTTCCGGAGCTTCCTTGTTATTGCCATTACTTGGGGGTTTTGCCGTATGGCGGACGTTGTAGAGCTTGGCAACTCCGCCATAGCTAAAAAGCTGGATATCCGGATTGACAAAGCATTGACGCCCATCCTGTCCGGTGTGCTGCGCTTCCTGCTCATTGCACTTGCAGTACTGATTGTAGCGCAGGAATGGAATTTCAGCATTAGTGGCCTGCTTGCCGGGCTTGGCCTTGGCGGTCTGGCTTTTGCCCTTGCGGCGAAAGACATGCTCTCCAACCTTTTCGGTGGCCTTGCTATCCTTTTGGACCATCCCTTTTCTATTGGTGACTGGATTCGCACAGGTAAAGTTGAAGGCGTTGTAGAGGATATCAACTTTCGCAGCCTAAAAGTCCGCACAGGTGACCAGGCGCTTGTTACTGTCCCGAATTCTATAACGGCGGCTGAACCGATCTACAATTTTAGCCGTATGGGCAAACGTCATATTGAATTCCCGCTTACTCTAAAGTACAGCTATTCTGCTGACCAGCTGGAAGCCTGTGCCGAACATATCCGCAGACTGCTGAAAAACAGTGAAAGGATTGAAAACGGTACCTCTCTTGTCACCCTGAATAGTCTTGACGGAAACGGACCAACTTTTACGGTAAGTTGCTATGCACTTGTTACTGACTACAATAAATTTTTGCAGGTTCGCGGGAAGCTGAACTACAGTATTTTAAAAATTCTGGAAGAAGAGAAAATCAGCCTTTCTTAACTTTTCATATACGACTTAGAAAATGTTGTAGGTTAGCTTTTGCTATCTAATGATAAAAGCCTCTTAAAATTAAGGCTTGACTTTTTTTACTCAACAGCTTATAATAGTGAAGCTGTCTGAAATGTAATGGCAGTGATATAAGCGCTCGTAGCTCAGCTGGATAGAGTGTCTGACCACGAATCAGAAGGTCCTGGGATCGAATCCCCGCGGGCGCACCAAAGCGAAAG
>DHOL01000050.1:4113-4908 GCA_002410755.1 Ruminococcaceae bacterium UBA5391 | reverse complement strand
AGGAATCCGCCCCATTGGATACAACGGCGGGAATACACTGTCTATTTATACTTACCTGACCAACGTTGCCTACCAAGTAAAAGCGCATTTTGAATGGAATGAAAACCGGCCTGACCTTGCAGGCGACCGGAATGAAAACAAACACTACTTTATTGCAAAACGCATGATTGCATGCGGAGGCCGGCGCGATATTTTCCTCGGCACACGGGAATGTCAGGCGTATGTGGAACCGTGCGAATTTCAAAGTGGGAAAGGTGCATTCGACAGTTTGCCGGAGCTTTCTTTTGACCTGATGTTTCATGGATTCAGTTATCCTGATGAAAATGGAAAGGATTTACTACAGGCACGGTTCTGGTATCCCAAAATGCGAAACGGGGTAATTGAATTCTGTCGGCCGGAAGAATGCCCTGTCGTCCGTACGATTAAGAAGCAAAAGCCAAAGCAATTCCTGCTGGGCAAAAATTTGGCCCACTGTGATTTTCTTGCAGAGGAGGCCGGTTATCATGGGATGGATGCAAAAACTGTATGAGACTTATGAAAATTGCCAAAGCCTTGTCGGAGCCGTGGAAGATGATAACAAAACGCCCCTGATGCCAATTTATCACATGACACAGCAGGCTCAGATTGAGGCGGTCATTGACACGAAAGGCTGTTGGCACTCGGCACGGGTGCTGGAAGATAAAAAGGAACGCACTACCCTGATTCCCTGTACGGAAAAATCGGCGGCGCGAACCAGCGATCCTATTCTGCCGCATCCATTGTTTGACAATCTTTCTTATCTTGCAGGCGACTATA
>DHOL01000050.1:1418-3890 GCA_002410755.1 Ruminococcaceae bacterium UBA5391 | reverse complement strand
CTGTCACAATGGTGTGCTTCCCCCTATGCCCAGCCGAAGGTCTGCGCGGTATTGAAATACCTGAAAAAAGGCTGCCTGATGAAAGACCTGATTGACTCAGGTGTTCTGTATCTTGACGGAACGGGCCGCCTGCCTGAAAAATGGGAGGGCGCAAAAGAAAACACGCCCCCTATTTTTAAAGCAACAACAAACGACCAGGCCGGCGCTTTCATCCGCTTTCAAGTGGTTTCGGCAGACAGTTCGGAAGACCTGCACAGCCGCATCTGGGAAGATCGGTCGGTCTGGCAAAGTTACATTGATTACCAGAACAGCCTTCCGGCGGAAACAGATTTCTGCTATGTGACAGGCAGAGACATCCCAGTTTCCACACTAAGCCCCAAATATATCCGGCGGCCGGGTGATGGAGCAAAGCTGATTTCCGCCAACGATAAATCAGGCTTTACTTATCGCGGAAGATTTGAAACCCCGGGGCAGGCATTCTGCATCGGGCGGGAAACCACCGAAAAGGCACACAACGCATTAAAGTGGTTAATTTCAAGGCAAGCGTATCGGAATGGCGACCAAGTCATCCTGGCATGGCGCACAGACGGTGGAAAAACGCTCGAACTCTGCGAAAATTCGCTTGATGTACTGTTTGATCTCGGGCCGGACAGGCCGGTCTTTTCAACCGGTGAAGATTTCGCCCGGAAATTTCGGAATGCCCTCGCAGGTTATGGCGAAAGTCTGAAAGGCGGCGAAGAAACCTGCATTATCGGACTGGACTCGGCTACACCCGGGCGGCTGTCAGTCTTTTATTACCGGGAAATGCCGGAGAAAGATTTAGTAGATCGGATTGCCCTCTGGCATGGAACCTGCCGGTGGTATTTTCAGGAATTTCCCAAAAAAGTAAAAAACATTGAAAAAAGCAAAAAACCGTTTTCGTTCATCGGTGCACCGTCACCGGAAACGATTGTGGAAGCGGCTTATGGGAAACAGGCAAACGACAAGCTGAAAAAGAGTACGGTGCAGCGTCTGCTTCCCTGCATCGCCGATAAAGCGGCCCTTCCACAGGATATTATGCTTTGCGCAGCACGGCGCGCGTCCAATCCGGCCGGGTTGGATGACAGCGACCACGGCAGAACCCTTGCCGTTGCCTGCGCGTTGATTTGCAAATATCATAATGACCGGGCGAACCCGGGCATTATCAAATTAGACGGGTATAAGGAGAGATGGAAAATGGCATTGGATCCGCAGGAAACAGATCGAAATTATCTTTTTGGACGGGCACTTGCCTATGCACAGCATTTGGAAACCTACGCACTGAATTTGCAGGGCGAAAAAAGGAGCACTAATGCGCAGCGGATGCAGGTCGCTTTTAGCCAGCATCCGGCTAAAACGTGGAAAACGTTATATCAGGCGCTTTCCCCGTACCTCATAAGGCTTGGCAAGAGTGGAGCCCGCTACCAGAATGAGCTGAACGAAGTCATTTCAAAAATTGCAAAAAAGGATTTTACAAATGACCCGCTGAATGAAGTCTATCTTTTGGGCTATGCCTGTCAAATGCAGGAGTTCCGGAAAGAATTTGAAGCAAACCGAGAAAAAGGCATAACGGCCGACGCTGAAAGGAAGGAAAAAGAATGAGTATCCTTGCAAACAAAATTGATTTTGCAGTAGTCCTGTCTGTGAAAAACGCAAACCCAAACGGAGATCCCCTGAACGGCAACCGCCCGCGCGAAACCTATGACGGTTACGGCGAAATTTCGGATGTCTGCATCAAGCGGAAAATCCGCAACCGCCTGCTGGACATGGGGCAGCCGATTTTCGTTCAGTCCGATGATAAACGTGCCGATAACTTTAAAAGTCTGAGGGAACGCGCAGATTCTGTGGAAGAGCTGAAAACAGAAAAGAATGCGGAGCAATATGCAAAGGTTGCGTGCAAAACGTGGATGGACGTGCGAAGTTTTGGCCAGGTATTTGCTTTCAAGGGAAACGACGTTTCCGTCGGAGTGCGGGGGCCGGTTTCTATTCACCCTGCATTCAGCGTACAGCCTGTCGATATTGCAAGCATCCAGATTACAAAGAGCGTAAATAGCGTCACCGGAGATAAAAAGTCATCCGACACCATGGGAATGAAACATACTGTTCCATTCGGGGTTTATGTGTTCTACGGCAGCATCAACTGCCAGCTCGCGGAAAAGACCGGGTTTACTGAGGAAGATGCCGAACTCATCCACAAGGCTTTGGAAACGCTGTTCGAGAACGATTGTTCTTCCGCCCGGCCGGACGGAAGCATGGAAGTCTGCAGAGTTTACTGGTGGAAACACAGTTGCAAATATGGGCAGTTCTCATCCGCCAAAGTCCACCGCACCCTTCATATTGCCCCGAAAAGCGGCAAGAAAATTCTAAACAGCAACCTCCCGTTTGAGCTTGATGATTACTATGACATCACCGTAGATCCCCTAGATGGGCTGGTACCGGATATTTATAATGGAA
>DHOL01000050.1:310-1327 GCA_002410755.1 Ruminococcaceae bacterium UBA5391 | reverse complement strand
AGTCCACCGCACCCTTCATATTGCTCCGAAAAGCGGCAAGAAAATTTCAAACAGCAACCTCCCGTTTAAGCTTGATGATTACTATGACATTACTGTAGATTCCCTTGATGGGTTGGTACCGGATATTTATAATGGAATATAAGGAAGAAGATTATTTGAATATTGCGGGGCTCCAGCATTTTGCTTTCTGTCGCCGCCAATGGGCATTGGCATACATTGAAATGCAGTGGGATGAAAATCTCCGCACAGTTGAAGGGCACATTCTGCACGAAAATGCGCATAACCCTTTTTCTGCTGAAAAGCGTGGCAAGCTTCTTATTTCACGTGGAATGGCAGTTTATTCCCGAAAGCTGGGTGTAAGCGGTATCTGCGATGTCGTGGAATTTCATGCTTCCCCAAAGGGAGTACCGATTTTCGGTCAAGATGGGAAATGGCTTCCCGTACCGGTCGAATACAAGCGCGGAGTTCCGAAAGAAAATGCTGCCGACCGCCTTCAGCTTTGCTGTCAGGCTATATGTTTAGAAGAAATGCTGGTGTGCGGGCGTATCTTAAAAGCATATTTTGTATTATGGTGAAACATCGCGGAGAACTCCGGTGCCATTGGATGACGAGCTGCGTGCAACGGTAAGCAGTATGCTCGTGGAAATGCACGAACTGTACGCCCGAAGATATACTCCGCACGGTAAAACATAAGCTGGAACAAATAATCGACTTGAAGAAAGACAGCCTTCGTTTCTATTATTTAGGTGATCATTACAAAACTAAAATAGAACATTTGGGGGCGAAACCATCGTTTGACGTGCAAGGGCCTCTAACTGTCTAGCATGTAGTGCGAACCGGAAGCATACATTGTTTTCCTGCCGTATTCGCACTGGGATTCAGTAAATATTGTATTAATTTAGAATAATGGTTTTTACAATGCTGCTGTTATGCCTGTTTTCATTAAGTGATTGCATAACTATTTATTCATTTTTTTAATATTTTTAGCAATTTTTGCTGTCGCTCCCCACACGGGAG
>DHOL01000050.1:0-141 GCA_002410755.1 Ruminococcaceae bacterium UBA5391 | reverse complement strand
CACGGGAGCGTGGATTGAAATGCGGCAAAACCGTTTTTTCTTTTTATTTGGCACAGGTCGCTCCCCACACGGGAGCGTGGATTGAAATGTGATCAGCGGAGAAGCGGGCTTTGTGAAGGCGGTCGCTCCCCACACGGGAGC
>DHOL01000043.1 GCA_002410755.1 Ruminococcaceae bacterium UBA5391 | reverse complement strand
GGTTTGAATAAATTCCTGCGGATAACTTCGAGCGGCGGGGTTCATAGGCAGGCCATTGATGTCTCGCCGCTCTTCCGGGAGAATTTCCGGGCCGCCGTCAATCGGTCTGCCCAAGCCGTCAAAGACACGGGAAAGGATATCTTCCGAGAGGCCAAGCTCCATGCTGCGTCCAAGGAAACGGACTTTACTGGTTTCCGGGTTGATGCCGGTAGAACTTTCAAAAAGCTGTACCAGCGCGTTGCCACCATCAATTTCCAAAACTTTGCAACGGCGCTTCTCGCCGCTGGACAGTTCAATTTCACCAAGCTCATTATAGGCAACATCTTCCACGCCGCGGACCAGCATCAGAGGACCTGCGACTTCCTGAATGGTTCTGTATTCTTTTGGCATTTAAGTGTCCTCCTTTGCCTGAATGGCATCTCCGGCTTCTGACTCAAGCTCCCTTGTGACCTTCTGGAAAACCTCATCAACCTGTGGTTCGGCAGTATCCTTAAAACGGCCAATCTGTTCGCGCACCGGAAGAGCAGACAGCTTTTCTATGGAAGCACCTTTTTCCAGAGCCTGCTGGGAAAGAGTATAGTAACTCAAAATCAACTGCATCATTTTGTACTGCTTATGCAGAGAAGCATGGGCATCAATATCAGCGAAAGCATCCTGCTGAAGGTAATCTTCACGGATAGACCTCGCTGCCTCCATTTTAAGGCGATCCGGAGCAGACAGGGCATCCATGCCAACAAGCTGTACCATTTCATTCAGTTCTGATTCATCATGAAGCAGGCGCATGATATCGCCGCGCATCTTTTCCCAGTTTTCCCCTACATTCCGGTTAAACCAGTCGCTGAGCGGCTCCTGATACAGAGAATAACTGATAAGCCAGTTGATTGCCGGAAAATGGCGCTTGTAAGCGAGGCTTGCATCAAGGCCCCAGAAGACTTTGACAATGCGCAGCGTCGCCTGAGTGACCGGCTCGGAAATATCGCCGCCGGCCGGTGAAACGGCGCCGATGACAGAAAGAGTTCCTTCACGGCTGTCGCTTCCAAGCGCAACAACCCGCCCGGCGCGCTCATAGAACTGCGCAAGGCGAGAAGCAAGGTAGGCTGGATAACCCTCTTCGCCGGGCATCTCTTCCAGACGGCCGCTCATTTCACGCAGGGCTTCGGCCCAGCGTGAAGTTGAGTCAGCCATCAGCGCCACAGAATAGCCCATGTCACGGAAATACTCTGCTATTGTAATGCCGGTGTAAATGGAAGCCTCTCGGGCGGCAACGGGCATATCAGAAGTATTGGCAATCAGCACCGTCCGTTCCATCAGGGAGTAACCGGTTTTTGGATCTTTCAGCTTTGGAAATTCGTTCAGGACATCGGTCATTTCATTGCCGCGCTCACCGCAGCCAATATAGACGATAATATCCGCATCGGCCCATTTTGCAAGCTGATGCTGAACAACTGTCTTTCCGGAGCCAAATGGCCCCGGAATGGCAGCAACGCCCCCTTTGGCGATTGGGAACAGCGTATCAATTACACGCTGGCCAGTGACAAGCGGACGGTTCGGTTCAAGTTTTTTCTGGTAAGGGCGTCCGCGGCGAACCGGCCATTTTTGGATGAGGGTGAGCGGCATTACACTGCCATCTTTCCGCCGGAGGACGGCAACCTGATCCGTTACGTGGTAGTCACCTTCTGAGATACTTTCAATCGTTCCGAGCACTCCAGGCGGAACCATGATTTTCTGAGTGACAATATGAGTTTCCTGAACCCGGCCGATAATATCGCCCGGCGCGACTGGATCGCCCGCTTTTTTTTCTGGAACGAAATGCCAAATCCGATCACGTTTCAGCGGCGGTACCTCAATGCCACGTTTCAGGAGGTTGCTTCCAGTGACTTTCATGATATCGTCAAGCGGGCGCTGAATGCCGTCGTAGATACTGCCAATCAGACCGGGACCAAGCTCTACGCTCATCGGTGCACCGGTGGATTCAACTGGCGCTCCCGGCTTCAGGCCGGAAGTCTCTTCATAAACCTGAATTGATGCCTCATCGCCGCGTATTTCAATGATTTCCCCAATCAGCCGTTGCTCGCTGACGCGAACCACATCGAACATATTGGTGTCACGCATACCCTGTGCAACAACCAAAGGCCCGGCGACTTTTTTTATTGTACCTGTACTCATTAGAACAGACATCCTTTCTTTCCTGAAAACACGGGGGCCTTGCCGGAAAATCCGGCGGGTTTATTTTTGCTGGAGCAGAGCCGCGGAGCCAACTGCCTGCTCTACCGATTTTCTGACAGCGGCAAGCCCTGCCCCTGTATTCCCGGAAATTCCTGGAATTAGGATGATTGCCGGCCGGGGCCTGCTTTTGTAGCGGTCTATCTCCTGAGGAATCCGTGCAGCAAGGGCTTCCGTAATAAAGATGACGGCGTAATCGCTTTCCACGAGCTTCCGGAGCGTTTTCCCGGCTTGCTCGTTGCTTTCTTCCGTAGAAATGCGAAACGTGTCAAGGCCCAGCGCACCGAAACCGTAGATGCTGTCCCAGTCGCCCATAACCGCAACTTTATACATAAGGTTCCCTCACCCTCTCCCGGATGGATTCCGCCGAAAGGCCATTGCGCTTCCCGGATAAAATGATGCGTACGGTTTTTATTTCACTTTCACGTGCAAGAATATATGCGGCAAGCGGGCCTAGGCCGAAAGGATTGTGAATTTGGGGACGGATGCTGCGGATCAGAAGATTGTCACACCAGCATTCAAACACAGCCGGGGAAGTCTTCAGTTTTGGAGCGGCTTCCGCATATGGGGTACTCCCTAAAAATGAACAGACAGCGTCGGGCCCTTTCAAGGCGGCGCTTTCCAGACCGGAAATCTCAAGAGTATCACAGGGGGCCAGAGACCTTTCCAGAAAGGCATGATCCTTCTGTGTCCTTGCCGCCCGGTATGCCGTTTTTATATCCGCGGTTGCAACGGTAAGTTCCCCATAAAGGGAAAGGACCTCTTCATGCGATTCCTTTCCCGCACGCCCGATTTCTGTCAGGGCAGCGCGGTCGATAATGCAGTCGCACATCTGTCCGTCGCGCGTGCGGAGCAGCGTGTCCATAGCCACCTTAGCTGTTTGCCGCATCCGTTCCGGCAAAAGGGAAAAATTCCGGCTGTCCGTCGCTTTCTGAATTGTAGCGCTGGGGATTGTCCCATATTCCAGAAAAATACCGGGATGTATTCCAGATCTACAGCTTTCCTTTACGGCGGCTTTCAGGTTGTGGTAATCGTACTGATAGAGAAACACATGAAAGACCGAAAGATCTGGCACCAGTTCCCCAATCAGGCTCCAGGTTTTCCGGCGCTCCTGTGCAAGCATTTTATCTGCGTCATGGCTTTCGCCATCCCATCCGTGTTCTCGTAGAAGACGCAGGCACTGCTCTTCGCTGGGGGCAGCAAGAAGCTGTTCCAGAAAAGAGGCAGTCAGCAGTTGCAGTTCTTTTGTCCTGATGCGTGCGACTGCGTAGATATAGCCATTATCTGGCATGGCTGAGCTCCCTCCTCACAAGACTTTATTTTTCATGTACTTACGGGAAAAGGATTTCCCTCACCTTGTCCTGGAGTTCCTCTTTCCTGGCCGAAAGGACTGAGCGGAAAGAGCAGTCTTCTTCTATGCCGCCGTACTGGAGCAGAAAACCACTGTCAATAGCAGCCGCCTCATGGGAAACCGAAAGACTGAAACCGTCTGGCAGAGCATCATTTAGCTGTTTCTCGAAGTCTTCCGGCAGCCGGCCGAGATATTTCCGGTTGAGGAAGATTACCCCTTCACCCCGATGTGCAGTATGTGACGCCATGCGGATTACCGCAGCAAAATACTGCTCCGGCGGGAGGCTTTCTGCCGCTGCAAGGGATTCCTGAAGGATACCGGAAATTATTTTCTGCTTGGCGGAAAGAAGGCTTTGCCTTTGCCGAAGCTGTGCTGTGGAGGCTAAGCGTTCCCTGCTGCCTTTCAGCATTTTTTCCGTTTTCTGCTGGTAGGTAAGGCGGACCTTTTCTGCCTGCGCTTCAGCATCCTGCCGGATAGCTTCAGCTTGGGAACGTGCGTCCCCAACTGTTTTGGAAACAGCGTCACTGGACTGCTGACGGATATCCTCTAGAATTTTATCTAAACCAGTCATATCATCAAATCCATTCTGAAATGTCAAATCGCATTGTCTTTACGGCGTACATCAGAAGCCATCTGGTATGAATGGCTTCCTTTAAATTTTGATAGCGGAAATGCCATAAATTGCGAGAATGGAAATCAGCAGCGCAAGGATAGCATATGTTTCGACCATTGCGGGGAAAATCATAGCTTTACCGAACTGCTCAGGCTTTTTGGCAACCATGTTGATAGAAGCAACGGCTGCTTTTGCCTGATGGATTGCGGAGACCGGGCCGACAACAATCATTGGCAGGCAAGCCGCAAAATACAGGAGGCCTTTTACAAGGGAGATATCCGGGTTGCCGCCCATAACACCAATCTGCGTCATGGTAAGAAAAGCAATCAGCAGGCCGTAAATGCCCTGTGTGCCGGGGAGAAGTTGAAGAATCAGAACTTTGCTGAATTTTGAAGGGTCTTCGGTGCATACCCCGGCAGCAGCCTGACCGGCCATGCCAACACCTTTTGCGCTTCCGATACCGGAAAGTAAAGCGGCAAGAACTGCTCCCAACAGTGCGAAGAAAATACCGAAACTGTTCATGCTCATAATCTTTGTTCCTCCTTAAATTTATAATACTTTGTATGAGCGGCGAATGGATTGAACTCTCTGCCGCCACCTTCATAGAATTTACCGAAGAATTCCACAAACTGTAGACGGTTGGTATGAACATAGGCGCCCAGCGCGTTGATGGCAAGGTTCATGGTATGCCCAATGATAAAAACGATGATAAAAACAATCACGCCGGGAATGCTGTTGCCAATCATGCTGCCCATTTTATTAAAAACCGTAGCAATTACGCTCGTTGCAAGACCCAGTGCCAGAAGCCTGGAGTAGGAAAGAATATCGCTGAGATATCCGGTAATACCATAAACCCCATAGAGTCCTTTCAGGATGCGCTTAAACCAATTCCGTGAATCACGGCCGGCAGTCAAGAGAATACCGACGGCCCCGGCAATGGCTATCCAGCCAAATACACTCCCCGCCTGTGACGGCATTGTGTAGGACAAGCTCATCATGCTTGTAAACGAGGAAAAAGAAAACAGGTAAGCAATCGCCCCGCCAACCAGCATGTACCAGAAGACAACATCGCAAATACCATCCAGCACATGTCCTCTTTTAATGTACATATACAGTTTTGCACCGAGGCCGACAAACAGATGCAGAATCCCGACGGCAAAACAGAACGCCAGCATCTTCATGGGCCGGTTGATTGGCTCAAACCAGAGTGCCGGAAGCTTGATATCAGGCCGGTTAAAAAATGTTGTTGCGATAACGTTGACGGCATCCCCAAAAAACGAACCAAACAGGAAGCCAAATACTGTAGTGGAAATACCGCAGTAGAAAAACATTTTCAGCGTTTTGCGTACCCCGTCTGCAAGGTCTTTGAATTTGCTGAGCGCCAGTGCACAGCCCACGACCATAATAATGCCGTAAGCTGCATCGGAAAGCATCATGCCAAACAGCACATAGTAAAAACAGGCTACAAGTACCGAAGGATCAAGCTCACCTTTTCCCGGCAAAGAGTAGCTTTTAACAACAGGTTCTACCGGTGCTGCAAAAGTATTGTTTTGAAGAAGAACCGGAGCATCTTCTTCCTCTGTGGGTTCCGTAGACTCAACGATTACGTCAAACCGGGACTCCAAAGTATCTTTGAGCTTTTTGGCATCCTTTTCCGGTGTATATCCTTTCAGTACAAATGTGCAGCGGGACTGCGAAAGACGGCTGATTACGCTATACTTCTCCGCGCGTGCACGAAAATAGTCAACTGCAAACTCAAAATCTGCCCGCTGAGATGCACAGCTTTTTATCTGCTGTTCAAGCTCCTCCACATGTTGGCTGAGCTGTTCCTTCTTCTGCTTCAGTCCCTTCGCAGCTTCCGCCGGATTGACGGACGTCATGGGTGGCTTTGCAAATTCCATTTTCCGCAGGGTATCCTCAACCGCAGCAGCATCCGACCTTGCGCAGACTACAAAGATGCAGGTCTGCTGGGGGGAGGTGCTGATAATCTGCTCGTCTACTTTTTCTGTCTGCGGGATATACTCCGCAAGCTTTTTGCAGAAATTCTCCAGTGTTACTTCGCCGGGAAGCGTTCCAGTGAAGATTGCGGTATCCCGCGTCCCAGTGCAGTCCAGCGGGAGGTCATAAGAAAGCCATGGTTCCAGGGCAACAATCTGTGACTCAACCTTCGGGATTGCTGCAACGGTTTCAGAATGTTCTTTTTCGAGCGCAATAATTTTGCGGCACTCTCCCATGATTTGCTCTCGTTTCTGGACGCGGGCATTATATTCCTCAATCGTGACAGCTTTCCGCCCTCTTTTCAGGACAGCGAGGCTGCTTTCCGCCGGTACGTAGGCATTCAGGACGTCCAGTGCGTGGGCAGCTATTTGCGCATTCTTTTGGAATAAGGCTTCTGCTTCGGAACGGTCCTGCTTTGAGAAGACTTCATCATTCAGGTCCCCGTCTTCCACCTGAACTGTACCAAGACGCTGAAGAAGTTCCAGAATTGGCTTTCGGTCTTTTTTCAGTGCACAGATGGCAACCTGTTTCATTGGAAGTACAGCCATAAACATTTCCCCTTTCCGGAAGACATTTCATTTAGCGTTCAGCCACACAGCTCTTCCAGAACAGTGTGGACAGCGTCTGCCTTTTTCTCGTCTGCCATTGCTTGGAGACTTGAAATCTGCCGGTTTGTTTTTTCCTGCTGCTCCTGCAGCATTGAAGCTCCTTGCTTTTTGGCTGCCTGTAGCGCCTGCGCCTGTTTCAGCTTTTCTGATTTTTCCGTTTCTGCCAGCAGCACCTGCGCATCCTCTTTTGCCTTCTGAACAATCTGGTCAGCCTGTGTGCAGGCTTCTTTTTCGGCCTGTTCTGTTTGCAGTTCGGTCTTGCGGATTGCATCAAACGTTTCTTTTGCCAAAAGGTATCCCTCCTTATTTCAAAGGAACTCAGAGTGAGAATATGACTATTATTTTCCCAGCCTGTCAGATTAATATATTATATTGATATAATTATATCATGGATAAATACAGATGCAATGATAATAAGAATCATTTCTATGAAATTTAATATTTTTATTATGTCAGAACCGCACAGAAACAGTCGGTCTCATCTGTGCAGAAAATTGAGGAATAAACATATTAAGAAACGAGTGAATATATCTGGGCTGAACGCTGGAGTTAATAGGTACAGACAAGAAATTGTTGACGCAAATTATACACGTTGTTCCGTAGAGAGAATTGGAGCCCATCATAAAGCCATGTTCCGGGAAGCGGAGCGCGGAAACAAGCCTGAATATGAAACTGATACTGCAAAATCCAGCAATCAGGTGCTGAACGGAAATACAATCCTTATTTCTTTCAATCCACGCTCCCGTGTGGG
>DHOL01000041.1:21051-30501 GCA_002410755.1 Ruminococcaceae bacterium UBA5391 | reverse complement strand
TTTAAAAATGCACGGGTTCCGGTTGAGGTCGCAAAAGCAGTCCCCGCCGACCGGCTGCTGCTGGAGACAGACTGCCCCTATATGGCGCCCGTGCCGTTCCGCGGCAGGCGCAATGATTCTTCGCTGATTGCGTATTCGGCCGCGCGGATTGCCGAAATCCGCGGCGAGGATACCCAGGAGCTGATTAATCAGGCCCGTAAAAATGCCGAGCGCCTGTTCCTGCATGGGAAAACCTGATTTTTGCCGGGCCGGCAGGAAAAATCAGGGGGCGGCACAAAGCATCATTACAAGAACGGTAATATCGTCGTCGTGACCGTCCTTACGGCGGTAAATTGCCTGTGCGACAATCTCTTCGGCAAGCTCCTGCGGGATAGTCCCTTTCCAGTGTTCGATTTCCTCACATACCCACTCCGGGCCGGAACTGAGCGCCCCGTCTGAAAGCATCACAGTGAGGTCCCCGGAAGTAAGCGTATCCGCGGACTTTGCAAAACGTGTATCATTGAGGATCCCGACCGGAAGACCGGGCATGTCCACAGGGACAGCATGCCCGTCTTTACGGAGAATTGTTTCCGGCGCACCTGCTTTCAGGAACTCCGCTTCTCCGGTATAGAGATCCAGCGTCGTAATATCCATGGTAGAAAGCGACTCGTCGCCGGACTTCGCAAGCAGTGCGGAATTGACAATGCGCAGTGAAGCGCTAAACCCAATCCCCGCTTTTACAAGCCGTTCCATGATGCCACAGGCCATGGTTCCATCCACGGCGGCACGTCCTCCCGTCCCCATGCCATCGCAGAGGATTGCCACTTGCCGTCCGCTTCCGTCCGGGAAGCACTTCCAACTGTCGCCGCAGAATTTTCCATTGCCACAGGCATGTTGAGCACAACCAAGCCGGATACGGAACTTTGTCCGTTCGCTGAGCTGAATCCGGCACTTCCCTCCCGCATAGCTGACACAGGGATTTTCAAATTTTCTGCCGCATGCTCGTGCAATTTCATTCAGCAGAGCCCCCCGCTCAATCCGCAGGGATTCTTCCGGCATGGCAACGGCTTCCAGCGCCATCCTGCCGAAGCGGTTAATCCGGCAGCTTACACTGACGGGATGGAATCCGGCAAGGCGCAGAACTTCCTCTACTTTCTGCGCTGCCGCATTGTCATATTTTTCTACCATTTCCAGTTCTGATGCCATGTCATCCAGCATTTCACCCGTCGTGAAAAACTGGTCTGCAACGACACTGCGGATTTGGCGCGCCCGCGTTTCGGCTGCCTCCCGCGTAAGGTACTCCGAATAGTGCCGGTTCACCGAGTCTGCAAGGGAATCCGGGCGGCTGCACCGTTCCCGGAACTGCTGGTTAAAGTCAAACCGTTCTACCCGGCCCTTGATTCGCAGCGTTTCCGTCAGCCCGTTAAAGGCATCCATGGTCTCGTTGTAGTTGCTCTCCCAACAGCGCGGCCTGAGGCCGCAGGTATGGCAAACTTCGGAGATCGCTTTCTCATAAACACCGTTTACGTCGGGGGCACTTGCCTTTTCCATTTTCTGTGAGACTTCCCCAACGGAGTCGGAAATGCTTTCCAGTGTTTTTGCCGCGTAACCGAGCCGCGCTACCACCGTATGCCGCAGTCCTTCGGCGCGGCCGGAATCTTCCCCGTGCGAAAAGATCCCGGCAAACGCCCCCCCTGCCCGCGCCGGAAGGGCAAGGTAAAGGACCGTCGCCGCCGCGACCTCATAGAGGCCTGCAACCACTTCTTTCCGGTTGCCGACCTGAAGCGACGCAAGGCCGTTGGAAAGTGCAAATGCAATAGCTGAGGCAAGCCGCCCTACCGGTGAAAACAGCCCTGCCATCAATCCGCCAAGCGCATAGGCGCCAGAGAGATAGCTGAGGCCCGCTGTGGAGAGGCTAAAGGCAAGTCCCGCTGCAATTCCTGCAATGCTGCCGCCTTCTATGCCGCCGTAGCGTGCTGCATAAAGGACAATCAGCACTGCAAGGATTCTCCCTGCGGATACCCCGCCGATGGAAAGTCCGGACAGCCCAAGCAGTACAACGCCCAGCGACACCGCCCCGCAGGTGATTTCCTGCCGGCCCCACTCCGCAAGCGGCCGTCTGCCCTCTGCCGTAACAACCGTCCTTCGGAAAAAGTATGCCGTGCAGCCGCCAAGCAGCGCTTCCGAAAGATAAAGCACCGTCGTCGTAAGGTTAGAGCCGTTCACCGCCAAAATGGCTACAGCGGTTGCAAGCAGCGGCAGGGCCGCCGCCATCGGCGCGAAAATCGGGTGCATCCTCAGCTTCACAAGGTCCTGAAGCGTCCAGCGGATTGCCGCAGCCGCAAGCAGTGCAGCAACATAGTGCACCGGGACGGTCGCCGACGACGGCAGCAGATAGCCAAGCGTTCCGCCGATTACCGTGCTAAGCAGCACAGAATATGGTGCCGCGGCCGCGGCCGCTACGGCAAACGGGGCAAATTGCCCAAAAACAACACCCCGTGCGCAGAGCAGCGCAAGCGCAAATGCCGTCAACTGTTTTGCTGCCGCCTTCGTCGGTGCCGCAGCCGCCTCCGAAAAACTAATCCGCTTCGTTTTTTCACTGGTCATTTCTGTTTTCACATCCGTTACTTTCTTCTGTGCAGAAACACCTCTCTGCATTGAATATCCATATTTTTCCTTTTTTATTATACTATCTGTATTTTGCCATTCTTGTCATAACGTGGGGTAAAATTTGCACTTTTCCGCTCGAAATCGGGGAAAAGTAAAAGAGTTTCGGTTCCTCTCCTGTTCACTGCGGAAAATCTGTGATAGAATGAATTTTAATTGAAACTACCGCTCCGGCCTTGCCGGAGAACGGGACGAAAGAAGGGCACAGCAGAATGGATTATCTGTTTTCAAACCGTGTGAAAGGGCTTAAGCCCTCCGCGATCCGCGAAATGTTCAAGTTCGCTTCAGATCCCAGTGCCATCTCGCTTTCTGCGGGGAATCCGGCACCAGACGCGTTTCCGATTCAGGAGATTGCAAAAATTTCCGAAAGGCTCCTACGGGAAAAGCCCATTGAAGTTTTACAGTACGGTGTAACGGAAGGTTATGCCCCGCTGCGCAGGGCTGTCTCCAACTATCTTCAGGAAAAGCACGGTATCGGCCGCAGTTTTGACGGCATACTGATTACAAGCGGTGCACAGCAGGTCATGGACCTTGCAACCAAGTCCCTTGTCAATGAGGGGGATACCATCCTTTGTGAGGCACCGAGCTTTGTCGGCTCGCTGAACACCTTCCGCTCCTACGGGGCAAAGCTCCGTGGAATCCCAATGGAGCCGGACGGGATGAACCTCACTGCGCTGGAACGCGCGCTGGAGGAAGAGAAAAACGTCCGGTTCCTCTATACAATCCCGAATTTTCAAAACCCAACCGGCATCACCATGAGCCTGCAAAAGCGCCGCAGGCTTTACAAAATAGCCAAGACATATCATCTGCTTATTCTGGAGGACAACCCTTATGGGGCCCTCCGCTTTGCGGGCGAAGATATTCCCCCGATTAAGTCAATGGATACGGATGGCCTGGTCATCTATGCCGGCACGTTCTCGAAAGTCATTGCGCCGGGTATTCGTGTGGGTTATTGTGTCGCCCCGCAGGAGATCATCCAGAAAATGGTCGTCTGCAAACAAGGGGAAGATGTCCATACAAACCTTTGGGCACAGATGGTCTGCTATGAGCTTCTGGAGCACTGTGATTTTGGCGCGCACCTTCAGCGCCTCAAGAGCGTTTACCGCAGGAAAGCGAAGGTTGCGTCGGATGCGCTTGACCGCTACCTTGCACCGCGGATTTCCTACCTGCCCATCCAGGGTGGGCTGTTCTTCTGGTGCACCCTTCCGAATGGTGCGGACATGCTGTCATTCTGCCAGGAAGCCGTAAAGCGTAAGGTCTGCGTCGTGTCTGGCAACACATTCCTCACGGATGAAACGCAGCCGTCCTCTTCTTTCCGCATCAACTACACAACCCCGACGGATGAAAATCTTATCAAAGGCATCCAAATTCTCGGCGGCATCCTGCCGGAAAAATAATTTTCTGTTATTTTAGAAGCCCGCTGCCATTCCAATTCTGCTGAAAGAGGGTTATCTTTGTTATGGAACAGGCAAAACCTGACGAACACAAAAAAGTGATTTTCAGTGCCGTTCAGCCAAGCGGTATCATCACGCTCGGCAATTACCTCGGCACAATTAAAAACTGGAGCGCCCTGCAGGACAAGTATGACTGCATCTATGCCCTGGCAGACCTTCATGCCATCACGGTACGGCAGAACCCCGCAGAATTCCGCCATCATACGCTGGAGGCCTATGCGTTGTTCCTGGCCTGCGGCGTTGACCCCAAGAAAAGCATCTTCTTTATTCAGAGCCATGTGCCAACTCATGCACAGCTTGCGTGGATTCTCGACTGCTACACCCAGTTTGGGGAGCTGCAACGCATGACACAGTTTAAGGACAAATCCGCTAAGCACCCGGAAAATGTGAATGCCGGCCTTTTCACCTACCCACCGCTCATGGCGGCGGATATCCTGCTGTATCAGGCGGATCTTGTGCCTGTCGGTGTAGACCAAAAGCAGCACCTTGAGCTGACGCGCACCATCGCGGAACGTTTCAACGGCCTCTACGGCCAGACTTTCAAAATGCCGGAAGCATACATTCCGTCGGTCGGCGCCAAAATCATGTCGCTCCAAGACCCGACAAAGAAGATGAGCAAGTCCGATACCAATGCAAACGCATATATTGCCGTACTTGACAAGCCGGAGGATATCATGCGCAAATTTAAGCGTGCCGTGACAGACAGTGAAGCCTGCGTGCGGCATGCCGAGGGCAAAGACGGCGTAAACAACCTTATGGAAATCTACTCCTGCGTAACGGGTAAAACAACGGCCGAAATTGAATCCGAGTTTTCAGGTAGGGGTTACGGCGATTTTAAGGGCGCCGTGGGTGAAGCCGTTACAGAGCATCTGCGCCCAATCCGCGAGCGCTACACCGACTATATTAAAAACCGCGATTACCTCGAGCAGTGCTGGAGCGAAGCTGCGCAGAAAGCCTATGCCATCTCCATACGCACCCTGCGCAAAGCTATGAAAAAGATTGGGTTTATTCCACCCAAAAATATCTGACCGGGTTCCATTTGTGAAAATTTGACACAGTCTGCCAATATCCACCATTTTTTTAATAGGATGGATATGGTGACTGTGATGTTCTTAAGAAATTATTGGAAAAGATTTTTCGTATTGCTGCTTCTTACATTGCTGTTGCCTTTTTCGGTTTCGGCTTTTGGGAGCAGTGCTGTTTTTGCTCACGGGCAGAATATCCCGTTGCAGGCTTCCGCAAAAGCGAAGGAAAATTTTTACTTTTTCCCCGGGCCCGTGACAGTCCTGGAGCTGCAAAGGCAGCTTGAGAACGAGGCCGGGAACCCTTCCCTGCATGTTTCCGTCATTTCGCTTTCTGGAAAGCGGCGGGCACAGGGCTACGTTTGCACAGGCGACTCTGTTTTAACCATGACTGCGGCAGGTATCAAGGCAAGTGACGTGACCGCTGTTATCCCAGGCGACCTGACGCGGTACGGGAAGCCAACAGCGGATGGATGTACGTTGCTTTATCGTTATCTGTCCGGGCAGGGTGAGCTTGCAGACGACCAGTGTGCGGCAGCCGACCTGAACCGGAATGGAACGGCAGATACTGCGGACCTGCTTCTGCTCAAGAAATCTGCTTCCCGCCTCGATTCCCTGAAAATTACAGGATAGCAGGAAGGATTATCCTCCTTTTTTTCTCCATAATACAGGCCAGGATGGGAAAAGGCGGCAGCACCCGGAATGGGATATTTTCTCCCTTCCGGGTTTTTTATTTCCCGCATCTTTTGCCAAAGCCGCGGACAGGATTCCGCCTTTCCGGGTTCATTTACTTTCCCCTCTTTTCCCGTTATAATGAAGTTATAATAAAAGGACAGGCGGAAAGGAGACGGGCGCTTGAAGTTTCCGTTCGATTTATCATTTTTGACTTCCAGCATGATTTCAGTCATGCTTTTTCTCTTTCGGATTATTGTCCCGATTCTTACGGCTGTTGTCGCATTAAAATGCTTTCATTCGCTGCGTCTCGGCAAACGGCGGGAATCCCCCGTCATGGTGCTGGAAGACATGACAACACACCAGGTAATCCCCGTACTGTACTGGGAAAATTCAATCGGCCGCAGCCGGAGCTGTGACGTCGTCCTGCGCGACCAGACCGCAAGCCGTGCCCATGCCGTGCTGATGCGCCGGGAAAGCGGATGGTTTGTTTCAGACACGAACTCTAAGGCAGGTACATTTGTAAACGGCAGGAAAGTGCTGGGCCGTACGCCGGTTTGTCCCGGTGACGTGATTGCCATGGGCTCAACGGTGCTGATGCTAAAGAGCACAGAAGAAGTAGGTGCTGCTCCTGCACAGCCGCCCCGCCGCTGTGCTGCTTCCCCTTTCGGGCTTCTGTTCCTTACTTTTCTCACTCAGGCTCTGCTTGCCTTGCAGGTTGCATTTTCCAAAGGGAAGTTCAGTCTCTCCTTCCTGTATCCGCTCGCGGTGCTTGCAGTCCTTGAGTGGGCGCTCTATCTTTATTCCATTAAAATTCTCGGCCACGTCAGTTTTGAGCTGGAAACCCTCGCGTTCCTGCTCTGCGGCATCGGCCTTGCAATACAATCCGGTGTAGACCTGAAAAGCTCATGGACGCAGGTAACCGCCATTGCCGCGGGCATCATTCTGTACCGCATTATGATTTGGTTCCTTGGCGACATGGACCGTGTCATGCGCTGGCGCACCGGCATTGCCGTCTTTGCGCTGATCCTTTTTGCCGTGAACCTGCTGTTTGCAAGGTCCCGCAATGGTGCACGCAACTGGATTAACTACGGTTCACTCTCACTTCAGCCCTCAGAATTTATTAAAATAGCTTTTATCCTCGTTGGCACTTCAACATTGGACAGGCTTCAGACCTACCGGAATCTTTCGGGGTTCATCGGCTTCTCGGCTATCTGTATGGGTGCACTGTTCCTGATGCGCGACTTCGGCACAGCCTGCATCTTCTTTGTCATGTTCCTGATTATCGCATTCATGCGTTCCGGCAGCGTGCGGACGATTGCCCTGGCCCTGGCCGTAGCAGCCTTTGGGGCGTTCCTGATTCTCAAAATCAAACCTTATGTGGCACAGCGGTTTGAAGTCTGGCGCCACGTCTGGGAACACACTGGCGATGCAGGATACCAGCAGGTTCGTGTGCTGAGCTATTCCGCCTCCGGAGGAATGTTCGGAGTCGGCGTCGGGCACGGGTGTCTCCGGGACGTATTTGCTTCCACAAGCGACCTTGTGTTCGGGATGGTCTGTGAAGAGTTAGGCGTTGTGCTTGCCGTTATTGTTGTACTCATCCTTGCGTCCCTTGCGCTTTATGCGCGCAGTGAGGCTTCCCGCAGCCGTTCTACACTGTATTCCATTGCAGCCTGCACGGCTGGCGGGGTGCTCCTTTTCCAGACCTGCCTGAATGTTTTTGGTGCAACGGACGTGCTGCCGCTCACGGGTGTCACACTCCCGTTTATCAGCCTCGGCGGCTCAAGCATGGTTTCGGTCTGGGGAATGCTTGCATTCCTGAAAGCATGTGATGAGCGCACCTACGCAGCAAGGAGGTCCAGAAAATGAAAACGACTGGCCGGCGCTCTTTAATCCTGATTATCCTGACTGTGGCGTTTTTTTTCGGCCTCAGTGTTTTCCTTTACGGCCTTGTCACACACGGCGGAGCGTGGGCAATACAGCCCTTTAACGGACACCTTACCGGGGCATCCACTTCTTCGGCCGGACGCGTGCTTGACCGGAACGGAACTGTGCTTGCTCAGACAAAGAATGGGAAGCGCGTCTATACGGACGACCTGGAAACGCGGCGTGCCATGCTTCATGCTGTCGGCGATTCCAACGGCTTTATTTCAACAGGCGTGCAGTCTGTCTACTGCGGCGAGCTTTTTGGCTATAACCCAATTACCGGGCTTGCATCCCCCACGGGGAAGTCAGCCGGATGCGACATCAACCTGACGCTGGACGCAAGCCTCTGCCGGCTGGCACGGGAAAAACTCGGCGACCGCAACGGCGTTGCGGCAGTTTACAACTACAAGACCGGAGAGATGCTCTGCATGGTAAGCACCCCGGACTTTGACCCGCAGAACCCGCCGAAAGACCTCGATACAAACAAGGCATACAGCGGCGCATACCTGAACAAAGTCCTCTCCTCCACGTTTATTCCCGGTTCCATTTTTAAGACCGTCACTTCCGCCGCAGCAATCGAGAATATCTCCGATCTTGACAGCCGCGTCTGGAACTGCCCCGGCAGCATTACCGTCAACGGCAATCAGATTACGGACATCCGCTCTTACGGTAAACTGCATTTTAAAGATGCACTTGCGAAGTCCTCCAATGTTGCCTTTGCGCAGATTGCCATAGAGCTCGGCACAGAAAGAATGTCTGCCGAAGCACAGTCCATGGGGTTTGGGCACAATTTCTCACTTGACGGGATTTCCTGCGCAAAAAGTTCTTACAGTGTAAAGGGAGCCTCGGAAGACGAGCTCGGCTGGTCGGGTGTGGGCCAGTATACCGACCTAGTCAACCCGTTCCATTTTCTTGTGCTGATGGGCGCGGTTGCAAACGGCGGGACACCTGTCATGCCTTATATGGTAAAAAGCATTGTTCAGCCGCTTGGGCTACCGCAGAAAACCGGTTCGGGGCAGATGGGTTCTGAACTGTTGCAGCCTTCAACGGCAGAGCGCCTGAAATCCTATCTGCGCTATAATGTGACAAATCAATACGGTGACAGCATGTTCTCTAATCTGGCGGTCTGTGCGAAAACCGGCACAGGGGAAGTTGGCGGTGGAAAAAGCCCTAACTGCTGGATGGTAGGTTTTTCCTCAAACAGCAGCACACCGCTCGCGTTTGTCGTGCTGGTAGAGAATTCTTCTTCCGGCAGTCTTTCTTCCGCCGGGCGGATTGCTTCTTCTCTGATGACGGCCGCGGCAAAAGTGGTCTCCTGACATTGCCGTGTAGACGCAACTGGGGGGGCTTCCCCGCTGCACAGTGTTGTGATAGAATAAGAAATCATACTGGGAAAGTAACGGATTGAGAAAAACCGCCCTTGCGGCGGAACGGGGGTACGCAATGTCTGAAGTTATCCGGATATTCGTGGAAAAGAAGCCTGGCTTTAACGGAGAGGCACGCCGGACGATGGCCGACCTTACTGAAAATCTGGGCCTGAAATCACTGGAAGATCTCCGCCTTGTGAATCGTTATGACATCTCCGGCCTGAAACCGGAAGAATTTGCTGCGGCACGCGGGACAATTTTCTCAGAGCCAAATACCGACCTCGTCTATGAAGAACAGTATCCCCTGCCGAAAGGTTACCGGACTTTCGCAGTAGAATACCTGCCCGGGCAGTACGACCAGCG
>DHOL01000041.1:20483-20906 GCA_002410755.1 Ruminococcaceae bacterium UBA5391 | reverse complement strand
TACCTGCCCGGGCAGTACGACCAGAGGGCAGACTCCGCTGCACAGTGCGTTCAGCTCTTAACCCGTGGAGAGCGGCCTTTTGTGCGTACGGCGAAACTCTATGCCGTCAAGGGGGATTTTGCGCCCGGAGACCTTGAAAAGATGGAAGACTACCTCATCAATCCGGTCGAAAGCCGCCTTGCGGCGCTCGAAAAGCCGGAAACACTCACAGTGCGTGCCAAACGGCCGCCAGACGTTGCAGAAGTGGATGGATTCATTTCATGGGATGATGCAAAACTGAAGCAGTACCATACATCCATGGGGTTTGCGATGAGCTTTGCAGACCTTGCTTTCTGCCAAAGCTATTTCCGCAGTACGGAACACCGCAGTCCAACCGTAACCGAGCTGCGCGTGATTGATACCTACTGGAGCGACCACTGCCGC
>DHOL01000041.1:20059-20309 GCA_002410755.1 Ruminococcaceae bacterium UBA5391 | reverse complement strand
GAGCGACCACTGCCGCCATACGACTTTTCTGACGGAGCTGCGGAAAATCGGGGTTGAAAAATCTGCCGTCAGCAGTGCCATTGAGGCCTCCCTCCGCGCCTATTACCGCGCGCGGGACGAAGTCTATGGCAAAAATACGAAACGCCCCGTCACGCTTATGGATATGGCCGTCATCGGCATGAAGCTTCTGAAAAAGCGTGGGAAAATTCCAGACCTGGACGTCAGCGAAGAAATCAATGCCTGCAGCATT
>DHOL01000041.1:19551-19747 GCA_002410755.1 Ruminococcaceae bacterium UBA5391 | reverse complement strand
TGTCTATCAGGCAATGCGGGTTACTGGTTCCGGCGACCCGCGCGTCCCATTTGAAAAGACGCTGCGCGGAAAACTGCCTTCCCGGAAAATTACTACGGGTGCCGCGCAGGGATACAGTTCTTACGGCAATCAGGTTGGCCTTGCGACCGGGCAGGTAACTGAGTTTTACGATCCCGGCTATGTTGCAAAGCGCATG
>DHOL01000041.1:19163-19374 GCA_002410755.1 Ruminococcaceae bacterium UBA5391 | reverse complement strand
TGTTGCAAAGCGCATGGAAATCGGCGCCGTTATCGGTGCCGTCCCAAAGGAAAACGTTGTACGCAGGGAACCGCGTCCCGGCGATATTGTTGTGCTGCTCGGCGGCGCAACCGGACGCGATGGCTGCGGCGGAGCGACCGGCTCTTCTAAGGCACACACAGCGCAGTCCATTGAAACCTGCGGTGCTGAGGTGCAGAAGGGCAACCCGCCC
>DHOL01000041.1:18625-18843 GCA_002410755.1 Ruminococcaceae bacterium UBA5391 | reverse complement strand
CGACCTTGACAAGGTCCCGAAAAAGTACGAGGGCCTCGATGGTACCGAGCTTGCAATTTCAGAGTCGCAGGAGCGCATGGCCGTTGTGCTTGCACCGGAAGATGTGAAAAAATTTCTTTCCGCCGCTGCGGAAGAAAACCTGGCGGCAACGCCAATCGCGGCTGTCACAAAGGAGCCGCGCCTCCGGATGACGTGGCGCGGAAAAGTGATTGTCGATT
>DHOL01000041.1:17618-18440 GCA_002410755.1 Ruminococcaceae bacterium UBA5391 | reverse complement strand
GGCGCGGAAAAGTGATTGTCGATTTCTCACGGGAATTTCTGAATACGAACGGTGTCCGTCAGCAGGCGGATGCCGAAATTTCCGCCGTCAGCCCGTCGGACAGCTACCGCGAAAAGGAGCCGGAATGCCTCCGGGGCCTCCCCGTTGCGGAAGCATTCCGGAAAAACCTCCAGCGCCTGGAAGTCTGTGGGCAAAGGGGGCTTTGCGAACGGTTTGATTCCAGCATTGGAGCCGGTACCGTACTGATGCCGTTCGGCGGGAAATACCAGCTCACTCCGGAGGAAGCCATGGTGGCAAAAATTCCTGTGGCAAAAGGCGAAACAGATGACGCAACAGCCATGAGCTTTGGCTTCCTGCCGGGTGAATTCCGCTTTTCGCCATTCCATGGTGCGGCCTGGGCTGTAGTTGAAAGCCTTTCCAGGCTTGCGTCCGTAGGTGCAGACCCGCTGACGGCCCGCCTGACTTTTCAGGAATATTTTGAGCGGATGACGGACAACCCAAAGAGCTGGGGCAAGCCTGTTTCCGCCCTGCTTGGTGCGCTCTCCGCCCAGCTTGGCATGGGCCTTCCGGCCATTGGCGGAAAGGACAGCATGAGCGGAACATTTGAGGATCTGCATGTTCCTCCGACACTTGTAAGTTTTGCTGTCGCCATGACAAAAGCAAGCCGCACAGTCTCTGCGGAATTCAAGGCGCCGGGTGCAAAAGTCGTCCTGATTCCGGTTCCGGAAGATTCTGAAACGAAGATGCCAAACTGGCCGGCGCTCCGGCGCACTTACCGCGCCGTCTGCCAGATGGTAAAATGCGGCCGCATTGTTTCAGCCT
>DHOL01000041.1:11125-17462 GCA_002410755.1 Ruminococcaceae bacterium UBA5391 | reverse complement strand
GAAACAATGCGGCCGCATTGTTTCAGCCTCCACGGTAAAAGAAGGAGGCGTCGGTGCAGCCATTGCGCGCATGTGTTTTGGAAATCGGATTGGTTTCCGGTTTCTTCCTGCCGCACAGGACGGGAAATTCCTGTTCGCCCCCGCCTGCGGTGCAATGATTGCAGAGCTCTCCGGAGGCCTACCGGAAGGCACAGCATATATCGAGCTGGGCGAAACGCTCCCGCAGGCGCAGATTGAGCTCGGGGGAGAAATTCTCCCGCTCGGAAGCCTTGTGGAAGCATGGGACAGCACCCTGGAACCTATATTCCCGACAAAAGCGGCCCCCGTTTCCATGTTGGAAGTTCCGTCCTGCACGGAGCGCTGTACAGCGGCCCCGGCAGTCAAAGCTGCAAAGCCGCGCGTCTTTATCCCTGTTTTCCCCGGTACGAACTGTGAATATGACTCGGCGCGCGCATTTGAGCGTGCCGGTGCCGAACCGGATGTCCTCGTGGTGAAAAACCTCACGCCTGCCGGAATTGAAGAGACGGTCGAACGGATGGAAATGGCCATCCGCCGTGCACAGATTATCATGATACCCGGCGGTTTCTCCGGTGGCGACGAGCCGGACGGCTCCGGAAAATTCATTGCTACAGCCTTCCGCAGCCCGCGCGTTTCCGAAGCGGTGGCCAACCTGCTGGAACGGCGCGACGGACTGATGCTCGGTATCTGCAACGGCTTTCAGGCTCTTATTAAGCTTGGCCTTGTGCCTTATGGGCATATCACTGAGCCGAGCCCGGATGCTCCAACGCTTACTTTCAACACACTTGGACGCCACGTCTCACGCATGGTTTACACGCGCATTGCTTCGGTAAAATCGCCGTGGCTCGCAGGAACTGAACCGGGAGAAGTGTTTGCGGTGCCGGTATCCCACGGCGAAGGGCGTTTCGCCGCAGACAGTAAAACGCTGAGCCGTCTCATTGCGAATGGGCAGATTGCTACCCAGTACTGCACGCCGGACGGTGTCCCAAGCGGTAAAACCGAATGGAACCCGAACGGCTCCGTCTGTGCCGTTGAGGGCATCACAAGCCCTGACGGACGCATTCTCGGCAAGATGGGCCATTCTGAACGCCGCGGGAGAAACATCTGTAAAAATGTGCCGGGTGAAAAAGATCAGAAAATTTTTGAGTCTGGCGTAAAATATTTTCGATAAGGCTGGCGGAAAAATGGATTATTTAAAGCGCACCTGGGCCGAAATTGACCTTGGCGCGATTGAAAGCAATTACAGGGCAATCAGGGCACTCCTGAAGCCGAAAACAAAAGTCTGCTGTGTTGTCAAGGCAGACGCTTACGGTCATGGTGCCGAGATGCTCGCAAAAGTATATGAATCACTTGGCGCGGACTGGTTTGCTGTCTCGAACCTGGAGGAAGCGCTGCAGCTGCGGCGTGCCGGTGCGGAAAAGCCTATCCTGATTCTCGGCTATACACCGCCGCGCTGCGCAGGGCTGCTTGCAGAAAATAACGTGGCGCAGGCTGTTGTCGGCCCGGAATTTGCCGCAGAGCTTTCCCGCGAAGCTACAGACGCCGGAGTTACTGTGCGGGCCCATCTTCAAATTGACACAGGTATGAGCCGGGTTGGATTTTTCTACCAGAGCCCGGAGCGCGACACAGCGTCACTGGACGCGATGGAACGTGCATGCCGCCTGCCCGGCCTCAAGATGGAAGGCGCGTTTACGCACTTTGCTTCCGCGGACGAAGGGAACGGCGGATGCAGTTATACAAAGAGGCAGTTCGCGTGTTTCACTGGTGCGCTGCGGGAACTTGAGCAGCGCGGGATTTCCTTTCAAATCCGCCACTGCGCAAACTCCGCCGCAATTTTCGACTATCCGGAAATGCAGCTTGATATGGTCCGCCCCGGCGTCATCCTTTATGGCCTGATGCCGTCGCCTGATGTCAGGCATCCTGTCCCGCTAAAGCCTGCCATGACGCTTCAAAGCATGGTTGCGCTCGTAAAAGGCATTCCGGCAGGGACCTGCGTGAGCTATGGCAGGCGCTTTACCGCTTCTCAGCCGGCAGCAATCGCCACTGTTCCAGTCGGCTACGCGGATGGATACCTGCGCAGCTTTGGCGATGGCGGCTTCCTTGTTGTGCACGGCAGACGCGCAAAAGTTATCGGGCGCGTCTGTATGGATCAGCTTATGATTGATGTAACGGACATCCCCGGTGTAAAGGCAGGCGATAAAGCGACTGTGTTTGGACGGGCAGAGGACGGTGCCGCTACGGCGGACGAAATTGCCGCGCGCGTCGGCACAATCGGCTATGAAATCATCTGCGGCATTGCAACGCGCGTGCCTCGCGTGTTCCTGCGTGGCGGAAAGGAAATCGGCGTACTCGATTACCTCCAGAAATAAATGGATATTCCGTATTTTGTGAGGAAGGAAGAAGCGACATGATGATCCGAAGGATGGACGGACGGGACCGGGAAGCATGGATTGCCATGGCCAGGGATTTTTATCAGGGGCCGGGAGTGCTGAGCCCTGTACCGGAAGAAAATTTCGCACGTACTTTCGACCTGCTGACTGCCGGCAGCCCCTTCGTGGACGGATTTGCAGCTGACTTCAAAAAGCATCTGCTTGGTTCGCTTCTAATCTCCCTCGAATGGTCCAATGAAGCTGGGGGCATGGTGGTATGGCTTGAGGAACTTTATGTGCGCCCGGAATGCCGCGGGAAAGGCATTGGCACTGCACTAATCCGCCATGCACTCACAGAGTACTCCGGAAAGGCCCGCCGCTTTCGCCTGGAAGCAGAACCTGCAAATGAAAGCGCAATCCGCCTGTACCGGAAACTTGGTTTCCGGGATTTTCCCTACCATCAGATGATTCTTACGCCGGGCGGCGAAAACCCGGGCTGAAGGAAGGAACTGTATTGTCATGAAACTTTTTGAATCTTACCGCCTGAAAGGTCTCAAACTGAAAAATCGCATTGTAATGCCGCCGATGTGCATGTACCATGCAACGCAGGATGGTTTTCCGACTCTGTTTCATCTCTGCCACTATGCGACACGCGCGCTGGGGGGCGCAGGGCTGATTATCGTGGAGTCCACCGCCGTGCTTCCGGAAGGACGCATCTCAGACCACGACCTCGGCATCTGGAACGAATCGCAGGCGCATGAACTGAAGCGGCTGGCAGACGCCTGCCATGAATACGGTGCAAAAGCCGCATTGCAAATTAGCCATGCAGGCCGAAAGAGCCGCCTCTTGAGCGGGAAACTGTATGCGCCAAGTGCCATCTGCTACGGAAAGAACTACCGCATTCCGTATGAAATGACGCAGGAGGACATTTCCCATGTGGTTTCCGCTTTCGGTGAGGCGGCACGCAGGGCGTCGGAAGCTGGTTTCGATGCGTTGGAAATTCACGCTGCGCACGGATATCTGCTGCATGAATTCCTTTCCCCCAAAACGAACCACCGTTCCGACCGCTACGGCGGCAGCCTGGAAAACCGGACGCGCTTCCTGCGCGAAGTCCTCGAAGCAGTCCGGAAGGACTGGCCTGTGGAGTGCCCTGTGCTTCTCCGTGTCTCCGCACGCGATTGCTACGGTTGCACGGACACTTCTTCCGAAGTGCTCGAAATTGTAAACCAGGTAAAATCCCTTATTGACCTTGTCCATGTCAGCTCCGGCGGTCTGGTCCTGTCCGAAAAAAAAGACGATGACGCTTTTCAGATTTCCCTCTCAGCGCGTCTGCGCGAAAAGTGCGGACTCCCGACAGTTGCCGTGGGGATGTTTACCGATGAAAATGCAGCGGAAGATATTCTTGCAAGCGGCAAGGCTGATCTCGTTGTGATTGGCCGTGAACTGCTCCACAATCCAAACTGGCCGGTTGATGTCGCTGTCCGGCACAATATTCCCGGCTATGTGCCGGACGGATACGGGCGTGCTTTTGTCCCGCTCCCGCTATCCTGAAGCTATGCTTTACCGGCAGCAAAGGACCCGGCCGCAGATGCAGATATTTTCTCACTGTACCATGCGGTCGGGCCTCTTTTATGCCATTTCCCAGGGGATCTAATTATGTCACGTTTTCAAGCTTTGTGACGAACGCACGGGTCAAACTGCTTCCCTTGATGATACCGGTGTAAGTAACCTTGATCTTCGCCCCGATAACCATGCTTTTTAGTCCCGTTGTATTCACGCCAAGCCTGCGGACTGTAAGCTCACTTCCGTCATCGGTTTTGAGGAGGATGCTCATCATGGCACTATCTTTTATCACGCCGGTTATTGTATGTGGGGTTTTATCGAATGCCTTGTCTTCCGCAGCCAAGATTAACTTGCTGTCCGAAGAAGCCCAGGAGTAAACTCTACCGTCTTCCGGATCAACAAGGAGAAACGGCCCAACAGCATAGTCTTCATCCCAGATCTCAAATTCATGATATTTTTTCCCATTGACTGTCTTGAGGTTGAAGTCTTTAAGATGGTATTTATTCCAGTCAAGAGGGACTGCCGTTTTTACAAGGTCAGCTGGCAGTTTTGAAGCCTGGCTTGACGAAAGCAGGGCTGGTTCCGCTTCCAGTTCCATGCCGGAAGACAAAGGGGGAAAAACAGCCGGCGTTTCCGAAGAAACCGCTCGCTGTAGAAATGCATTGGTACACTTCTTGCTCTGCACCGCCTGACAGCCCATACAGGCAATAAGGACGGCAAGGGCTATAAAAATCAATGCCTTTTTCATGTAGGCTCCCCCTTAACAGTTTATCTTTCCTTATTTTTACACTATATCGCAACAGTACAAAAATGACAAGTAAAAAAGCAAATCTATACAGAATTACAGCCAAATGGAATTGAAAATGCACAGTTAAGCAGATATAATAAAGAATAGAAAAAACGGCGCATGCTGAACTACGCCTGTTGCAACAGGGAGGATCATACAGGAATGAAGCAAGGGCGGACTTTTCCAAAAGTTATTGTAACGCGCAAAGCAGAACAAAGTATTGTTTCAGGTCACCCATGGATCTATAATACCGAGGTCGTTTCAGCGGAACCTTATGAAAACGGCTGCCTTGTTGATGTTGTAAGCCTGAAAGGCTCTTATTTGGGAACCGGATTTTTCAATGACCATTCCAAAATCCGTGTCCGGTTGATTTCCCGCAATACCAACGACGCTTTCGATGAAGCATTCTTTGAGCGCCGTCTGCGCTATGCATGGGAATACCGCAAAGCCGTAATGGGAACAGACGTTTCGTGCTGCCGGATCATTTTTGGGGAATCGGATTCTTTTCCCGGCCTGACAGTAGACCGCTTCAGCAATATTCTTGTGACTCAGACTCTTTCCCTCGGCATTGAAAAGCTGAAGCCGATGCTGTTTCCGCTGCTGTACCGCGTGCTGACGGAAGACGGGCAGAAAATTGACGGCATTTATGAGCGCAATGATTCTGCTATCCGCGGTCTGGAAGGCATGGAACAGAACAAGGGGTTCTTCCCCTTGACAAATTTGCCGGTTCCAGACTCAACAAAAACAGAAATCACGGAAAACGGCATCCAATATACCGTAGATTTTGAGAATGGCCAGAAAACGGGCTTTTTCCTTGACCAAAAGTACAACCGGCGCGCTGTGGCAAAGCTTTGCCCCGGAAGGCATGTGCTGGATTGCTTCACCGACACAGGCTCCTTCGCGCTGAATGCGGCCCGCGCAGGGGCAGAACATGTCCATGCTGTTGATATTTCTGAGAAGGCAATCTCAGTGGCAAAGGAAAATGCCCGGCTGAATGGGCTGGAAGAAAAGATTGACTTCGAGGTCGCCAATGTTTTCGATTTGTTGCCGCGCCTTGCGGAGACTGCAAAAAAGCAGTATGATCTTATCATTCTGGACCCGCCTGCCTTCACAAAGTCCCGTAAGACGGTCATGGGTGCTGAGCGCGGCTACAAGGAAATCAATTACCGCGCAATGAAAATTCTTCCGCGCGGAGGATACTTAGCAACATGTTCCTGCTCGCATTTTATGACAGATGAGCTTTTCCGGAAAATGCTTCGTTCCGCTGCCGCGGACGCGCAGGTCTCCCTGCGCCAGGTGGAAGCGCGCCAGCAAGCTCCGGATCATCCTGTCCTCTGGAATGTACCCGAAACAGATTATCTTAAGTTCTATATTTTTCAGGTTGTCTAAATCCATCCCCTCCGCCTGCTGAATCTGTTTGATGGATTTCCACGCGCCTGTACTAAATTCTTCCTTTCACGCATACCCTTTAGCAACCGGAAACGTTTGGAGGGTGGAGCAGTGAAAGGCATTGTTGAGGAACGGGCTGTGGAGCTTGGCGAATATATCGCCGAGAGCGGGACTACCGTGCGGGCTGCGGCTAAAAAATTCGGCGTCAGCA
>DHOL01000041.1:10399-10935 GCA_002410755.1 Ruminococcaceae bacterium UBA5391 | reverse complement strand
AAAATTCGGCGTCAGCAAAAGCACCGTACATAAAGACGTTGCGCAAAGGCTGAAAACGATTGACCCTCCGCTGTATCGGAAAGTGAGAGCCGTCCTGGAGTACAACAAAGCGCAGCGCCATATTCGCGGTGGCATTGCAACCAGGCTGAAATACCAAAGGCAAGCCATGGAAAGGAAATAGGCGCCGTCCCCGAAAGGGGGGCGGCACTTTTTTTTGAACCAATCTCTTCGCGTGTGGAAAAAGCGTATGATGCGCACTCACGCAGCTATCGGATAGTAATACAGAAAGGCGGGATTTCAAATGCGTTTGTTTTACGCAATCGAATTCGGCAAAACGGTAAAGGACTTACTCTGTGCCGCAATGGACAAAATGAAGCCCTGCTTCGTACAGGGGCGTTTTACGCCGCAGGAAAACCTGCACCTGACACTGGTCTTCCTTGGTGAAATTTCCGGGACAAGGCTCACAGAAGCGTGCGCCGCAATGGACTCCGTTTCAGTAAAGCGGTTTAGCCTTTGCATCGGCGGGGGAGGGTTTT
>DHOL01000041.1:1415-10226 GCA_002410755.1 Ruminococcaceae bacterium UBA5391 | reverse complement strand
ATCGGCGGGGTAGGCTTTTTCCGGCATACGGGCAGCAATCTTTGCTGGGCCGGTGTAGAAGTTGACGAACAGCTTCAGACGCTTTACACTTCCCTTTGTGCAGAACTTCGGAAACGCGGATTTCGCACAGGGACATCCCCTTACCGTCCGCACCTTACCCTGGTGCGGCAGGCAATCCTTCGGGAAGGCTACAGCCGCCGGACACTCACAGTTCCTGTGATGCGCGTCCCCGTAGAGCAGTTTTCCCTGATAAAATCCGAGCTTGGCGGCAGGAAGCCGGTTTATACCGTGCTGCACACTAAGCAGCTGGAAGTCTGATGGGAAATCATATCTTATGGCAGGACAGGCTTGCCCTTTTTCCTTTAACGGCTTGGGATTCGGGTGTCAGTGCTGAAACAGCCCGATAAAGCCGTTCCAGAGGCCGACAAAAATGCCGCCGAAGCGTTGCCAGAAACCGCCGGAACTGGAGGGCGCCTTCTGCTGAGAGGTTGTTGTAGACCGCTTTTCCGTAGTCTGAGAAGCTTTGATTTCCTTTGTGCGGAGGACAAACTGAATGCTTTTTGGTGTTTCATTCTGTCCCGAGGTAAGGGATACAGGCTGTGCTGAGGCATCCATATTCAGAAGATTGTCCTCCCCACCAGTGTGGGCTTTCCATTCTTCATCGATTAGGTCGGTAAGAGTCTGTTTTGCGCTGCGGAGCGTACCAGTCTGGCTAAGGCCCTGTGCGGCGCGGCGGAGTGTATCAGAAATTCCCGTGAGTGTTTTTTCTGCACCGGAATCCATTTGCGGGCTGCTTTGCTCCGCAAGAGATTTTATAGAGCGCAGGGCACTGTCTACACCGGTTATGGCTGCTTCCGCACCCTGTGATGCCTTTTTCATGTTGTCCAGTGCCCCGCTTACCTGTGGAAGCCTCTGACTGACTGCGCTGTTCAGCGCCTCAAACGTATCCAGCGACGACTCAAGGCTCCCCGAAAGTCCCGAAACTGCCGTGCCAAGCCCGTTTATGCTGCTAACGGCCGCAGGGATGTCATTTTTATGTAAGTCAAGTGCAGACAGGAGGCTGCCGAGCAACGTATTCATCTGCCGGATATCACCAATCAGCCCCGGTTCCGCAAGCGTACCGGATACGTCTTCAAGGCTTGAAAGGACAGGGATGATGGCGGCTTTCATAGCATTGACAGCCGTATTGATCTTCTCAATTTGGGTATCAATCGTCCGGATATCGGTGTTTCCGGCGTCAATGACGGACTGGATCTGGTTCAGGTAAGATTCAAGGGTATGATTTTTGTCGGAATCCGCGGCCATTTTCTTTTCGAGTTGCAGGAGTTGCTGGATTTCCGTTGCCTGCTCAGCGGCGTCTGTACTACTGAGGGAAATGCCCTGCTTTGCCGCTGCCTGCTGAAGGAACTGCGCAAGGGTAAGGGATGGGTACTGTTTTACCGCCTGCTGGTACTGACTGGCAATCTGGTTTGCCTGCTCCAGCTGGTCAAGGCAGAGGTCGTCTCGATAGATTTTAGATGCACGGCTGAGGAATTCTTCAAAGCGGCTGGTTCCACCGAAATCCTGCATCAGATTCCAGAACCGGCTGGCTTTTCCGGCATCCAGTTCCGAAAGGTTTGTCTTTCCGGTCACTGAATTGAGGCCAGTCATCAGAAACTGCTGAAACGGGATTTCTTTCTCCGTTTTTCCGGCAGCTTTCAGATATGCCGGGTATGCTGTATCGTGCAGGGCAGCAATGGTTTTTGCCTGTTCCTGTAGGGCCGGAATATTGGTGTCATAGAGCTTTTCCACTTCATTAAGGATATTATCCAGTTTCGCCGAGCTGTTGAATTCCTGTTCAAGGTCCCAAAGTGCAGCCGCTTCGCCGGCTTTTGCTCCGGCTTCCACGGCAGGCAGATTTTTAAGGTCCGTATCCTTTGCAAGGAAGTCTTTAAAAGACAGGCCGGAAAGTGCCGGCTGTGCTTCTTTCAGCGCTTCATACTGGGTATATGCCGCATTGACGTTGTCAACTTTCGCCTTGAGCCCGGAAATTGGCTGTGCTTCCGCACGGAGCAGCTTCAAAAGCTCACTGCTTGAGGAAGTCGGCAGATCACCAGAAATCAGGTTGACAGTATCGTTTAAGCCGGAAAGGCTGCTGCGCAGACCCTTCAGGTCCGCACTGAGGGTAGCAAGGTCCATCTGCGCACCGGCAACAATGCGCTTTGCACCTGACGCACTGGCACCGGCGGCTTTTGAAAGGCCGCTGAGCTGGTTCATGTCACCCTGCACATTCGAGATTGCTGTACGGATATTAGAAAGCTGTGATTTAACAGAATCTGCGCTGGAGGTAAGGCTTGCAAGCTGAGGCGCCATATCCGAAAGTACCTTTTCCGCCGCATCTACCCCGCCGGCAAGCGGTTTGAGCGTGCTTGCAAACACGTCCAATCCAGACAGTGCCGAGTCCATGCTGCTGGAAACGCTTGACCTGCCGGCGGAAATAATCGCGCGTGCCCGGTTCAGCTCGTCAAGGCCTTCGGCCGATTTTTCAAGGCTTCCACTCATGCCTTCCATCGTGTTGAGAACAACATCGAGGCTGTTGCAGATTGCCTGGTACGAATTTTCCACCTTGCTCTTGTCTTTTTGCAGCGTCGAGATTTTGCCAAGCTGTGAAAGCGTAGCAGGGACGGCAAGGAACGTCAGCCCGTCGCAGGAAAAGCTGTTACTCCCCACACGGATGCTGATGTGCTGCTCTTCGCCCGGCAAGGCCAAGAACGTTACGGTGCGAAGGTTTCCGAGAAGCTGTACCTGGGCACCTTCCGCCTCAAGTGAAACAATATCATTTGCATTGAATGAACTCATGCCAACAAGGACGAGGTTGTTTTTAAAATAGTCGGAAGCGCTGCTCTGCGGCACAATGTCAACATTGATTTCTACAAGGCCAGTCTTCCCCGCAAGGTCTTCCGCCTTTGCGTCGGCACCGTTCAGCCGGTAAGAGATTTTTACCGTCCACGGCAGATTCTGAAAAGGTTTTGAGGTCTTGCCTTCAAAATAAAAGGCGTCCGGCTTATCTTTGTCATTTGAAAAATCAAAGGTCACCTTTCCGCCGGAAATCGTCGGCTTAACGCTGTCCGTCATGTTGATGACCTTGTCATACGTCCCATAGTCATGAATGGTACTGGAACCGTTCAGCCGGTAGCTCTTTACAACACCGCCGTCCGTAAGGTTGCCATAGTAGTCCAGAGTCCCATAGTATGCTTCGTCGCAGGAAGGGGAAACCGATGAGCTTGATGAGGCAAAAGCGGAAACCGGTGCCCCGGAAACAACCGCCGCGCAGAGGACAGCAGACAGGACCCGTTTCCCAGTTTTCCCGAAGCGGCGGGATTTTAATTGATGCAGCACAGTAGCATTACTCCTTTTCATACGGATTTTCTCAGGCCGCGGTATTTTTTCTGCGGCTTCGGCGTCCTCCACCAAAGGCTTGTATGCGCAAAAATCGGTTCGCAGACATAGAGCACAGAGGGCAGGATGAAAATTGTAACAACGGCGGAAATCAGTGCGCCGCGTGCAAGCATACCGCAGATGCTGCTGATAATCTCCACGCGGGAGATCAGTGCAACGCCGAGCGTCGCGCAGAAAAGCACAAGCGAACTTGCAATAACCGAGTCGTCGGATGTTGTCGAAGCAATTTGGATTGCCTCGCGGCGTCCGTGCCCGTTCTGGATTTCTTCCTTAAACCGGCTTGTCATCAGGATGGCATAGTCTACCGTAGCACCAAGCTGCACGCAGCCGATCACCGTCGGCGCCACAAATGGAATAGAGACATTCGTAAGGTATGGGACGCCCTCGTTGATGAAGATGGCAAGTTCAGTGGAGCCAACCAGTGCAACTGGTACGGTAAGGGATCGGAAGATAATCATGACAATCGCAAAAATTGCCGCAATGGAAATGTAACTCGTCACCTTGAAATCGACGTTCGCCGTTGTAATGAGGTCGTCTGTCATGGCCGCTTCGCCTGTTATGATGGATTTTGAGTCATAGTTCTTAACAATTTTTGAAATTTCGCTGAGCTGGCTGTTCACTTCCTCCGTTGCCGCAACATATTTCGAGTTTATCATAATCATCTGCATACCGTCTTCTTTAAAGGCACCTTTGATGTTTTCCGGGACAAAGAAATCCGGAATCTGCGGACCGACAAACTTGCTGTAGGAAAGCACCGACTCCACACCGTCCACTTTCTCAATCTGATCCGTCATTTTCTTCAGTTTCTGGCTGCCGATGCTGTCATGGACCAGGACGAAGTGCGTCGTAGCCATGTCATAGTCTTTGCGCAGTTTATTTGTCGCCATAATGGACGGCAGATCCTGCGGCATGGCAAGGTCCAGCTTGTAGTAGACGGGCACATGGCTCTGTGCATAGGCTGCGGGGAGAAACAGCAGCAGGAAAATGGTAACAAACGCCTTGCTATGCTTAATGATAAAGCGGTTAAGGCCCGAGCAGTCCGGTAAAAACACCTTGTGCTGGTACTTTTCGATTGGCCTGTCAAGCACAAGCAGCAGTGACGGCAGCACAAAGACAACCGTCAGGATACCAAGCACAACGCCCTTCGCCATCACAATGCCGATATCGCGCCCGAGCAGCAGACGCATAAAGCAGAGCGCCAGAAAACCGGCAATCGTTGTAAGGGAACTGCCGGCAAGCGACGATATTGCCGCTTCAATGGCTTTTGCCATTGCATCCTTGTTGTCGTCATAGTTGTTCTGTTCCTCACGGTAACGGTTATAAAGGAAAATTGAATAGTCCATGGTGACACCGAGTTGCAGGATACCTGCAATCGCCATGGTCACATAGGAAATCTGCCCTAAGAAAACATTCGTGCCGAAGTTGTAAAGCACTGCAAGGCCAATATCCAGCAGGAACGCAATCGGCAGAATCCACGACTTCATGGTAAGGGACATGGCAATGAAAGAAAGCAGCACCGCAAGGCCAACATACTGCGGCAATTCCTCATCAACCAGCTCTTTGGTATCCCTTACAATGGCGGACATCCCGGCAAGGTAGCACTGCTTATTGCAGAGATTTCGGATTTTTCCAATCGCTTCCATTGTCTCAGTGGAAGCGCCCGGTTTGTCATACTGAATGATAATCAGGGTGGAGTCTCCGGAATAAAAGATCTTCCGAAGGTTTTCCGGGATCATGCTGGTCGGCACCTGAATGCCAACCAGGCTGGAAAGCCACTCGGCACGCGCTACGCCTGGTACCTTTTCAATGGACTTGCGGAGCGAATCCGTATACTCGGAAGGCATATGCTTCACGATGAGCATGGAGGTTGCGGCATCATGGAACGGGTCTTCCAGAAGCTTTTCCCCCTTGGACGACTCCAAGTCCGGCGGCAGGTAAGTAAGAATATCATAATTAACCTTTGTCGCGGCCATTCCAATAACCGCGGGGATAATCAATAGCACTGCGACAGCCAGCACAAGTTTCGGCCGGCGTGTCAGGGCATGAGCAAATTTCTGAAGCAAATTCATCAACCTTCCAATTTCCCGTTCGGGAGTGCCGTGAAATATTTATCAGTACTACCAATCATAGAAAAAATTTTTTCTTTGTCAATGAATCTGCACATTTTCTCATGATTTTTAATAGACTCAAAAAGCGGAATCCAGTATAATCAAAGTAAGGGACAAGCATGGCATGGCCCGGGTACCTGCGCCCGGGCCATATAGAAAGGACGATAAAGATTAAAACCATGGGCAACAGAATTCTCCTTGTGGATGATGACAGTTCCATCCTGATCCTGCTTTCCGATGTACTCGGGGATAACGGCTATACCGTCGTCACAGCTTCCTCCGGCGAAGAAAGCCTGCGCATCCTTGCAAAAGAAAGCTTTGATATGATTATTCTCGATGTCATGATGAAAGGAATCAGCGGCCTTGACGTCTGCCGGCGTATCCGTGACAGCGTACGCTGCCCCATTCTCTTTCTGAGCGCAAAAGATTCCTCCAAAGACATCGTTAACGGCCTTTCGCTCGGCGCAGACGACTACCTGACAAAGCCGTTCGTGCTGGAGGAATTTGTCGCGCGCATCAACGCGCACCTGCGGCGGGAAAACCGCGCTGCTGCACCAAAACGGGAAAATGCCGTCCTCCAGGTTGGGGACATTGCGCTCAACCGGGAAGACATGAGCGTCCGTAAGGCCGGGAAGCCCGTGCAGCTTTCTACAAAAGAGTTTGAGCTGCTTGCCTACCTGATGCAGAATGCGGGCCAGACGCTTTCCCGTGAGAAAATTTACCGCGACGTATGGAAAACTGAATATGGTGACATGGGTACCGTCGCAATCAATATTAAAAACCTTCGCGCAAAGCTGGACCCCAACTGGCAGTACATTAAAACTATCTGGGGTTCTGGTTACCGCTTTGTAACGCAAAGCGGCTACGTGGATGAAAAGGCAATGGGAATAAACAATGAAAAAAAAGCAAAGGACTGACAGGAGCGACTACCCGCGCATCGGCTGGATTTCCAGCAGGCTTTCACACAAAGCGCTTCTCGCCCTAATTGCGGTTGCAGCGCTGAGCGCGCTGATGATGTACCAAGGTTTTCTTAACTACCTGCGCAATTTCTCAGGCAAAAAATATCAACAGATTTTTACGGAAGCAGACAACTACGCAAAGTCTGCGGCGGACTACCTGAAAAGCAGCAGGGGAAACTGCAGCGGGCTGGATGAATACGCCACAGCACATGGCTTCTTCTGCGAAGTTTGGGATGAAAAGGGCACCCTGCTGTTTGAGAGCAGCCAGATTCGGGAAGAAAACCGCTTCCTGATTTCCAGCAGCACAAAGGCGAAGCTTTCAGACGGCAGGTACCTAACAGTAAGGGCATGGAACACTCCTATCAATGTAGACGACGTGACACGGCAGTTCCAGCAGCGTGCGGCAGTCGGCCTGTTCCTGATGAACATCGGCGCTTTTGTCGTCCTTGCCATTCTGCTTTATTTTCTTGTGTTTGCCCCGATTGTCGGCCTGCGGCGAACCATCCGTGAATACTACGAGCATGGTGTCTCCCCCAAAAAGAGCAGCCGCCAGGATGAAATTGGGAAACTGCAAAATACATTTGTGGAAATGGTCGGTGTTCAGGAAGACAAGGAACACGCGGAGCACCGTCTTGTTGCCTCAATCTCCCACGACATTAAAACGCCGCTCACTTCCGTAATGGGCTTTTCCGAGCGTCTCCTCTCGGCGGAGCTCCCGGAACAAAAGCAGAAGCAGTACCTGCGCAATATCTACGACAAAGCCCTCGTAATCAAGGGCATTGTGGACGAATTTGACGAATATCTTGAAGCGGATATCCATGAGAATGCGCCAAAGTCCCTGATGGAAATGGGGAATTTCTGTGAAGCAGTCCGCCGCGAATATCAGGACGAGCTTTCCGACGCCGGTGTAAAGCTTACCGTGGACTGCCGCTGCCCAAACGAAAAAATCCGCTGCAATTTTGACCATATGCGTCGCTTTTTCGGCAACCTGATTGACAACAGCATCCAGCACGCAGGTGCCAGCCATCTGGAACTGCACCTTACCTGTGAGCGCGAGGATGACAACATCGTCTTCCTCTTCAGTGACAACGGGCACGGTGTCCCGCCCGCCATTATCGGGCAGATTTTTGAGCCGTTCTTCACAACGGACCGCGGGCGGAAAGTCTCCGGCCTCGGCCTTTCAATCTGCGAAAGCGTAATCCGGGCACACGGAGGAATCATCAGTGCCGAGAACCTCCCTTCCGGAGGGCTTTGCATCCGTGCAACGCTGCCAAGGGCATAAATACGGACAGGGCCGGGTGGGAAATCATATCCCATCCGGCCCTGCTTTTACGCTGTTGCAATACAAGGGGCAGGCAATACTTTTCAGATGTTCAGGTCGATTTTATCTCCGCGGTCCCGGTAAAACAGGATTTTCTGCCGGTACGGCTCCGTGCGCGGGTCAGTCTTCAGAATATCAAAAAAGGAAGTGTCCCCGAAGGAGTGCATGGGCACAACGAAGTCTGCTCCAACCGCACTCATAAAATAATCAATTCCAAGCAGGGCATCCGCCCCCTCTCGTGGATCGACCGGCACAAACGCAAGCTGAATCCGCTCACCCCGAAGCGTATCAATCTCCCGGCGGTATGCGCGGCCTGCTTCTTCCCGATCCGCAGGCGTGTCTTCCTTCCACTTCCACCAGTTCAGGTCTCCGGCATGGTAAATGCAGAGTCCGTCGGTTTTGACGAGGAATGCAACGCCTTCATCAGTGGAGCGAAGCGTCTGCACCGTCAGGCCGCCAAAGCCGGCTGTCTGGCCGGGGCGGAGCCGCACGGCATCTTCCCGCGTGCGGACATCATCGGAAAGCACATAGCGGATGGTTGGGGCCATACTGCGCCAGGAAAAAATGCGTGGGCTGAAATGGTCGGGATGCCGGTGGGAAACAAAGACGACAGGATTTGTCCCCTGTAGCTCTTCCGGGTTGATTACACCGGCGGAAAGGCCCGCCCCATGCGGTGTATCAAGATAATAGTCAAAAATCAGGAAATGCGCGGCGGTCTTTACCGCAAAAGCGCTGTGGTATAAATAGGTAATTTCCGTACCCATGAACCGCCCTTCTTCCGAATAAATCCCGGCTTGCCCCGAAACAGCCGCTGTCAGATATAAAACATATAAGCTTCGGCTTTCCGGTACTCTTCAGCTTTTGCTGCAAGGTCATAGAGGGTAATCTTAGAAAGCATGCCGGAAATTGCCCGGTCTATTGCAGAAAACACCGTTTCCTGCATTGCGCGCTCAATATCCGCGGCCTTTCCGGCAACAGACTGCTC
>DHOL01000041.1:488-1141 GCA_002410755.1 Ruminococcaceae bacterium UBA5391 | reverse complement strand
CGCAAATACCTGCTCCAGATAAATTTTTGAAACGCCAAGTTCCCCGGAAAGACTTGCAACTGTCAGGTAGGCGCCGCCTGCATAGTTCCGCGCCAGAATGGTGGATGCCGCAAGGCCGTACCGCCCTTTTGATGAAATTCTCATGGTCTTCTTCCCTTCGGGACAATTTTCAGTAATTTAATCATAATTTCCTTTATCTGATAAGTCAAGCAAATCAAATTTATATTAAAAATATATGTTTTAATGATTTTCCTCTTGACAAACTGTTTTTCTGCGCATATGATATTTATATCAAACATATATAATTAGTATGTAATCGAAATGGAGGATTTTTTATGATTGCAAAAAGTATTCTTGACCTGATTGGCAATACCCCGATTGTCGAGCTTTCCAACTACGAAAAGATTCACGGCCTCAAAGCCACGATTGCCGCAAAACTGGAATTCTACAGTCCGGCTGGAAGCATAAAGGACCGCATCGGGCGCTACATGATTGAGGACGCAGAAAAGCATGGCAAACTCAAGCCCGGCTCCGTCATTATTGAGCCGACAAGCGGAAACACCGGAATCGGCCTGGCAGCCGTTGCTGCGGCAAAAGGATACCGCATCATCCTCACAATGCCGGAGACTATGAGCATTGAGCGCCGGAACCTG
>DHOL01000041.1:0-367 GCA_002410755.1 Ruminococcaceae bacterium UBA5391 | reverse complement strand
GCGCCGGAACCTGCTGAAAGCCTATGGGGCCGAAGTGGTGCTGACCGACGGTGCAAAGGGCATGAAAGGCGCTATTGAAAAGGCCGACGAGCTTGCAAAGCAGACACCAGATTCGTTTATTCCCGGCCAGTTTGTTAACCCCGCCAACCCAAAGGCCCACCGTCTGACAACCGGCCCGGAAATCTGGGAGCAGACTGACGGCAAGGTAGATATTTTTGTCGCCGGCGTCGGCACAGGCGGCACCGTCACGGGCGTTGCACAGTACTTGAAAGAGAAAAATTCAAGTGTTAAAATAGTGGCTGTGGAGCCTGCTTCCTCACCGGTTCTTTCGGGCGGCAAGCCAGGCCCGCACAAGCTGCAGGGCATC
>DHOL01000004.1:59652-65821 GCA_002410755.1 Ruminococcaceae bacterium UBA5391 | reverse complement strand
AAACCAAAATTTTGTATCTGCTGTATTAAAGTCTGCCGGTTGGCGCTGCCTTCCTCAGCTCCCGTGGGAAAACCCTCTCGGCTGACCGGCAGCTCTGCAAATATTTTTCCGGTTCTGCGGAAGGGCCACACGGCCTGCCGGTTTTGGCTCAGGTCAGCGTGGCTACCAAAACAAAGATTTTAGCGCCTGTGACTTGCGCCCGTCCGCGCATGGCGCTATAATAAGCAATAAAAAATAAGCCGTGAAAAAAGGACATTTATTTGCCGAGCAATTTTTTATTTCTAGTGCATGGCTTTAAGAAACGGAGAAATACACAATGGGATATCTGGAACCAAATCGCAATTTATATGGTCTAGCATTTGAATCCGATAGCTTCCATGGCATGCCATACCGCCGTATCGGCCATACTGGACTTGCCGCAGGCTTAGTTGGCCTCGGTACTTGGAAATTCGGCCTACCGGAAACAGGCGACGGCTCGCGCGTGGGGCAGAGTGCAGCATTTTCAATTTTTAACCGTGCGTGGGAATTGGGCGTTACGCTTTGGGATACTGCAAACCGTTACAATGAATCTTCCGGCAATTCGGAGCGGTTAATCGGCCGCTGGTTTGCCGCGAATCCATCTCTCCGCCGGGATATTGTGCTTGCTACGAAAATCGGTGGATTGATGGACGGCTGCACGCCGAACCATGCCGGCCTTTCCCGGCAGAACATCATAGATGCGGTCGGTGCCTCGTTGGAGCGCCTTCAGACCGACCACATTGATCTGCTGTATTTTCATGCTTTCGACCCGCATGTTGACCCGGAGGAAAGCTTTGCGGCGGTAGAAGACCTTGTCCGTCAGGATATGGTTCGCTATTTCGCTGTTTCCAACTTTACGATGAGCAATCTGCGCACCTACGAGGAAGTACAGAAGCGCTGTGGCAGCGTCCGTACTCGCATTGCCGCGGTGCAGAACGGTTTCGACCTTCTGCGCGGCGAACATGCCGATAAGCCCGGTGTGCTTTCTTGGTGTGCGGAAAAAGGGATTTCGTTTTTTGCGTGGAGCCCGCTTGCAGAAGGTCTGCTGACCGGCCGCTATAATGACCCCACAAAAATCGGCAGGGGAGACAGACTTTTTGACCAAAAAAGCAAGCTTTACGCAAACTCGGATTATCACGCTAAGCTACTTACACTCGCCGAGATCGCCCGTGGTGAAGGCGTCACCATGACACAACTCGTTCTCGCCTATATGCTTACCATACCGGGCATGACGCATGTTTTACCGGCGGTAAGCTCGGTTCCTCAGGTGGAGGCCAACGCCAAAGCTGCTTCTCTGAAGCTTTCTAAAGAGACGATCAGCCGTATCCGCGTATGTGTGAGCCCCTGAGCTGGGCGAATTGAAATGAAAGTTTTCCCCATGTTCTGAGAAGAAGCAGCCTGTTGAAAAGGGCCCCTCAATTCTAACTATCTTACTGACATTGAGTGAAAGCTGGGCCCTTTTCGTTGCAAAATAGCAAAAGATGGAACACATATCAACGCCAACCCTTTTGGGATGGTTGCTCCACCTTTTTTTGCAGGGGCGTTTTGCTATAACCTCTTTTGACAGACTGGAGCAATCTCTAAAAAAAGGCCTTTTTACCCATAAAAATAAGTATCTTTTGTCATGGGTTAAAGTATCGTTTGCCATTCACAGCTGAATTCAAATTAATGTACAATTGTACAATAATAATAATAAGATAAAGATTGACCACAATGATACTTTTAATGATGAAACAAAAAGCCTTTCTTTAATAGGGTGAAAAGGCGGAGGAAATGTCATAGAAGTGCAAAGTCCAAGCAGCCAAATATAATGAAATCAAGGAGGATATATCAAATGATTAAAGTTGGAATGGTTGGTTCAGAAAATACGCATTCACAAATTTTTTCTGGATATATGAATCTGCCACTGAGAGATGGAAGTCGTCCCTTGAATGCGCGGGTTGTTTCTATCTGGGGCGGGGATGCAGCACGCACCAAAGAAGTAGCAAAAGAAAAAGAAATCCCTGAAATTGTAGCAAAACCGGAAGACATGCTCGGAAAAATAGATGCTGTTATGGTCGTTCCACGGCGGGGCAGTGTGCATCTTAGTCATGCGGAACCGTTTTTAAAGGCTGGTCTTCCGGCCTGGATTGATAAGCCTTTCGCAGTTGATTACGAGGAAGCTCTCACAATTGTAAAGCTGGCTAAGGAAAGCGGCTCTATGATCTGCGGTGGCTCTGTCTGTAAATTTTGCGATGATGTTCGCATGCTCCGCAGGATGTTCCAAAAGATGCATGATGCAGGTGAATTCATTTCTGGGACGTTTAACTTTTCTGGAGATATTAACTGCCAGTATGATGGGATCTATTTTTATGGTGCCCATTCGGTAGAAATGCTGCTCACCATTTTTGGTAGTAATGTTCTTTCAATTACGACGAATGTTCATAAAAATAATTTGATTGCCATTGCAAAATATCCGGACTTTACGGTGACAATGAACTTTTCAGCGACACCAAAGTCTTACTGTATTCTTTATGGAAGTAAGGAAACAGCTGTGCGTCCCCTTGATATCACGTTTGCATATTATGACGCTGTTTGCGCTTTTGTCGGTATGCTTTCCAAGAAACGCCCGCCGCAGGATATTTCGGAACTTTTACGCTCAGTGCGTGTGCTGAATGCATTGGATGAATCTATCAAACATAATGGTGCTGAGACACCGGTTAAACCTATCTAAGAGAAGCACTTCCATTATGCGTGAACTTGTATTTCGTCGAGAGGGAAGTAAAAAACTACAAAATTTTTGGCCCTGTATAGGTTGAACGAAACCCTCCGTTAATAGACACAGAAAAAAGAGCTATGTCGTAAAATATTTTTGAACTACTCATGCTGGCATCGTTTTTCATACGGTGTCAGCATATTTTTGACGAGGTTGCAATTCCTTCCAATTAGTTCCGCAAAATTCTCCAACATCTCAATTTGCTTTTCCAAACTGCTGATGCAGCATACTTAAACCCAAAGTCTATTCAGACACTTCTGATAAACGCAACGTAATTTATTGATTCAGAGCCCTCAAATTGCGAACTTTATTGTACACTATTAAAAACGCTTTCGTTTGGATTCGTGAATCTATTTTCGCTTGTAATATTGACTCGGAGGCACACCATAGAAAGCTTTAAAAATCCGGCTGAAATAATTCAAATCCTGGTACCCAACCTGTTGGGCAGTATCGGAAACCATATGACCCGCAGACAGCAGCCGAGCCGCTTCTGCCATCCGAACTTTATTAAGATAATTCCGGAATGTCATACCCGTCCGTTTTAGAAATAGACGCCCGAGATAAGTTTCATTATAGTGAAACTTATTTGCCAGTTTGCTGAGGCTAATTTCCTCACTGTAGTGCTTTTCCACATAACCAGAAATTTGCGTGCAGATTTCTCCAATGGGTTCACCATTTTCCGAAATTTGTTCCTGCTGCTGTGCTGTCTTCTGGTTCAGTCGGAAGCGAATAGACTGAAGAGCCTTAATCAGTTCATCGGTACTGATCGGCTTAAGCAGATAATCGCAGACACCATATTTAATGGCGGTGCGTGCATACTCAAAGTTCCGGTAACCGCTCAAAATAATAACTTCAGAGTCGATGTCCTTCTCCCGCATGGTACGGATGAGCTCCAGTCCATCCATACGTGGCATGCGAACATCAGTAACAACTAAATGAAAATACTGTTCTTTCATCATATCCAGTGCGCGGTAGCCGTTTTCCGCCGTTGCTGCTATGGAAAAGCCATATTTTTCCCACGGGATCAATGCTGCAAAGCCACGTCGAATTAGATCTTCGTCTTCCGTTATCAAGACTTGATACACAGTTTTTCCACCTTCATCCCATCAGCAGGCAACGTTACAAGGACTTCCGTTCCGACATTCAGCTGACTCTGGATTGTCAGTGAAGCGCGCCTTCCATAGATCAAAGTGAGGCGTTCAGCTATATTCCGGATTGCGCAATTTTTCCGAACAGATTTGGAAGAATGCAACGAAGCGAGAAGAGTTTTCAGCTCCTCGTCGCTCATTCCCACACCGTTGTCTTTTACACAAAACACCATGTTACCGTCTTCTTTCCGAATAATTAGGCAAACCTCTCCACCGTTCTCTTTCAGTTCGAGTCCATGGTAAATTGCATTTTCAATCAGAGGTTGAAGCAGAAACTTCGGGATCCGAAAAGAAAGTAAGTCCTCCGGAACATCAATCTTTAAGCGAATTTTTCCACCATAGCAAAAATCATGGATGGTAAAATAGTCCCTGATAAACGAAAGTTCATCGCGCAGAGTATCAGACTGCTCACTTTCATCAATCATCTCTCGGTAACTCTTCGCAAATATCTGAACCAGATTTGCGGTCTCACGATCGCCTTTCAGCACAAGGCTCATGCGGATACATTCCAAAGTATTAAACAAATAATGCGGGTTAATCTGGCGTTCCAGTGCAAAAATTCGCGCTTCCTTACGGGCGTTTTCAAGCTGTTCTTCTTTTAGCTTTGCTTCCATCTCTTCCTTTGTGAGTAGGTCTAAAGTACGGAGCATATCATTGAATTTATCTCCGAGCCGCGAAATTTCGTCATTGCCGTGAACTACCACCGACACATTATAATTACCACGCCTGATGTCATCCATTTTTTCGACCAAATACTCAAGGCGCTTGGTGATGGTACGCGAAAACAGTGCAAGGAGCGGAACCGCAACAAGGATGCAGATAAGGCAAGCAAATATGCTGGCCTGCCGGATATCTGTTGTGCTCTGATAAACAGTGTCAAGCGGAATCAATGTTGTCAGCTTCCACCCGGAGAGATTCAGTTTTTCATCTGTCAGCCCACTATTAAGAAGGAGGTACTGCTTCCCCATGTAGTCCACATAGGCCTGCTGCTCGCCGACGTTTGAAGCTATAAGTGTCTTAAGCTTTTATCCATAGAAGTATTAGAAACAATATTCTGTCCTGTGCTGTTTGTTAGGAAAACAAAATTTTGTGATTTTTTAGCACTGGGCAAAAATTGTGAAAGATCATCTAGGTCAATGCCGATTCCTAACACGCCGATAATTCTGGCGGAAGCGCCGTCATAGTAGGTAACCGGCATCAAAAAATTCATATATTCCGGTCGGAAATCGCTTTCGGGCAAGGTATTGGAAGCAGCCATTTGAAAAGGTTCCCAATAGACAGAATCCAAGTATCCCTTTCACAAGCGCTTGCTTTTTTTCAAACAGCTGCTTATCACGAATAAGTAGGTTACAAGAGGAGAGGTTACTATTCTCTGTATAGATGTGAATTTGTATTTTTTCGCTTCTGTAATAGGCTTTTGTAATCTGCTCTTGGACGCCTTCCATGTAAAGCTCATAAGTGGAAAGGTCATTGGTATCCATATTGCAGAGATATTCCTTCATACCACTGTCGCTTACAATTTCATAGCCTGTCGTGTAAAACTCATCTAACTTATGCAAAAGGTTATTCGTGATTAGATCTGAAGACTACTGGCAAATCCGGATTGACTGTTCGATCGTCCTTTTGCGGATTATGTCGGTTAAGTAAGACCCAACAAAAAAGAGTGGAACTACCAGAAACGGAACGTAAAAAAGGATCAGCTTGTTGCGAAGTTTTATATATTTCTTCCATTTTATGGCTTTTTCTCCCTTTTTCCTTTGGTCTGTACCTGAGCCAATTTGTCGTTCCGAGCGGGCAGACTCACCTGTTTATTCATAACCTAATTTTACTATATGCGGACATTTTCAGCACTTATTTTCTGTGCGGTATTGCTCTAAAATATTATACAATAGCACTCAAGTGAAATCAAGCTCATGACTACGGCATTAACTTTATGTACTGTAGGACTACAATATATGTTGGGCAGTTGAAGAAAAAATAGAGACAGGAATGAACGCATCGGTTAGAATTAAGTTACTACAACTTATTCAGCCGAAGGAAAGTGTTATTTCTACATGGACAGCATAACACAAGACATGAAGTACAGGCAATTTTAAATTTGCTACGTAGAGAAGTTCGGTGTCGGTCGTACATTTGCTTCTGGAAGACCAGTTGAAGGAAAGGGAAGAAAAACGGTCATTACGATTGTCCCAATCATGTACGTATATCCATTTCTGCAAAAGTACTTTGTAAAAGGAGTTATGATCGG
>DHOL01000004.1:59287-59498 GCA_002410755.1 Ruminococcaceae bacterium UBA5391 | reverse complement strand
CTGCAAAAGTACTTTGTAAAAGGCTGATTTTCTACGTGGGTCTCTATATTGGGCGAAGCAGAAGGAAAGCCCGATATAAAAATATATTTTTTTAGGAGGAAGAACCATGAAAGTAAAGAGAGGTTTGGCACTGGTACTGGCCGCTGTAATGGCCTGTACGGCGCTACCGGCCTGCTCTCGGTCTAAGGCGGGTTCGTCTTCGGCTGCGGGC
>DHOL01000004.1:58820-59107 GCA_002410755.1 Ruminococcaceae bacterium UBA5391 | reverse complement strand
CGGCCTCCGGTTCCGGAGAGAGCAAAGAGCCCTGGACCCTTGAGTTTACCATTCCGGGTGCCAAGGACTCCATCAGCACAGACAATGATATTGGTAAAGAACTGCGGAAAAAATTTGGTGTGACAATTAAAATTATCGGCTATTCCGGTGACTGGAAAGGACATACCGCCCAAATGCTGGCGGCAGGCAACTATCCAGAAATGATGATGCTGCAGGACAACGACATTTATAAGAGCTATGTAAAAGCCGGTGCCCTACAGGATATCGGTGAGCTTGCAAAAAAATAC
>DHOL01000004.1:58254-58519 GCA_002410755.1 Ruminococcaceae bacterium UBA5391 | reverse complement strand
TGAACAGGCGACAACGCCGCGTTTTGACATGATTGTCCGCAGTGATATCCTTGAGGAGCAGAACTGGCCGAAACTCCTCAACGAAGATTCCTATATCAAACTCCTCAAGAGAGGACTTGCCGCCCATCCGAAGACAGATGGTAACTCAACGCTCGGTATGGTCATGGCGGCCGGTGAAGACTGGGTTCTCGGCGACTACATGTATGAGCTGTATGCGCATGGGCGCTATCCGGAAGGCTCCGGCATCCTGACGTGGGATACCGTT
>DHOL01000004.1:7710-58114 GCA_002410755.1 Ruminococcaceae bacterium UBA5391 | reverse complement strand
TCCTGACGTGGGATACCGTTGACAAAAAGCTTGTGGATACGGTCCTTGACACAACAAACTTCAAGGAGTCCATTCGCTTCTGGAACAGGCTATACCGTGAGAAAATCCTTGACCCCGAGTGCTTTACTGACGAGGACAGTGTGGTTCAGCAGAAGCTCAGCAGCGCAAGGGCGCTTTCCACCTTCTATGTGACATGGAAAATCCCGGACATCAACAAAAATCTGCATAAACTTGGCAAGGACAATATGAAGTATGTTACCATGCCGATTATGCTTCAGTCTATGATTGACGGTAAGCAGAACCGGATTGCTCAGATTACTGATTCCTATGATCACCAGAGCATTGTCATTACCAAGAACTGTAAGAATCCACAGCGCATTATGGAAATGGTCAACTGGGTCTGTACCCAGGAAGGCCAAGACCTCCTCGGCTGGGGCATCAAGGGTAAGCACTATACAGTAGACAGCAAAGGCATCAAGACCCCGACCAAAGAGTATATTGCCTGCGCAAACGGCACCGGCTCGGATCCACACTTCAATGATGGCATCAGCACGGATATCTCCTATTTCTTTCTTGGCCTTTCCAGTGGATTTGACAAGAATAACCAATGCTATAACGTGCAGCATGATGAGTCCGTCCAGAACGCTTCCATGGATGACCGCGTCAAGGACGTCTATTCGCACTACGGCTGGACCAGCATCATGGATCCGTGGAAGAAAAATTCTGCCTTTCAATTTGTAACTGTCCACAATGGTGAATTTCTTTCGACCTCCCTCGATGCCAGTGATCCGGTCAAACAGACCGAAAACAGATTGATTGAATACAAGCGCAAGAGCATGGCAAAGCTGATTATGTCCGTAAGCTACGACGCTTTTGAAGCTAACTGGGCAGACTTTATTAAAGGCTATAAGATGCTGAATCCAGACTCTGTCAAGAAGGCTTATAGCGATGGCCTGAAAGCAACTCAAGCAAAGATTCAGTCCTATCGGACGGCTTAAAATATTTTGCTTTCTAACAGTTATTCCCCTTTTTCCCGGGCACTGCTTCAGTAGTGTCCGGGACTTTTTTGAGTTGTCACGGAATGAGCGGAGACGCGAAACTTTTCCCTAGAGAAGGAATTCACCAGTATGCCTCGATCCAGACTGGGCCTATTGCACCGGTTATCCGTGTGTGATCCCTGCCATGCACTTATAACAGTGGCAATTCCGGAAATATCTGTGCGGAAAAATGGCGATAGCAGAAAAAAACCGGAACCGATGTCCATTTACACCGATTCCGGCCCGTCTTTATACTATCAAAATTTTTTTTGCTCTTTCAGCGCGATATTACCATGTCGATTTTTAGGCATATTTTTTATTTATCTTTTATGCCAAGGCCAGCAGTATATGTTCCGTCATCCTGCCGTATAAGAAGGGAGAGATATCGCTGAGCATCTGTGTCGCCAAGGTCAACAGCTTTTTGCAGGCTGATTCCCGCTTTGTTGTAGTCCACAGGGACACCCTGGCCCTTTAGACAACACCAGCCGAGCATTTCATAGGCCCGTGCGTTGTTCAGCGCAGCGGCTTTCCGGTACCACTCCACGGCCTTTGCGTAATCTACTGTCACACCAGTGCCATAATAATAACATTCCCCCACCTGGTCGACAGCCGCCGCATAATCCTGCGCGGCGGATTTTAAGAACCACTGGAAAGCCTGTTTCCCATCTTTTGTAACGCCGCTTCCTTCCTGGTAACAGATTCCCACATTAAATTCCCCGATGGCGTCGCCCTGTGCAGCGGCTTTGCTGTACCATGTGAATGCCTGTGCACTGTCACATACAACCCCAATGCCGTTGGTGTAGCAGTAGCCAAGGTTTCCTTCTGCGTCGGCATTGCCTGCCTGTGCCCCTTTCCGAAACCATTCCACGGCTTTGGCTTCATCTTTTGCAACACCATCGCCCCTCTCATAGCAAAGCCCAAGCTTGTCGTCCGCTTCCGAAAACCCCTGTGTGGCGGCTTTGGCAAACAGGCTGACTGCTTTTGCCTGATCCTTTGCGACGCCAGCCCCGTTCTGATAGCATATTCCAAGGCTATATTCTGACTTTGCATCACTGCTGTTGGCCCCGCGGACGAAATAATCCGCCGCTTTTGTCTGGTCTTTTGTGACGCCGTCCCCATTGTAATACCAGGTTCCGAGCGCCCCGCTGGCTTCTGCCAATCCCTGATTAGCTGCCTTTGTCAGCCAGGCGACCGCCTTTGAACTGTCCTTTTGTACACCAGTGCCGCTGTGATAGCAGAGTCCAAGGTAGTATTCGCAGGACTTGTCGCCTTTTTCGGATCCTTTTTCATAAAGGCTTGCCGCTTTGCTGGTGTCCTGCTTTGTGCCAATACCCTGCTCATAACAGGAACCAAGGTATCCAATGGCTGGGGAATATCCCTGCGCAGCGGCTTTGGAGAAATACTGAAAAGCAAGGGACGAGTTTTTTGCAACACCGTCACGGCCTGCTTCGCAGTAAAGGCCCAGCAAGCTTTCCGCCGGGGCGTAGCCCTGTTCCGCCGATTTCCGGAGCCAGTCTACTGCCTGTGCTTTCTGCTTCTGTGTGCCGTCTGCGTACTGGACAGCATGGTTATACTGATAAACCCGGTCGTTCGGGTTTAAAGTGGCGTTAAAAAAATTTCTTCCAAGCACCCACAGGACAAAGACCGAGGCTGAAACAATAATAGCAATCACCAAAGGACGCTTCGATTTTTCTGTACTCATTTTTCCTCCATCACGAAAATGAAAAGCTATGAATTACTGTTGGACGGCGTCTTTTCCTGGTCAACGTATTGCCAGGTCTTTCCGTCATCTTTCGAGCTGTACCGTGCGCGGTAGGTACCAAAATCCCCATCACTCCCTTGGGTAACATAAAGGACAGGAACCCCGTTTTCCAGATATGGTACCTGAGGCGTGTCATATACCTGCCCAAAATCAAGCCCGGAAACAGCAGAATTCCCGGTCTCTGAGAGGCTTCCCGCAGGCAGTATCACTTTGGTGAAACTTTTTCCGCCGTCGGTCGTTTCATAGAGTTCGCCATGGTCCCCGGCCGTGTCAGTGTAGCTGAGGTAGCCGACTTCCGGGCTGAGAAAGTTCATTCCAGTCAAAGTCTGGGTAGAGGGTGTCTGCCGACTTTTCCAGGTTTCTCCGGAGTCGTCGATCGTGTAAAGGAGTGAACCCTTATAGTCATGTGTCCCCGCGAGCCCTACGGCCACTGCGGCAAAGCCGTTGCCGGTAAAAACAACATAGCGGGAAGCAATGCCGCCGCCAATGTCACTGCTGCCTGTTACGGGATACGTTTCCCACGTTTTGCCCTGATTGGGTGTGAACAGAACCGTGAGGGAAGAACGGCCAAAGATTACATAGCTGAAATTATCAGAGACATGCCAGCACCCGTCTGCAAGCTTTGTTGCGCTGCCGTTCTGAAGAATTGAACCGACGGCATCTTTTGAAAGGTTTAGTGCTGTCCAGCGGTGGCCATAGTCCCATGTGAAGGAAAGGACATCATCCTGCACACGGTAAGTATCTTTTTCCGACGTCTGTGGAAGCGTCTGGCTGTCACTTCCCGATGATTTGCTTGTGCTGCGCAGTACAAGCGGCGCAGTTTGGCTCATGGAAACCTGACACAGCGTCAATGTTCCGCCATAGGAAACGAGCAACGTTTTGGGATCAATTTTGCAGTCCTCGTTGAGGGCAACGGCCCACTGGGGCACCTGATTCTTGCACAGGACAATAGACGTCAGGCCATACTGCACGCAGTCCTTGGTGCTGTAGTCGTATTCTGTACTGCCGTTTGAAAGGACAATCCCTTTTGTATCGCGCACGAGTTTCCAACCCGCCGTGTTTTTCCCGGATGGTTCCCAGGAGCCATCCAGTGCGGCTTCTACATAATAAGAAGCGTCGCGCCCACGGTCGCCAAAAGTTGCGACCATCTGATGGACAGGCCCGTTTTCTTCAGATACATAGGTGATGGCGCAGATATCACCGGTCAGCCACTGGATTTTCGGGTTCCCATATACCGTGTAGGAAAACTGCTGGTAGGGACGTGCAAAACAAAGAAACGGATTGTGGTACTGCATGATTTTCCCGGTTGAGATGTCACGCTTGAGAATCAGCGTGTTCTGTCCGTCGGGGGAAGCTGACAAGATGTCCTGTGTCTTGGCGGCGTTTGAAAGAGCGCCGGTAATGTCTGCAACCGTCATGGCCCCGCAGAGGATGCCAACCCATACTAGGACCACCGGTTTTTTCCCGGCAAGGAGAAGAGTTGACAAAAAGGCGAAAAGAATCGCAATAAAATTGATTAGGTACATAACCCACTCAGCCTGATAGGCAACACTGTACTTTGCATGGAGGATAAGATACCCGGCCTGAAACAGCAGAGCAAGGAATGCAACTCCTGCAAAAACCAGACCAAAGCTATGCGTTAGGCTTTTTTTGGATGCAGTTTCACATTTTGCCCCTGTGCAGGATGTGCGGAGAAAAGACATCAACGCTTGCCACTGTTCTTCCGGAAGGGACTGCTTTTGCAGAAAGACAGCTTCCCGCCCACAGAAAACTGCCAGCAACCCGGCAGTTTCCACAAACTTTGTCACGCGGTCATAGCGCCATGTCTTTGCCGTTCCGTTCCGGGAGACTGTAAACCCATCATCCGTAAACTGAACCGAACAGGAATCCCCTTCGGGCTTCCGAAAAGCCTTCAGGAACCGATAACCTTCAAGGCACAGAAAAAGGCAGCAGATACCGGCGGTTGCCGGTAGCACCGTCAGGAGGGGAGAGACAGAACGGGATGTAAAGGCTGAAAAACCGGCCGCAGCAACTGCCAGCGCCAGCAGGAAAATCCCTGCAAACAGGCACAGCAGGCGTGGCCAAAGATAAAATTCCTGCCAGTATGTTTTGGCGCTGAGAAGCTGCAGCCGGTGTGTAACAGCAAACTGTAAGGTATATTTTGCCTTTCTCTTTTCGCTGCTGCCAGCCGCCCCTTCGGGAACGGGAGAAAGAACACAGCTTTCCCCCTGGAGAAGCTCATCCACTGTAACGTGAAGGGCTTTTGCCAGTTCAGTCAGCAGCCCGATATCCGGGGCACCCTGCCCGGTTTCCCATTTGGAGACTGCTTTATTGGTTACACTGAGCTTTTCCGCCAGTTCCTGCTGAGTAAGACCGGCAGCTCTGCGGCGCTCGGAAATAAATTTTCCTATTTTAATTGTATCCAAGTCAGCACCCCACCTGAAATCAGAATTTAAACACCCTCTGTTAACGTCAGGATGTATATTTTCAGTTTAACAGAATCCCGACTAAAAGCAAAGGAACGAAGTGTTCCAATTTACTCCACGCTGCGTAGAGTTGGCCGGAACTGCACGAAAAACAGCCCCGTTTCAGGCTTCCCCATAGCTTTTCTCAACCGGGAGTTCAGCGTGGGCGTTCAGGTCGGCGCCAGCCGTATGGCCGGCAAGAAATTCATAGTAGCCCTGTGCGCCAACCATGGCACCGTTGTCACCGCAGTAACACAACTCCGGCCGGTAAAACGTAAGGCCTCGTTTTTTGCATTCGCTTTCCAGTGTGCGCCGCAGCAGCCGATTCGCTGAGACACCGCCCGCAATCGCAAGCTTTTTGGCCCCGGTATTTTTTGCGGCGAGGAAGAAGTTTCGTGTCAGGCAGTCCACCACAGCTTTTCGATAGGAAGCGGCAAGGTCGGGGATGTTAAGTATTTCTCCGCGCTGACTGGCATTGTGAATCAGGTTAATGGCATGCGTCTTAAGGCCGGAGAAGCTGAAATCATAAGGAGCGCCATCCACGGATGGACGGGGAAGACGGTAGGCTTTCGGATTGCCGCTTTCGGCAATCCTGTCCAGCTCCACACCGCCAGGATAGGGAATCCCCATGGCACGTGCGGCTTTGTCGAACGCTTCTCCTGCAGCGTCGTCGCGCGTGCGGCCAAGGACGCGCAGCTCTGTGTAGCCGTCGACGGTTACAATATGAGTATGGCCTCCTGAAACAACAAGGCACAGAAACGGCGGTTCAAGCTCCGGAAAAGTCAGGTAGTTTGCAGCAATATGCGAGCGCAGGTGATGGACCGGGATGAGGGGCTTTCCTGCTGCAAGGGAAAGCCCCTTTGCAAAATTGACGCCAACCAGAAGAGCGCCGATTAGGCCAGGTGCGTAGGTGACGGCGACCGCATCAATCCCGCTGAGGCCGGTTCCGGCGCTTTCGAGCGCTTCGCGGACGACACCGCAGATTGCCTCACAGTGGCGGCGGGAAGCAATTTCCGGCACAACGCCGCCGTAGAGCTTGTGCTCCGGCACCTGTGACGCGACAATGTTGGAGAGGACAGTGCGGCCATCCTCCACAACGGCTGCCGCCGTTTCATCGCAGGAACTTTCAATTCCGAGTATTTTCATGTATTCTCCTTCCCGACTTTCGCAAAAGAGCCTGCCCCGGCGCGGAACGAACCGTTTTTTCCGCCTAAGCTGATATCAACGTGGATCCCTTTCCGAAGAGAGAAAAGCAGCCCTGCCGCAAACCCGGCGAGGAAACAGGCCGCTTTTGCTGAAAAGCTGAATTTTTTGTTAGACATAGATTATCGCTGCTCCTTTTTAAATGCCGCTTTTTTGGAAAACACCCTCAAAATACAGCGTCAGAATCAGGGCATCTTCGTTCGGCTGGCTATAAAATCCGCGCCGCAGCCCAGCTTCCCGGAATCCGAGGCTTCGGTACAGCGCATTTGCAGCGCTGTTTGAAACACGCACTTCAAGCGAAAGAAACGACGCATGACGCTTTTTTGCTTCCCCAATCAGATATTCCATCAGGGTGCGGGCAATGCCGAGCCGCCGGTATTCCGGAAAAACGGCAACGTCGTCAATATAGCATTCGTCCAGCACACAGTTCATCCCGGCATATCCGACGGTCTTTCCATCCAGCTCTGCCACAGCAAAGACAGCTCCCGCCCTGCCAATTTCCATAGCAAGGCCGGGTTTTGTCCAGGGTTCCGAAAAGCATAAACGCTCAAGCTCCGCAAGGTCATCCAGGTGACGCTCTTCCATAGGGACAATTTTCAGCTCAGCCATTTTCTGCGCACCACTTTTTCAATTTTCTCGTCCCGCGAAAGGAACACGGTGCTAATTCCAACCCAAAGCAGGCAGCAGAACATCAGCACGGAGAGAACCCTTCCGTTGATAAAATGCGCACCGAACAAATGGTGGCAGACAACGTAGGTAGAACTCAGCACCGTGAGAATCGGCACATAAAATTTTTCCGGGAAAAAGAATGCATAGATAACGGAGAGAACATCCGCCATATAGTAACAGCGCTCGTTCATCCAGGGCAAAACGTATGGCACAAGCAGCACGGAAAGTAGCGCCAGGGAAACAATCATGTCGTCTGTCATGTCAACCTCAAGACGCTTGAAGTAGAGAACTATGGCAAGGATTAGCAAAACTGCAAGCACTGTGATAAGATTCCCTGCAAAGGGTGACAGGCCGTTCGGATACCAGATTGCGAGGTTTGGAAGCACATTCCGCAGGCCGCGGCGATTCCCTGCCTGACGGTAATAGACCATCAGCAGATCGGTGAAGCTGCGTCCGGCAAATACTGCGGGAAGCATTGAAACAAGGTAGACTGCCGGAACAATGAACAGGCTCCTCCACTGGATTTTCCGGCGCAGAAGCATCAAAAGAAGGAATGGTGCAAAAAACATTGCTTCCGGCTTAAAGATAAATGCAATGGAAAATGTCATCACAGCGGCATACTGTCGGCCTTCCAGCAGATAGCAGAGGCAGGCGAGCAACGCGGCGGCATAAAGAGAGTCGTATTCCCCCCATGCGGCGGAGTTCAAAAGAACGCTTGGCAGGAAAATCACGACGGTATAGGCAATCTCACCCCAGAATTTCTCATATTTCATCCGAATAATGCGCATGGCGTAGTGGGCCATGACGATATCTCCGGCAAACGAAAGCATCTTGATAAGGAACAAGTCTTTTATGGGGAGATAGGTCAGCAGCGCCAGAAGGTAGAAATAAGGAGGTGTGTAGTCGCCAAAGTTATGCCCGATAGCTGCCAGGCCACCACCACTGCGGAGTTCCGTAAACCAGACATGCAGGAGCTGCCGGTAGTCATCGGACTGAAATGGCAGGAATTTCACACGCGCGGCGAAAGCAAGCACTGTGACCGCCAGCAGAAACAGAAGGCTTTCCGCGGTGACAAAATTAACAAATGCTTTCCGTTTGCCCAATGCAACCACGTCTTTCCGTATTTTTATGGATAAGTCTATTGAGTCAGCAAAAGCTGAATTTTAATTATACCCGGTGGTAAAGGAGGTAATCAAAACCGATTTCCGTCCGGAGCGAAGTAAGCCTTTCGAGATGCTGTCGGCCTTCCCACGGCGTTTTCCATGCATAAGGCGTCATTGCAAACAGGTCCCGAATGGCCTCTTGGCTGTCCATTTCCAGTTTCCCGCGGACCGGCACACGCCCGAGGAAGGTAAACCCCGGATATTCCGTATCCTTCTGCTCATTTTCATAGGGCTTCTCATAAAGGATTTCCTTGAGGCCGTAAAGATGGCGCCTGCTTGGCACAGCCAAAATCATTGTGCCGCCTGGCTTTACAACACGCGCAAATTCCTCCGGTACAATGGGGGCAAACACATCCGTGAGGAGGTCTGCCGAAGCGGAAAGAACCGGAATGGAAAAGGCGCTCCCCACAGCAAACGAAATATTTTTGTATTTTTTGGCTGCTGCTTTCACTGCGGCTTTTGAGATATCGAAACCGGAAAGCTCCGCATGGTGGCCTCCTGAAGAAAGGAAGCCCGCAAGGCGGCCTGTGTAATAACCTTCGCCGCAACCCGCGTCCAAGACGGCAGGACTGCCTGGCGGTAAATATTTTTCCGCAAGCCGGCTCAGGGCATCGCTGAAAATCCGGTAGTAGCCGCCTTCCAGGAAGCGCCTGCGCGCGGCGACCATCTTCCGGTCGTCGCCCGGCACCTTGGAATGCTTCCGGTTCGGCTGAAGAAGATAAACATAGCCTTCGGACGCAATATCAAAGCTGTGGCCGGCCGGACAGAGACAGGCCGTTTCCGTGCGCTGAAGCGGCAGTCCGCAGACGGGGCAGGCAAAAATACTCATGCCTTAGCCTCGTACCAGTTTTCACCGATTTTTGCTTCGGCCGTAAGGGGTACGGAAAGCGAAACCGCGCCCTGCATCTCTTCGGTCAGCAGGGAGGCAACACGGAGGGCCTCATCCGCGGGTGCCTCAACAATCAGCTCATCATGCACCTGAAGGATCAGCCGTGATTTCATTTTTTCTTCTGCAAGACGCTTTTCCACGCGGATCATTGCAATCTTGATAATATCCGCCGCTGTGCCCTGAATCGGCATGTTGCGTGCAACTCGTTCACCGAATGCACGCAGGTTATGGTTCGAGCTGGTAAGCTCCGGCAGATAGCGCCGCCGACCAAACATTGTTTCTACGAAGCCTTTTTCCTTGGCTTCTTCCACAATGTGCTTCATATAGGTGTCAACGCCGGAAAAATTGGCAAGGTAATCTGTAATATACTGCTTTGCTTCACGCATGGATACATGGATATTCTGAGAAAGGGAAAACGCACCGATGCCGTACACGATTCCGAAGTTGACGGCTTTCGCGCGGCTGCGCATCAGGGGGGTGACCATGTTTTCCGGGATATGGAACACCTGCGAGGCCGTATGGCGGTGGATGTCGTCACCGTTGCGGAAAGCCTGAATCATATTCTTGTCGTTTGCAACGTGGGCAAGCACCCGAAGCTCAATCTGCGAGTAGTCCGCATCAACCAAAACCCAACCGGGACGCGCTACAAAGAAGCGACGCATTTCCCGTCCAAGGTCTGTCCGGACAGGAATATTCTGAAGGTTCGGTTCCGTTGAGCTGATGCGCCCGGTGCGCGTTTCAGTCTGGTTAAAGCTAGAATGGATGCGCCCGTCCGGCGCAACGACTTTTAAAAGCCCGTCACAGTAGGTGGACTTCAGCTTTGACAGCATGCGGTAAGTGAGGATAAACTCAACAGCCGGGCTTTCATACCGCAGTTTTTCCAGCGTGCTGGCACTGGTAGACCATCCGGTTTTTGTCTTTTTGCCGTGCTCAAGGCCGAGCTTTTCAAAAAGTGCTTCGCCGAGCTGCTTTGGGGAATTGATGTTAAATTCGTATCCGACAATGTCATAAATCTGCTGCTGCGTTTCGGCTATTTTTTTGTCAAGCACATTGCCAAAGGACTGAATCCCCTTAGCGTCTACGGCGAAACCGATATTTTCCATGCGGGCGAGCACACGTGCAAGCGGAATCTCAATGTCAAAAAGGAGAGAGGTCTGTCCGTCCTCCGCAATTTTCTGTTCAAGCGCATCAGTCAGGGCAGGCATTGCAGCGGCAGTTTGATTTTCCTCGGGCAGGCTGTCCGGCACGGCAACGCCGTACTCACGCGCAAGGCGCAGAGGCTCATAGCCGGAAGCGGAGGGGTTCAGCAGATAACCCGCAAGCATTGTGTCGAAATTTGTGCCTGCAAGTGTCCGGTTTTCCCGGTCCAGAGAGGCAAAAAGTGGTTTCAGGTCGTGCGTATTTTTTCGGATTGTCCCATCCTCGAAAATAGTGCGGATGGTTTCCGCATCCGTCAGGCGGTAAATCACCCCGCCCGTATTTATGATAAGCGCGGAAACTGCGCCGTCTTTCAGTTCATAGGTAAAATCCACCCGGTGTGCCTGCTTTACTTTGTCCAGCAGGGAAGCGGAGTCAGTGTGCTCAGCGACTGTTACGGAGGCTGGCGGCGAGGACTGCTCCGGTTCCGGTCCGGCAGCATCATTCAGGCCAAGCTTTTCAATCAGCTTGAAAAATTCGAGCCTTGCCATAAGGCGTGCCGCCGCAGCCCGGTCGCCTTTTTGAGGGACATAATCAGAAAGGTTTGTGTCAATCGGCGCGTCCGTGCGGATGGTGCCGAGGTCGTGGCTGAGATAGGCGCTGTCTTTGCCGGCGGAGAGCTTCTGCCTCATGGAATCGCGGATTTCCAGCTCCGGCAGATGGCCGTAGATATAGTCGATAGAATGGTAGGCCTGGATGAGCTGACCTGCCCCTTTCGGCCCGATGCCGGAAACGCCGGGGATGCAGTCGGATGAATCGCCCTGAAGGGCCTTAATCTCAATCATTTCCTTTGGGGTGACGCCGTAGTCTTCCCGAATCTTTGCTTCATCATAAAGCGTTACCTGCGGCTGCCCCATCTTCGTGGAAGCAAGGCGTACCGTGACGTGCGGGCCTACAAGTTGAAGGCTGTCGCGGTCGCCTGTTGCAAGGACACATTCGCAGCCGCTGCGCTCACATGTTTTCGCAAGGGTGCCAAGGATATCGTCAGCCTCAAACCCCTCGCACTCTATGAGACGGTACCCAAAGAGCGTAAGTAGATTTTTGAGCGCGGGAAGCTGCTGGGCCAGTTCAGGCGGCATCCCTTTGCGGTTTGCCTTGTAGCCCGCGTACTTTTTATGGCGGAATGTTGGAGCGCGCATATCAAAAGCAACGGCGACGGCGTCCGGCTCCGTTTCCGTCAGAAGGCGGTGGAGAATCGTCAGAAAGCCGTAAATGCCGTTCGTGTAATGCCCGTCCTTCGTCGTGAGCAGGCGGATGCCATAGAATGCCCGGTTCAGAATACTGTTGCCATCCAGTACAAGTAATTTCATTGTTTTTTCCTCCCGCCCACATCATAGTAATACAAATCTATTATAGCACTTTCCCCGCAAAAAAATAAGTGGTATACTGAACGCAGCAGCTTTGAAGAGCTTAGGCTGGCTGCAAAACTGCCTGATGTTTTTTAATCCGCTTTCAGGTGCTGAAATCCGGGGGGAGAAGGCTGCCGGATGAAATATCGGGGCCAGCCGAAAAGCAAGCTTAACAAAAAAATTTCTCCAGACAGTTCAGAAGGGAAACTTTCAGGGGCGACGGAAACTAGAGTCCATAAAATGGATAGATGAAATCCGTTCGTACACCGGTTTCTGAAAAGAGGGATACGGATGGGAGAATGCAGAAAATATTATGAAGCCTATGATGACCGTTACAGGCAGGTACACAGCAAAGGCCTCCAATGGTCTTCTTCAGAAAATTCAGAGATTGTCGAGCGGACAATTAAAAAATATGGAATCAGCAAAACTGCCAATATTCTTGAAATCGGCTGCGGGGAAGGCAGAGACGCTAACTTCCTGTTAAAAAAAGGATACAATTTGCTTGCAACCGATGTTTCACCTGCCGCTGTCAAGTATTGCAGGCAGTGCTACCCTGAAAAATTACAGTCATTCCAGGTCCTTAACTGCCTTACGGACAGAACAGGGGTAAAATACGATTTCATTTATGCCATTGCCGTCCTTCACATGCTTGTCCTGGAAGAGGACCGAAAATTATTTTATCGGTCTCTTTCCGACCAGTTAAGCGATAATGGCCTTGCCCTTATCTGCACTATAGGAGACGGAAAGAAAGAATGGGAAACAGACCCATCCAGAGCATTTGAATTGCAGAAAAGGATCCACGGGGCCACCGGACGGGAATTGTATCTGGCGGGAACATCCTGTAGGGTTGTCGGCTTTGGTACTTTTTTCAGGGAATTAAATGAAAGCCGTCTGAACATTGTGGAAAGCGGAACCACATCAATAAAACCGGATTTCCCGATGGCCATGTATGCTGTTGTGGAACCCGCGCGGTAAGAGGAATCTTTATAAATGAGCTGGAAGATAGGAAATCTTGAAATCAGCGGACGGGCTGTCCTTGCCCCCATGGCGGGAGCGGGGGACCGCGCGTTCCGGGAAACCTGCGCCCGCTTTGGTGCAGCATATACGGTGAGTGAAATGGTGAGCTCCAAAGCACTTCAGTTTGGCGACAGGAAAACGCGGGAGCTGATGGAGCTGGGAAAAAATGCCCGTCCGACGGGCATCCAGATCTTTGGCTCGGAACCGGCCGTTATGGCAGAAGCTGCAAAAAAGGCCATGGAATTTTCTCCTGATTTTATTGACATCAACATGGGATGCCCTGCGCCGAAGATTACCAGCCCGGGTGCCGGAAGTGCACTGATGAAAAACCCGCCGCTCTGCGGTGAGATTGTTGCGGCTGTAGTGGATGCGGTGCCGGTCCCCGTTACGGTAAAAATGCGTGCAGGCTGGGACGCCCAAAACATCAATGCACCGGAAGTCGCAGAAATCTGCGAACAGGCCGGGGTTGCCGCCATTGCGGTGCATGCGCGGACGCGAGCCCAACAGTATACGCCGCCTGCGGACTGGGGTATTATTAAAAAAGTCAGGCAGGCTGTAAAAATCCCTGTCATCGGAAACGGCGACGTAACGGGCGCGCAGTCTGCTGCGCTTATGCTGGAGCAGACAGGCTGTGACGCCGTGATGGTTGGCCGCGGAGCGCTCGGGAACCCATGGGTTTTCCGGCAGATCAATGATTATCTCACGGAATCCTGCCGCATTGTCCCGCCGCCCGGCATCTATGAGCGGATGCTTGTAATGGTGCAGCATATTGACCTCATGTGCCGCTATAAAGGGGAAACCCGTGCAATGAATGAGGCCCGCAAACACGTTGCCTGGTACCTGAAAGGAATCCGTGGGGCCGCAGAATTCCGGAAGCGCGCTGGTTCCCTCTGTACCCGTTCCGACCTTGATATGCTTGTGCGGGATATTATTGCGGCACAGCAGGGGACAGAACTGGACGGCTGCCTGATTTAGGACTGATAAAATTCCCGGTTTTCAAGGTAATCTTGGCGGGTGAGCAAGTAGCAGACTTCCGCAAGCATTTCACCGCGGTAATTACGGTAGGTTGCCTGTGCTGTTTTTTCATAGCGGAATCTGCATTTCTCAATGACGCGCTTCGAGCGTCCATTAAATGGGAAATGCGATATGGAGAGATAATCGAGGCCCACCTCGTCAAACGCAAAACGGATGACGCGGCGCACCGCTTCCGGTATCAGCCCGTGGCCCCAGTAGTCATGGGAAAGCACATAGCCGATTTCCCGCCCGCTGCCGAGGGCTTTGTGGCCGAGCCGGTCGCAGTACAGACCAAAGGAGCCGATCACTTTTCCGGTTTCTTTCAGTACGACGGCGCTTTCGCTTTCGTCTTTGAGGAAGATGGAAAGAATCTGTCTGCTTCCCTCCATACTTTCGTGCGGTTTCCATCCGGCGTTCGGGCCGACTTCCGGATCCGTGCAGTACTCATGAAAATCCGTAAGATCGCTCTCACGCCATGGACGCAGAATCAGCCGATTCGTTTCGAGTGTTTGCATGAAAATTTACTCCTTTCGGCTTTCTGTTTTCTGTCACAGGCATGACAGTACAGCCGTTTAGGAAAACAGAAAAAGAGGATTCCACAGGCGTTGTTTTCGGAATTATTTATCAAGATAATAGTAGTATTGTTATCTGCTGTTATGATATAATTACTTTAATTGAAATTGATGTTATAAATTAATTTTCGTAATATGATAAAACCTTTTTGGAGAGGAAATACAGATATGAGCAGAAAAGCCGAAAAATCTTTTGCCTTTTTCCTGGCAGCCATCGTGTGCATTTCCATGCTTACGCTTTCCGCTTTTGCAGCCGTCACCCCTTTGACAGATATTCAGTCACCGGAAACCGGAAGAGTCGAGCACGATGACTCCCCAAAAGGGGAGGTGCTGGTTACCATTGACCTTGCCGGCGGGACAGGCCTGAAGAAAAGCGCTTATGTAAAAAAAGGGACGCGAATGTCAGAATTTATAACGCCAGTCCGTTCAGGCTATGAGTTTGCTGGCTGGAAAGTCAACGGCACCGCGGTATCCGGCTCCTACGCTCTCACTTCCAATGCAAATATGACGGCAGTGTGGCGGAAAAAGACAGAAAGCTCTTCCCTGACAGAAAAGCCCTCCTCTTCCAAGTCCCTTTCTTCCCAGGACCAGAATGCCCTTTTCTTTTCTTCCAGCTCTCAGGAGAGCAAAGCCCCCGTTTCTTCTGCACCGGCTTCCGCTGATCCAATCAGCAGGTTTTCCCCGCTCTTCTATATTGGCATTGCCCTGGTTGTACTCGGCATAATAGGAATTGTCATATTTATCCATATCCGTCATTCCGGAAAGGGGCCAAAGGGCAGAGGCGGTTCAGGGTATTCCGGCGGCAACGGGGGATTTACGGATATCAGCTCGTACAGCGACGGCAAACGCCATAACGATGCTTCGGCAATCCTGCGCGATGCGCGGCGGGAAGCAAAGTCGGCCGCACGCATGCCAAGAAGGAGAAGTCCAGTACCGCGGGTATAAGGAAAGCTCTCCAGAATGTTTTAAGCCTGAAGGCAGATTATCCAGCAGGTGGAGGAACCATGGAGAACGGCTTTAGCTGAAAAGTATTCTTCTATGGAAATAACAGATAAGAGTAGCGGCCGGGACGGTTTTTCCGCTCCGGCCGCTTATGTTACGCAGACAGGATATTCTGCCCCTGCTTACTTGGGCTGTGCTCCGTTCGCACCAAAAAGATTGAAACGGTACAGCCTGGTTTCGTCTTCCGGATTTTCACAGACGATAAACGCATCTGCAATCTTGCCGCCTTCAATCAGCTTCGTCAGGCCTACGAGCTGGCAAAGCTTGCTTTTCAGGTTAAGATTGTCGCCCTCATGCGTCATCAGGAACACGTTCCCTTTGCACTGGTCAAGCTCTTTCAGAAAAGCCGGAACGTCGATATCATGTAGTTCGATGGGAGATGATGCCATTTTAACCCCTCCTAAATCAATAATTTTCCAGGATAAATCTGGTGATTGATTCCTTCTCCATTATAGCATCTTGTATTTTTTTATCCACTGGGAGAATCTACAAACTTTTTAAAATTTTTTCGGAGGTTCTTTGCAGAGCGGCAGGCAAAGCTTCCCCCAAGGCGGAGTCAGCTTCCAGCTTCCCGTCGCAAAGGCGGACGGTGCGGTCTGCACTGCGGGCGATCCGCTCGTCATGCGTGATGAGCACTACGGTGCGTCCGGATTTTTGCAGGCCACGGAGGATTTCCATAATTTCGCTTCCGGAGCGGGTATCAAGATTCCCGGTCGGCTCATCCGCGAGGATAATGGGAGGTTCGGCGGCTATGGCCCTTGCAATCGCAACACGCTGCTGCTGTCCGCCGCTCATCTGGCTTGGCAGGTGGTCCATCCGCCCGGCAAGGCCAACGCGGCTGAGGGCGTCTTCCGCAAGGCACCTGCGCTCGGCCCGGTCTACGCCGCGGTAAAGAAGCGGCAGCTCTACATTTTCAAGCGCAGGCAGGCTGCCAATCAGGTTGAAGCTTTGAAAAATAAAGCCGATTTCCCGGTTCCGCACCCTTGCAAGACGCTTTTCAGAGAATTTGGAAACGTCTTCCCCTGCAAGGCGGTAGCTCCCCGACGTAGGTGTGTCAAGGCAGCCAATAATATTCATCAGGGTTGACTTTCCGGAACCGGAGCGTCCCACAATCGCAGCAAATTCTCCCTTTTGGATGGAAAGGGAAATGCCGTCAAGCGCATGCACCTCTCCTGCACCCATCTTGTAAGTTTTCTTGATATCCCGCAGCTCAATCAGGTTCTTCATTTTTCCGGCTTTCCTTTTTCCGGCAAAATTCCCGCGGATTTCCGGAATTTGATTCCAATTCCGCGTGGGACCGGCTATACTGAATATGGAATAATGGCTTGAAATGGAAGGAGAGATTCTCTTGCTTACAAAATACTGGGAACAGTTTAAAAGCGGCACGGATATCCGCGGCGTGGCGATAGCCGGTGTCCCCGGTGAAAACGTGCTCCTCACGGATGAGGCTGTCAACAAACTGACGGGAGGCTTTGTGCTGTGGCTTGCTGACCGTGTGAAGAAAGATATTCCAAACCTGACTGTTGCGGTTGGGCATGATCCGCGTGTTTCAGCGGAGCGCATCCGCGCAGACGTCGTCGGCACACTTGTCTCCTGCGGAGTCCATGTGCTGGACTGCGGGCTTTCTTCTACCCCGGCAATGTTTCTCGTTACGCAGGACACGGCCTGTGACGGTTCGGTGCAGATTACGGCAAGTCACCATCCGTGGAACCGCAATGGCCTCAAATTTTTTACACGGGAGGGCGGCCTCGACGGCCCCGATATTGAGGCAATCCTTCAGCACGCTCAGGATGGGGACAGGCCTGTACCGGGCAGGGGCTCCTGTGAAAAAATCAATTACATGAAGCAGTATTGCGGCCGGCTGAGAAAGACAATCTGTGAAGGCGTCCGTGCAAAGGACTATGAGAAGCCGCTTGCCGGGTTCCATATTGTCGTGGATGCCGGCAACGGGGCAGGCGGATTTTATGCGACGGATGTGCTCGCGCCGCTCGGCGCAGACATTTCCGGCAGCCAGTTTCTCGAACCGGATGGGCGTTTCCCAAATCATATCCCGAACCCGGAAAATGAAACGGCAATGAAATCCGTCTGTGCTGCCGTAGTGAAAGCAAAAGCCGACCTTGGCGTAATTTTTGATACCGATGTGGATCGGGGTGGGGCTGTAGATTCCAGGGGCGATGAGATTAATCGGAACCGCCTTGTGGCCATTGCCTCCGCCATTGCACTGGAAGATTGTCCCGGCGGCACGATTGTGACAGATTCCGTTACCTCCTCTGGTCTGAAAGATTATATTGAAAAAACACTTGGCGGAAAGCACCGCCGCTTTAAGCGCGGGTACCGCAACGTTATCAATGAAGGCATGCGGCTCAATGCGGCCGGAGTGGACTGCCCGCTTGCCATTGAGACTTCCGGGCACGCCGCCATGCGGGAAAATTATTTTCTTGATGACGGGGCTTACCTGGTGACAAAAATTATCATTAAGGCGGCAAAACTGCGTTCGCAGGGCAAAACGCTGGAAGACCTCCTGAGGCCCCTGCGGGAACCCGCAGAGGCTTCCGAGCTGAGGTTCCCAATCCTTGCGGAGGACTTCCGTGCTGAAGGGGAAGCAATCATTGCGGAACTGACAAAATACTCCGCAAATCAGGCCGGCTGGACCGTTGCACCGGACAACTGCGAAGGTGTCCGCGTTTCCCTTGACGAGAGCCACGGCAACGGCTGGTTCCTGCTGCGCCTGAGTGTCCATGACCCCATTATGCCGCTGAATGTGGAAAGTAACTCAAAAGGCGGTGTAAAAACAATCCTTGAAGAGCTTTCCGGTTTCCTCGGCTCCTGTACCGACAGGCTCGATTTGGCCCCGCTTCGGAAAGCCGTCTGAGAGGCTTTCCAATTTCCGGTATGCTGTGGCCCCGAAAGGGTTACAGCATATTTTTTTCACGGCAGTCAGGCCTGGAGGAAAACAAGATGGGCAACACTCGGAATGCTTTCACCCTGCTGCTGGGAAGTGGGGGACATCAGCGCGCCGGTGCCGATAAAGAGAACTTTGTGAAGCTGCCCAGCGCTCATCTGCTGAAGGATTACGGAGCAGAGGATTGCAGCGCTGCACCCGCAGCCTGAGCCGCCTGCGTGGACATCCTGTTTGTTGCGGTCATAAATCATCAGGCCGCAGTCGTTGTGGACGGAGCGGATATCTTTGCCTTCATGGTTCATCAGTTCATCGAGCAGCTCACTGCCAATCAGGCCTAGGTCACCCGTCAAAATCAGGTCGTAGTCCTGTGGGTTGGAACCAGTATCGTTGAAGTAGTCTTCCAGTGTGTTTGCCGCGGCCGGTGCCATAGCTGCCCCCATGTTGGCAGCGTCCTTTAAGCCAAAATCGACGATACGGCCGAATGTGATTGCGCGGATGCCAACCGGGGCAGCCTGGTACTGGGTGCGTGCGCCGAGAATCATTGCCCCGGCGGCCGTTGCCGTCCACTGTGCGGTTGGTGTGCGCTGGCCGCCGTATTCAAGCGGCAGGCGGAACTGGCGCTCTGCCGAGCAGAAGTGAGAGGAAGTAACCGCTGCCGTGCGTGCCGCTGCACCGGATTCCACGAAGAGCGAAGCGATACCGAGCGTCTGTGCCATCGTAGAGCATGCACCATACTGGCCGAGGAACGGGATATCCAAACTCCTTAGACCAAATGTGGAGGAAATGCACTGGTTCAGCAGGTCGCCAGCAAAAATACAGTCAATGTCGGTATTTTTCAGCTTGGATTTTTTCAGGGCTATCTGCACAGCCTCGTTCTGAAGGCGGCTTTCCGCTTTTTCCCAGCTTGACTCGCCCAGTGTGGTGTCGGTATGGCACTGGTCATAATATTGGCCGTAGGGTCCTTCATATTCTTTTTTCCCGGCAACGGCGGCAAAGCCTACCACGGCGGGATTTGTCTCAAGCTCAATTGTGTATCTGCCAATCCTTTTCGGCATGAGAAAAGCCCCCTTCCGCAAAATCAGTAGAGATGGAAAAACCAGAGGATTAGTCCGTAGAGGATGGATGCGGCGGTACCGTAAACAAGTACCGGCCCGGCGATTACAAACATCTTTGCACCAATGCCGAGAATGTAGCCTTCGCTTTTGAACTCCATTGCAGGTGCAACAATGGAGTTTGCAAAGCCGGTGATTGGCACAAGAGTGCCTGCGCCGCCAATCTTTGCAATATTATCATAGACACGCAGCGCGGTCAGCAGCGCGGAAAGCCCGATGAGTGTGATGGAGACAAACGCACTCGAAGCCTGCTCGTCCAGGCCGAAAAAGCGGTAAATCTCCAGAAAGCACTGCCCAAGTGTGCAGATTGCGCCGCCAATCAGGAATGCCCCTGCCATATCCCGTGCATAATGGGAATTCGGTGAAGCTTTTTTTGCCATCTGTTTGTATTCGGCTTTTGTGATGGTCAAATGTAACCCTTCTTTCCGGAAGCCCTGAAATGTATTCTGCCAACTGTGCGGAATAAATATTCCCATTGTTCCGCCGGTAAAGCAGAAAAACCGGACACGGCGGCCGGAAGAAAATTAACCTAAAAAATGCTGAGTAATTTTTTTCCCAACTCTGAGACAGAAATGGAGCCGCCCGAGGGTTTCATTCCTCGGGCGGTTCCATGCATCTGCGAACTGTCAAAGATGCTTTATTGTTATGTGCTTCTCTTTTCAGTGGGTTATAGCTTCGCCGTACAAGTGCCGCAACATCACCGAAACACTGTGCGGTACCTGCTCTACTGAAGGAGAGATTTCAGCTTTTTATTTTTTTCGATTAAAATAAGGAGCGGCAAGCCGAGACCATAGCAGATAACCAGCTCACCAAGGCCAACAGACAGGGCATTTGCCCAGAAAAGCACCCAGTTGGGGTTCTGGAACCAGGTGAGATCACAATTTCCACCGTTCACAACGGTGATTTCAAGCCCGATGATAGCCGCATTCACAATGACGGGAGGCAGCAGCGCGAGGAGCGGGATGCCGTGGAAGCGGACATGGCGCAGGGCCCGTGTGAGCAGCGCTGCAAGGAATGTTGCCAATGTACCGAATACCATGTCATAAACGCCGAAGCCGCTCAGAATGTTTGCAAGAAGGCATCCAAGCGTAAGGCCGGGAACAGCCGCTGATGAAAAGACCGGGAGAACGGTGAGCGCTTCGGAAAAGCGAAACTGCACCGGCCCATAGGCAATGCCTGCCAGGGCGGCAAGCCAAGTCAAAACCGCATAAGCGGCAGCAATAACAGAGCCTTTCGCAAGGAAAAGCGTGTGGCTGGACTGCTGATTCATTTTTTCTGGTTCCTCCGTAGTTTTGTTTTAGGTCAGGATGTTGCGACTGACCATTTGTACAGGAAAAAATCCCCGTGCGCACTATCGATTGTAACGCACGGGGGACGGAAATGCAAATCCCGTCATTTTTTCGGGGATGTGGGAGACACCGCTTTCTTTGGCGGGTCTTTTACAATCGTAATACGCGCAATCCGGTGTGAGTCTATTTCATCGGCTGTAAGAGTAAGATTCTTGACTTTTACATGCGGATGCTCGTCCGCCTTCGGGATGCGCCCGAGCTGCTTAATCATCAGGCCGGCGATGGTGTCATAGTCGCCCTCCGGGAGCTGCACGCCGGTCAAGTCGGAAATCTCGTCAATGGAGGCCATGCCGTCCACGCTGTAGCGGTTCTCACTTTCCCGCTGGATTTCCTCTTCATCGGTGTCGTATTCATCCTCAATGTTGCCAACGATGGACTCAAGCAGGTCTTCCATGGTAACAATGCCCGCTGTGCCGCCGTATTCGTCAACTGCGACCGCAATCTGGAGCCTCTGTGATGTCATCTCAGAAAAGAGATCCCCGCAGGGCTTTGTTTCCGGAACAAAGTAGGCGGGATGCATCAGGTCGGTCAGCTTGGTGGATGGATTAACGGAAATACCGACGTATTTCAAAAAATCCTTGACATAGAGAATGCCGAGAATATCGTCAAGGTCACCGTGATAGACAGGGATGCGGGAATAACCCTGGTTGCGTGCAAGTGCAACGGCTTCGGCTACAGTCGCTGTGTCTTCCACGGCGTCAACCTCGGTGCGCGGAGTCATAATTTCGCTTACAGTGCTGTCATTAAAATCAAAGATGTTGGAAATCATATCTTTTGTATCTTCACGCAGCACCCCTTTTTCTTCCCCTGCGTCCACCATCATCATAATGTCTTCTTCGGTGACGGTCTGTTCCTTATCACTTGGATCAATGCCAAGGAAGTGAAGAACACCGTTGGTGGAAGCCGTCAGAAGGGAAACAATCGGGCGGAAAACGGTTGCAACGCCCGTGAGAATCCCGGCGGAGCGGAATGAAATTTCCTCGGCGCGTTTCATAGCGACTTTCTTTGGGACAAGCTCTCCGAATACAAGGGAAAAATAAGAGAGGATCAACGTAATCAGAACCGTTGAAATCCCATGGATCACCGGACTGGAAAACGACAGAAAGGCAAGGGCCCGGCTTAAGTCATCGGAAAAATCCTGGGAGGCAATTGCCGCAGAAAGGAAACCGGCCAGCGTAACGCCAATCTGGATGGTGGAGAAAAAACGGCTGCTGTTTTTCATCAGCTTGAAAAGCTTCCTGGCGCTTTTGTTTCCCTCTTTTGCCATCCTTTCAATTTTTGCGTCTTTCAGTGTGATAACAGCAATTTCACTTGCCGAAAAAAATGCGTTGACAAGTGTCAGCAAAACCAAAAGCAAAACGGCTCCCCATGCTTTTTGCGGGGTGTCTGCTCCGGCAGCGGAAAGTAACAGGGGACAGACAGGGTCAGGGTCGGGCGACATATCATCTCTCCTTTTTCAAATTGAGTATGTGATATATGTTTAGTTAGTGGGAATCTTGGGAAGGAATTAACCCACCTTATTCTATTCTAATTGTTCTCCATATTTCTGTCAATTCCACCCTTAAAGGGGCCCGGTGCAGGCAGCCTAAATTTTATTTCTTTTTGCCATAATAGACTTTACATGCTGTTGAAAAGATGTTAATATTATAACGTGTAACTGGCACCTCGGTGATGCTTTATTATCCCGTAAGGAGGAAATAAAATGGATTCAAGAAAAATGAAGACCATGGATGGCAATAACGCTGCCGCATATGTTTCTTATGCGTTTACTGATGTTGCCGCTATCTATCCGATTACACCCTCATCTGTCATGGCAGATGAGGCGGACAAAATGTCCGCGGCGAATCGGAAAAACTTGTTTGGCAGGCCGGTTCAGATTACAGAGATGGAGTCTGAAGGCGGTGCTTCCGGTACCGTGCATGGCTCCCTTGCAGCCGGCGCCCTTACCACAACCTATACGGCTTCCCAGGGCTTGCTGCTGATGATTCCGAATATGTACAAGATTGCCGGAGAATTTCTGCCGGGTGTAATGCATGTTGCTGCCCGCTCTCTTTCCACACAGGCTCTGTGCATCTTCGGTGACCATTCCGATATTTATGCCTGCCGCCAGACCGGGTGGGCAATGCTCTGTTCAAACAGCCCGCAGGAGTGCATGGACCTTGGCGCAGTCGCTCATCTTTCTGCTATTAAGGGCCGTGTCCCGGTAATGCATTTCTTCGACGGATTCCGTACCTCCCACGAGATTCAGAAAATCCATATCTGGGACGACAAGGATCTTGCAGATATGCTTGACTGGAAGGCTGTTGATGATTTCCGCCGCAATGCCATGAACCCGGAACACCCAGTGACAAAAGGCACCAGCGAAAATGATGACATGTTCTTCCAGGTCAACGAGGCAAGCAACTCCCATTATGACGCATTCCCGGAAGTTGTCGTTGACTATATGAATCAGGTCAATGCCAAGATTGGTACAAACTATAAGCCATTTAACTACTATGGTGCCCCGGATGCCACCGAGGTGATTATCGCCATGGGCTCCGTCTGCGAGTGCGCAGAAGAAGTGGTTGACTACCTTAACGCGAAGGGTGAAAAGGTTGGCCTTGTAAAAGTCCACCTGTACCGTCCGTTTGTTGCCAAGTATCTGCTGAACGTCCTGCCGAAGACTGTTAAGAAGATCAGCGTGCTTGACCGTACAAAAGAGCGCGGTTCCATTGGCGAGCCTCTGTACCTTGATGTTGTTGCTGCCCTCAAGGGAAGCCAGTTTGAAACCACACCGGTTTACACAGGCCGCTATGGCCTTGGCTCGAAAGACACCAACCCGGGCCAGATTATCGCCGTTTACCGCAACATGGAAAGCAATTCCCCGAAGAAGCGCTTCACAATCGGAATCGACGACGATGTGACACATCTGTCCCTTGAAGTTAAGGAAAATCCAGACACCACAGCGCCTGGAACACATTCCTGCAAATTCTGGGGCCTTGGTGCAGACGGAACTGTCGGTGCAAACAAGAACTCCATTAAGATTATCGGCGACCATACCGATATGTATGCGCAGGGCTACTTCGCCTACGACTCCAAAAAGTCCGGCGGCCTGACCATCTCCCACCTGCGCTTTGGCAAAAAGCCGATTAAGTCCACTTACTATATTTCAAAGGCTGATTTTGTTGCCTGCCACAAGCCTGCCTACGTCAATCAGTATGATATGGTGGAAGACCTGAAACCCGGCGGGAATTTCCTGCTCAACTGCGAGTGGGATGAGAAGGAACTCGACAAATATCTGCCGGCCAAGATGAAGAGATATATTGCCAACAACAATATTAACTTCTACACCATCAACGGTGTAAAACTCGGCAAAGAAATTGGCCTCGGCGGAAGAATCAATACGATTCTCCAGTCTGCATTCTTCACGATTGCAAACATCATCCCGAAAGACGATGCAATTCAGTATATGAAGGACGCCGCCACAAAGTCCTACAGCAAGAAGGGCGACAAAGTCGTCAAGATGAACCATGAGGCCATTGAACGTGGTGCAAATGAGTTCGTAAAGGTCCATGTTCCGGAATCCTGGAAGACAGCGAAGGATGAGTCGGTTTCTGCAAAGGTTGACTGCGGGGATCCGAAGCTCACGGAGTATGTCAACAATGTGCTGCTTCCGGCGAACCACCACCAGGGCGACAAGGTGCCTGTTTCCGCTGTCCTCAAAATGGCAGACGGCACGGTTCCGTCTGGCTCTGCTGCTTATGAGAAGCGCGGCATTGCAATTGATGTCCCGGAGTGGAACCCGGACAACTGCATCCAGTGCAACCGCTGCTCTTATGTTTGCCCGCACGCGGTAATTCGTCCGGTCGTCATGACTGCTGAAGAGGCTGCAAAGGCCCCGAAGAGCATGAAGATGAAAGACATGCTGCTTATGCCGGGCATGAAGTTTGCCATGACAGTTTCCACCCTGGACTGCACGGGCTGCGGCTCCTGCGCAACAATCTGCCCCGGCATGAAAGGCGCGAAAGCCCTTACCATGAAGCCAATGCAGACTCAGCTTGAAAGCCAGAAGGGCTTTGACTATGGCGTGAAGCTTCCTGAAAAACCGGAAGTTGCCAAGAAGTTCAGCCCGGCAACGGTCAAGGGCAGCCAGTTCCGCAAACCGCTGCTTGAGTTCTCCGGTGCGTGCGGCGGCTGCGGTGAAACTCCGTATGCAAAGCTTGCCACACAGCTTTTTGGTGACAGAATGTATATTGCCAATGCAACAGGCTGCTCATCCATCTGGGGCGGCTCCGAGCCGGCAACTCCGTATACCCGCAATGCAAAAGGCTACGGCCCGGCATGGAACAACTCCCTCTTTGAAGACAATGCCGAATTTGGTTACGGCATGGCACTTGCCAATGATGCAATCCGCGGTCGTCTTGCCGAATATGTAAAAGGCATTGCTGCTTCCGCAGATGCTACGGATGCAATGAAAGCTGCCTGCAAGAATTATCTGGATACCTTCCGGAGCAGTGTTGCAAACCGTGAGCCTGCTGACAAGCTGATTGCTGAGCTTGAAAAGGCGGCAAATGGTTCCGGTGAGGTTGCTGACCTTGCAAAGAAGACACTGAAGGACAAGGATTATCTTGCAAAGAAATCCATCTGGATCTTCGGCGGCGACGGCTGGTCTTATGATATTGGCTTTGGCGGCCTCGACCATGTACTTGCTTCAGGAGAAAATGTCAATGTCCTTGTCTTTGACACCGAGGTTTATTCCAACACCGGCGGGCAGGCTTCCAAGGCAACCCCAATCGGTTCAGTTGCTCAGTTTGCAGCAACCGGCAAGTCTACCAAGAAAAAGGATATGCCCGGCATGTTCATGACCTACGGCTATGTCTATGTTGCACATGTTGCAATGGGTGCGGATTACAATCAGACCATTAAGGCCCTCACTGAAGCAGAAAGCTACGATGGGCCATCCATTGTAATCGCCTATGCGCCGTGCATCAACCAGGGCATTAAGACTGGCATGAGCACTTCACAGCTTGAGGAAAAGAAGGCTGTAGAAGCCGGTTACTGGAAGAACTTCCGCTATGATCCGCGCCTTGCGGAGCAGGGCAAGAATCCATTCCAGCTGGACAGCAAGGCTCCTTCGTCTTCTTACCGTGACTTTATTATGGGCGAAGTCCGTTACAATTCTCTTACCCGCTCATTCCCGAAGCGCGCAGAGGAGCTCTTTACAAAAGCTGAGAAGTTTGCAAAGGAAGACTATGACCACCTTGAAAAGATGGCAAAGCCTGACTGATTTTCCCAATGCTTTTTCCCCGCCGACTTAAGTCGGCGGGGATTTTTTATCTGTGAAAAATTTAGCGATGTTAATATATTTTTTAGACTTTGTTCATGAAAAACTTATGACGAAAACACACCTTTTTCATAGAATTGGCAGATAATAAAGCCAGATGATTTTTAGAAAGGTGTTGACGGATATGTTCGACTCGGATGAAAACAAAAACGTTGAAAATAATGAGAATAAAGTTGAGAAGAACACCGTAGGGAATGCGGGCCAGAACCAGAATGATAACCCGATTTCCACAGAGAAAAGCGGAACCGTCTGGAACGGTGAGTACTATCACGGAACATCGACTTCCGGTTTCGGCAGCAGCCAGACCCCTGAGCATCCGGCAGGAGGGCAGCCATACAGCCGGTACAATACGTATGGAACCCAGTCAAATGAAAGTCCGTATCAGAATCCGGATCGCGCGGCTGGAGCCAGCCAGAAAAACTATTACCGGAATTATAACGCCTGCACGCCTCCTTTCCCAGATGATACGCAGCCGGGGAAGCCAAAACAGAACAAGAAGAAAAAACATGTTTTCCGTAAAGTGCTGATTGGAGTGCTTGCATGCCTTGTCGTTTCAGCAGGCTCCATTGCTACATTCGCTGCCCTGATTAACAACGGCACAATCAAAATACAATCTTCTTCCGGAACAAATCCGGCTTTTACCATTATCCAGAATGCCAGCTCCAGTTCCGGCTCTGCCAAAGCAACAAGCACGTCGGTGGCTACTTCCGATTTAACAAAGCAGGAGGTAGCAAAGAAAGTCCTTCCGTCTGTTGTATGCATTGAAAATTACAGCAGCACCTCAATCAGGGGTTCTATCCGCGGAAACGGCGGAGGTAATACCACAAACAATACTGCGGCCGATACAACTGACAACGGCGAGGTTTCCCCTACCAGTGAAGGAAGCGGCATCATTATGACCACTGACGGTTATATTATTACCAACGCCCATGTCGTTTCAGGAGCTATCAAGCTGAAAGTCGTTCTTTACGATGGCAAGACCTATTCTGCAACGCTCATCGGCAGTGACAGCATTACCGACCTCGCTTTGATTAAGATTAATGCAACAGGCCTTACGGCAGCGCAATTTGGTTCCAGCACGGATCTGCAGGTCGCAGATACCGTCATGGCCATTGGCAACCCGGGCGGGATGGAATTTAACTCCAGTATTACAGTCGGCTATATTTCTGCTCTGAACCGCGAAATCACAAACTCGGAAACAGGCTACACCATGAAGTGTATCCAGACCGACGCAGCAATTAACCCTGGTAATTCCGGCGGTGCGCTTGTCAACATGAAAGGGCAGGTTGTGGGAATCAACTCGTCAAAAATCGTTGCAACAGGCTATGAAGGCCTTGGATTTGCAATCCCAGTTGATACTGCCCAGCCAATCATTTCCCAGATTAAGCAGTATGGCTATGTAAAGGATCGTGCGGTGCTTGGCATTGGAGGCAAATTTATCGACAGCACGACCGCATACTTCTACCAACTTACAAGCGGTTTCTACGTCTACTCCGTTTCCAGTGAATATGTCACTTCAGCAGGGATCCAGGAAGGCGATATCATTACAAAAATTGACGACAAAGGTGTGACAAACGACAACACGATTTCCTCTGTTGTTGCTTCCAAGAAGCCGGGAGATACGGTAACTCTCACCGTTGTGCGTCCAAGCGCAGGGAAAACATTTACCGCATCCGTAAAGCTTTCCCAGGCGACCGGCAAATCATAAAAGCAGCGAAATTCATCCTGATAGAGGAAGGCTCCAGCAGTTTCATCTGCTGGAGCCTTCCTCTGTTTATTCATCAGTCGGGAGGAATCCCCATACATGTTTCGACCAGTTTTTCATAATCCGGGTGGCATTTCTTTGGGAATTCACCGGGCAAGTCGAATTTTGACTTCAGCCTGCCAAATACAGCCGGTGCCATTTTCAGGATGCTACTGGGCTCATCAGGCAGGAGCACAATCGCCTGGTCAATGCTCTCAATTAAATAGCCGGTTTTCTGGCAGCCGGTAAGGCGGAGAATTCCTTCTGGTTCACCATCGGGGCGGAGAGGGACATGCAGCGTATAAAAGATTGCCTCCGAGCATGTTGGACGTTTTTCCGGCGCGGAAGCAACGAGAAAAACTGCATTCCGTGCTTTCAATATTCCGGCGATGCTGGGATTTAGATAATCTGCCTGTATGCAGACGCGCACTTCGTGCAGCGGAATACCAAATTCTTCCGAAGCCCGGCTTAAAATAAGCTGGCACGCAGCAGTTCGGTGCGCCTGATAAAACAGAAGCCCTGCATCCATTTTCCGAGACCCCTTTCCCAGAAATCAGTTACGCTTTTTCACGCGAGTAGGCAGCATATTCCATGCCGCCAAGATTCAGCACCCTGCGGCGGATCATATCCAGAGCGTTGGAAGCAGCAAGATTGCGAATATGTCCGCGGCCCTTTCCAGACGTAGTGCGGCGCATTTCGCGCACCCAGATGTTTTGGCTGTCACTGAGTGCCAGATAGACAAGACCGACCGGTTTTTCCGGTGTCCCACCATCTGGCCCCGCAAGGCCTGTAATGCCGATGCCGAAGTCCGCTCCGGAACGTCTGCGTATGCCGTCTGCCATCTGCTTTGCAACCTGCGGATTGACTGCACCGTACTGGTCAAGCAATTCCTTCGGAACACCAAGCATCGCTGTTTTGACTTCATTGGAATAGGTTACGGCACCCATATGAAAAACAGCGGACGAGCCGGGAATATCTGTAATCCGCTTTGCAAGCAGTCCGCCTGTGCAGGACTCTGCCGTGGCAATGGTAAGCCCCCGCTCCGCGAGCAGGTGAACAACAGTTTCTTCCAGGCTCCCTACATCTATGCCGTAGCAGAATTCACCAAGGCGCTTTTTCAGTTCGTCGACAACAGGTGTGCAGACTGCCGCTGCCTTTTCTTCATTTTCAGCGCGTGCTGTGACACGGACGAACATTTCACCGTCACCTGCATAGGTTGCACAGGTTGGGTTGGCTTTTTCGCAGAGGTCGCTAATCTGCTCTGCAACATAGCCTTCCCCGAGGCCGAATACTCGGACAATGCGGGAGACAATGGCAGAATCTTTTCTGCCTTTCATCAAAAACGGCACCGCATAGCGCTTCAGCATGGGGAGCATTTCCGAAGGCGGTCCCGGGAGCATGACAACGAGCTTCCCGGTTTCGGTGCGAAAGCCACAGCCGGGCGCGGTGCCGCAGTCATTGGGGAATACGGTGCAGCCTTCCGGCAACAGGGCCTGCTTTTTCTGGGTTTCACCGAAGCTGCGCCCAGAAAAATAGTGCTTAATGTGTGCCATGCATTCCTGATTCATTACGAGCTTTTTACCGGCACAGGAGGCGATGGTTTCTTTAGTAAGGTCATCTCCTGTAGGTCCTAGACCGCCTGTTGTAATAACGGCGTCGCTGCGTGAAAGAGCGGTCTGCACAGCCGCGCGGAGACGCTCCGGGTTATCACCGACGGTGCAGGTATAAAGCAGGTTAATCCCGGCGGGCGAAAGCTCACGGGCAACAAAAGAAGCGTCCGTATTGATGGTATGGCCAAGCAGAAGCTCTGTGCCGACCGATATGATTTCAGCGTCCATGGAAATACCTCCTTAACGGTTCGGTTCAATTTTTGTGATCCTTGCATTTGTGATGCAGTCACTGACAAGGGTATCCACGTCAAGTGCCTCTTCTGCCACCTCGACGAATTTCAGGGCCGGGCGTGTGCGCGGGTGGCGCGGTGTAAAGACCGTGCAGCAGTCTTCATAAGGAAGAATGGAGAGATCATAAGTGCCAATGCGGCGTGCATAATCAATAATCTCCACTTTATCCATGCCGATGAGCGGACGGAAAACAGGCATACGGGCCGGCTCGTCCGTGCAGACAATGGCCTGAAGCGTCTGGCTTGCAACCTGGCCGAGGCTTTCACCGGTAATAAGCGCCTCACAGCCTTCGCGCCGGGCAATCTGCTCTGCGGCACGCATCATAAAGCGCCTCATGATAATCGTGAAAAGGTCTTCGGGGCATTTTTCCTTGATTTCTTCCTGAATCTTTGTAAACGGGACTGTAAACATCGTTATCCGGCCGGCATATTCACCAACACGGCGCAGCAGGTCGGCAGCTTTTTGCTCAGCCCGCTCGCTTGTGTAGGGAGGGCTTGCAAAGTGAATAGCGGTCAGCTCAACGCCGCGCCTTGCCATCATCCATGCCGCAACGGGGCTGTCGATTCCACCGCTGACCAGCACGGCAGCCTTGCCGCCTGTGCCTACGGGGATGCCTCCTGCACCATGGCGGGAATTGCCGTGCACATAGGCTGCAAAATCGCGCACTTCAATGCGGACGGTGTATTCCGGCTCAATCACGTCAACATGCAGGTTCGGAAACTGCCCAAGCAGGAATTCACCAGCCTTTGCACAAATCTGCGGGGAATTTAGCGGAAATTTTTTATCAGAACGTTTGCATTCCACCTTGAAGGATTTCACACTGGAGAGTTCTTTATGCAGGTAGTCCGCAGCGCAGGAACAGATTGCGCCGATTTCTTTCTGCGTTTCACAGGCGCGGGAATATGCGGCAATGCCGAAAATTTTGGAAATACGCTCCTCCGCGCCGTTAAGGTCAGCGCCTTCATGCGGTACAACGTAAACCGTAGACTGGCGTTCCGTCACGTCGAATTCACCGAGGCCGCCAATCCTGCGCCGGATATTTTTAAGGAGGACATCCTCAAAACTGCGGCGGTTGAGGCCCTTAAGCACAACTTCGCCAAGCTTAATCAGGATAACTTCTTTCATCTGTGCCCTCCTGCCAACTGCTGCACGGCAAGGGACGAAAGGCCTTCGCGCAGCGCAGCAAAAAATTCAGTGGCTTCCTCTTTTGTATTATAGCGGCAGAAACTCAGCCGCAGCGCTGAACGGATACGGTCCTGCGGAAGCCCCATTGCCTTCAGCACATGGCTTGCGCGTCCCCTTGAACACGCAGAACCGGAGGAAACAAAAATATTCTTCTCCGAAAGGAAGTGCAGCATTGTTTCCGCACGAACATTCCCTGCTGAAAAGTTCAGGATATAGGGAAACGCATCATCAGGGGAATTGACAGTAACGCCCTCAATCCCTGCAAGCTGTTCCCTGCAGCAATGGTTCAGGCTGCGCATCGCGCTGAGCTCGGCCTCAAGGTCTGGCAGGGCCTTTACTGCCGCACCGAATCCCGCAATCAGCGGCACGCTTTCTGTGCCGGGGCGGAGATCTTTTTCCTGCCCGCCGCCATAGGTCAGCGGCTCAATGTGGACGCCGCTCCGGACATACAAAGCACCAATCCCTTTCGGACCGTGAATTTTATGTGCGCTCATGCTCATCAGGTCACAGTGCAGCCCGGAGACGCGCAGCGGCAGCTTCCCGAAAGCCTGCACTGCGTCGATATGCAGCAGGGCAGGGGCATGTTTCTCTTCGATTGCGTCCGCCGCAGCTTCTACAGGCAGGATACTGCCGACTTCATTATTCACCCGCATCATGCTGACGAGGATGGTATCCGGTGTAATGGCGTTTTTTACTTCCTCGGGGCTGATATGCCCTTCGGAATCCGGTTTCAGATAAATAGCTTCAAAGCCGTCCTTTTCCAGCCGTTTCACAGTGTTCAGCACGGACGGGTGTTCAATCGCCGTTGTTACAATGCGCCTGCCGCGCTTTTTCCGTGCATGTGCTGCACCAAAGACCGCAAGATTATTGCTTTCCGTCCCGCCGGAAGTGAATGTGATTTCCTCCGGCCTTGCACCAATCAGCGAAGCAACCGCTTCCCTCGCGGAACGCATTTCCTGTTCCGCGAGGAACCCTTTTGTATGCAGCGAGGATGGATTGCCGTAATTTTCTGTCATTGCTTTCATCACCGCGTTGGCTGCCTCCGGGCAGACGCGCGTTGTGGAAGAGTTATCAAAATAAATCTCAGCCAAAATTATCCCTCCATGGTACCCCAGATTTAACCCAATCATTATACACCATTTTTTCCGTGCAGAAAAGGAAAAGCCTCCGAGCTTTTCCGGCCCGGAGGCGTTCGATGAATCTTATTTGCCGGAAGGCGGCGTAACGGTTTTTTCAATTAGGTACCGCGGCCGGGCCTTAGTTTCAGCATAGATTTTTCCAACATAAACGCCGACAACACCAAGACAGAGCATCAGCAGGCCGCCGAGCAGCCAGATCGACCACACGCCGATAATCCATGCCGCAGAACCTCCGGCACAATGGGCAATCGCGGACCAGATTACCCCAACAAGGCTGACAAAGGAAATTACACTGCCTAGAAGGAAAATCAGGCCAAGGGGTTTTACGCTGAACGATGTAATGCCGTCGATTGCAAACGATATCATCTTTTTCAGCGGATATTTTGATTCACCGGCAAAGCGCTCGTGGCGGTCGTAATAGACGCAGCCGCTGCGGAAACCAATGAGCGGCACGAGGCCGCGCAGGAAAAGGTTCACTTCATGGTAGCTGCTCAGCGCATCCAGCGCGCGGCGGCTCATCAGCCGGTAGTCCGCGTGGTTGTAAACGGTTTCTACGCCAAGCTTTTCCATCAGCCTGTAAAAGGCAAGAGCTGTTTTGCGCTTAAAGGCGGTGTCGGTATCGCGCTTATTGCGAACGCCGTAGACAATGTCACATCCGTCAAGATACTTTTTGACAAATTCATCGAGGACTTCCACATCATCCTGAAGATCGGCATCCATGCTGATTATGCAGTCGGCATATTTCCGTGCTGTCATCAGGCCGGCAAGCAGGGCATTCTGGTGGCCGCGGTTATGTGCCAGTTTGATGCCGCAGATGCAGCTGCTTCCTTTGCTGAACTGCTCAATCAGGCTCCAGGTTGAGTCACGGCTGCCATCATCCACGAAAAGAATCCGGCTTTTTTCGTCCGCAAGGCCCGCACTACGCATAGATGCGAGCTTTTTTGTCAGGCGCTTTGCTGTCTCTGGAAGCACTTTTTCTTCGTTGTAGCAAGGAATTACCAAATATATGATGGGCATAGCTTAACCTCCATTTTCAGGATTTTCTTTTTCTCTATTTTGTTCTGCTTCCCCGGTACGGCACAGCCCATATGCCGGCTGCTTTTTATGTGTCAGCAGCCAGTAGAGGAAGAAAAGGGCAATCCCTCCGCAGGAGGCAATGGCACCAAGCTTGATGCCGGGTGTCTGGTAATTAAATCGGATGGACGAAGTGCCGGCCGGCACTTTAACTGCCATAAAGCCGACGTTGGCCTTGATAATCTGGGCTGATTTGCCGTTGACGGTAGCACTCCATCCACCTTCCCACGGGACACTGAAAAATACAAGACGTTCCTTTTCAGAAGCGAACGTAGCGGAAAATCCGCCGTTATCATAGGAAAAAGCAGGGCACGACATGGACTTCCTTGCTGTGCAGTCACTGAAGTACCCATCGTTTGTGTAATCCTGGTCTTCGGTGTTCAGGTGCTTGAGCGGACCGGCATATTTGGAAGCATCTGCGTCCTCCAGTACAATGGCTTTCAGCAGGAGCAGGTGACGGTCAGACTGGATGGAAGTATTGTACTCGGAACGGGTGATATAACTGTCGTAGCTGAAACCCATTGGGATAAAATAGTTGTTTTGGTAAATACGGCAGCCATTCTGCGTTGCATAATAGGACCAACCGGGCATCTGCATTTTCCCGCCGGTTGTTGTGAAATCTCCGCCGCTTGAGATGGGATCGAACAGCCAGCGGCAGCTTGTGAGACCGCGCAGGCCATAAACGGAGACATCAGGGCGGGAGCCAACGTCCCGCGTGACGCCGATTGTTGGGTAAAACTCCATTATGGAGCCAGGCACAATGCTGTGGAAAGCCTGAATGGTCGGCCTCTGCCAGTACATACCCTGATTGTCCATCCCGTCGTAGACGTCAATGCGGCTGAATGTTGTCTTGTCATCCGGAAGATTGATTTCGCTGCCTTTATTAAGGGAATAAGGGATAATCCAGTGGTGGGTATCGTCACTCTGCGTCTTGCCGAGGGCAATAAAGTAAGCCGCATAAAACGCGGTGATTAATGTAATGCCTACAACACAGCTCTGTAGGAAGCGCTTGCGGTTCCATTTATAATAGCGAAAGATAATGACAAGCAGCGAAAGGCTCAGAAGCGCTATGGCAACATAGGTCCAAAAACGGGTGGGATAGTCTTCGAGGCCAATGACAGTTTCCTTGCCGCCCGAGCTGCTGTCTACATGCTTTGGCATCAGGCCGATTGGGAGGGCAATGCCGAGCGTGATGCCGAAAGTCCAGTGAATGGCGCGCTTCCAGTCAACGTCCGAGTACTGAAGCGAAGCAACCGTTGCGAGTGACATCATCAGTGTCAGCATATAGAACCAGCGTGCATAGTAGGCCATGTTGAACGCCTGGAAAGCCGCGTTCAGGGCGGGTATGGCCGCCATAAAGAACAAAATCATCAGAAGTGATTTCAGCCAATGCTTTTTCTTGTACTGGAGGAATGCAATCACACCACTCATACTGAAAAGCGGCAGCCATGCACCGAGCGAAGCCCATTTTGCCTCGCTGTTTGGGGTGAAATTCGGCCGCGCAGGAATATCCGGCGGAAAGAAGAAGCATTCGAGGATATGAATATACCGCTGATTGTAATCGTAAAGGAGGGCGGACCAACCGATTGGCGGGTCGACAACACGCGGATTCTGCGTAACGGCAAACACGGTTGGGATGAGCAGCACACAGGTGCACATCACGCCGATAATCGCTTCGCACAGCAACTGAAGAAAATCCCGGACGGAAATTTTCCAGTTTCCGGTCGCAACCCGCACAATCCAGTAAATCAGCAGGAAAACAACCTGCCCCACAAAGAAGTAGTAGTTTACCATGCAGCAGAGGAAAACAGTCAGCGCAAAAATATATCTGCGGCGGTGGTACATATATTCATCCAGCGCCCAAAGCATGAGAGGGAAGAAAATAATTGCTTCGTGAAAATGGTTGAAGAAAATATTGTAAATGGAAAACCCGGAAAACGCATAGATTAGCGAACCAATCAGTGCATAGCCGGGACGGACTGTATAGCGGCGCAGGTACAGGAACGATGTGAGCGACGCGCAGCCGAATTTCAGGACGAGCAGCGGCCCCATCAGGTATGGGACTGCCTGGCTCGGGAATGGGATAGTCAGCCAGAAAAACGGGCTGCCGAGCAGATAGAACGTGTATGATCCAATAAAATTTGCACCGAGGTCGGTAGTCCAGCTCCATCCCCAGCTTCCGTTCCGAATGGCATCATGGCACATCTGGTAGAAGGGAACCTGCTGAACGTTAAAGTCGCCGTAAAAAAGGAAATATCCGTTGTCAAAAATAATAAAGGGCAGAAAAAAGATGAGTGCTACACCCATCCCATAGACAAAGGCCAGCCTAAGCCAATAACCTTCGTCGCGCCTGTCCCGCAGAGTTTGATGCCGCGCCACTGTGCTGCCTCCCTTATCCATTGCTTTGATGAGTCCTTCCGCTGGCTTCCATTCAATTATCAGAATTTTATCTATTATAGCATGAGAATTTGTCCAAACAATGGATAAATCAATGAAAAATTCGATTTTGTATTGAATTTCACATGAAAACCACTATGATTTGAAACGAAGAAACAAGAAAGCCTGAAAAGAGGTTCTAGAAAATGCACCACTTTTTTGCCATGCTTTCCCGCATGAAAAACATTTACCGCTGGGGGCTGATGCGCAACACGAGAAATGAGAATCTCTGTGAGCACAGCTTTGAGACGGCAGTCATCGCCCATGCACTTGCTGTAATTCGCAATACGCGTTTCGGCGGCCACGTTGATGAAGAGCGCGCGGCACTGCTTGCACTTTTCCATGACTCGACCGAAATTCTGACGGGCGACATGCCGACCCCCGTAAAATACTACGATCCGGAAATCCGCTCTGCTTACCGCAAGGTGGAAAAAGTTGCGCGGGACCGCCTGCTCGGTTTCCTGCCGGACGACATGAAGCCGGCTTACCGTCCCCTGCTCGGCGAACCGCTCCCTTCCGACAGGGAGCTCCTTCCGCTTGTGAAGGCTGCGGACAAGATTTCTGCCATAATCAAATGTGTTGAGGAGAAGCGTATGGGAAACAAAGAGTTTGCAAGCGCCGAAGCATCGCTCCGCCGGACAGTGGAAGAGATGCACCTGCCCGAAGCCGATTTTTTCCTTTCGGATTTCCTGCCATCCTACAGCCTGACGCTTGATGAACAGGAATAGGCTGCTGTGTTGCCCGGTGAGCGTGTGGTGGCGGAAGCGGCCGAGTTTTTGCATGAGTATGGCTTTTTAAAGATGAAAGTGGTAAAATAATAACAGAAACTGCATATCCTTTTCTTGAAAAACAAAAAAGGCGGCAGGCATGGGTACCGCCCGAAAGGGGAGAAGATTCGGTATGAAACTTGTCATGGCCATTGTAAACAGTGACGACAGCTCGAATGTTTCCGTTGCGCTGACGAAGGACGGATTCTCCGTAACCAAGCTGGCAACAACGGGTGGATTCCTAAAATCCGGGAATACAACTTTCCTTGTTGGCACAGATGATGACAAGATTGACCGTGTCGTTGAAATTATTGCAAAGCAGAGCCGCCGGCGTACCCAGCTTGTGCCAAACACAGCTTCCATGGATATGGGCATGTATTCTTCATACCCTGTTGAAGTGACGGTGGGCGGTTCCACCATTTTCGTGCTGAATGTGGAGCGGTTTGAGAAAGTATGAGCCTGCATTTTGACGGGACGGAAGGTGATGAGAAGGCCCGCCGGGCGCTTTCCCTGGCTTTTTCCGGCGGGCATATGCCCCATGCCGTACTTCTGGAGGGGGAGCAGGGGAGCGGGACCAACGCCCTTGCTGCTGTGCTTGCACGTGCGTCAGTTTGCCTTTCGGAAGGGGATAAGCCCTGCGGCAGGTGCGCTGGATGTATCAAGGCACTTGCAGGCTCACACCCGGATATCCTGACGGTAAACGGTGATGACGATCCGCGTGCATTCCCGGTGGACGTAATCCGGAAAATTCGCTCGGATGCGTTTATCCGCCCAAACGAGGCGCCGAGAAAGGTCTTTGTCCTGCTTGGTGCACAGAATATGTCGGAAGTTTCCCAAAATGCACTGCTGAAAGTGTTGGAAGAGCCGCCGGAGAATGTGCTGTTTGTACTGACGGCGACAAGTGCTGCGGCACTTCTGCCGACAGTTCGCTCCCGTGTACAGGTTTTCTCCGTTTCGGGCGGCACCCTGCCGGCAGACTGGTCTCTTGCCGAAAAGCTGGCCCGAGCAGTGCTTGCTTCAGGTGAAGCAGAGCTTCAGTTTGCTTCGTCGGAGCTTCTTGGCAGCCGGGAGAAATTCCGAGGGGTGCTGCGGCAGATGAACCTGCTTTTCCGCGATGCCCTGGTAAGGCGCTCCGGAGGAACAAGCTGCCTTTCCGGCAGGGAAGAAACAGTCAGCGCACTTTGCAGGGGGCTTACGCGCCTCAGCCTTTGCCGCATGGATGAAGTGACTGTGAAGGCCCTTGGTGAACTGATACAGAACGCAAATATTGCATTGCTGGCAGCCGTTTACTGTGTGGAACTCCGCACTGCGGCAGGCCGGTGATTGGTTGAATCCGGGAGGATAATATGGCTGAAGTCATCGGGGTTCGTTTTAAAAATATTGGAAAAATGTATTATTTTGATCCAGATGGGAATGACCTGAAAAAGGGCGATCGGGTTATTGTTGAAACAGCATGCGGTGTCGAGTGCGGCGAAGTGACAATGGGAAACCGCACAGTCAGCGATGATCGGATTGTCCAGCCGCTGCGGAAGCTGATTCGGGTGGCAACGGAAGACGACCTTAAACATGTAGAAGAAAACCATAAAAAAGAGAAGTCTGCGTTTGACATCTGTCTGCGAAAAATCAAGGCCCATAAGCTTGAAATGAAGCTTGTCGGTGTGGAATATACGTTTGACAACTCGAAAATTCTCTTCTATTTTACGGCGGACGGCCGCGTCGATTTCCGTGAGTTAGTAAAAGACCTTGCGTCTGTTTTTCGCACGCGCATAGAACTTCGGCAGATTGGCGTGCGCGATGAAGCGAAGATGACCGGTGGGATTGGCGTGTGCGGCAGGCCATTTTGCTGTTCTACATTTCTGAACGGGTTCCAGCCCGTTTCCATCAAAATGGCAAAAGAGCAGGGGCTGTCCCTTAACCCCGTCAAGATTTCCGGTATCTGTGGGCGCCTGATGTGCTGTCTAAAATATGAACAGGAGGCTTATGTTGAGCTGAACCGCGAGATACCGCCTGTTAATTCTGTTGTAATGACGGAAGAAGGAAAGGGCGTTGTGACGGACCGCAACCCGCTGGTTGGTGAAGTTACCGTCAAGCTGGACTCAGCGCCCGAAGCCAATGCGCATCTTTTCCCGGCCAAAAAGGTTAAGGTACTGAAAGATGGCCGTTCCAGTGCCCCAAAGGCTGAGCCGGACGGGCACGAAGCGACGGAAGACAAAAAATAAAAATTACTTGCAATTCTAAAGCTTTATGGTACAATGAAGACAAATAAGATGGAGGTGTCTCAGCATGGCATATCAGATTGGTGATGAATGTATTTCCTGTGGTTCCTGTGCAGGTGAATGCCCAGTCAATGCTATTTCCGAAGGTGACGGCAAGTTCGTAATTGATCCTGATAAGTGTACGGAGTGCGGAACCTGTGCTAGTGTTTGCCCGGTAGGCGCGCCAAAGCAGGCCTGATTAATCCGCAAAACTAAGGACGGAGCGTAAGAACAGAACGCTCCGTCCTTCCTTTCTTCTCTGAGAGGGATGGAATGAATGTTAGCAGAAAAGAAAAATATCTGAAAGCAGGGGAAACACTGGAATACCTTTCAAAAGATGTGCCGGTCATCATTGGCAATGGTTATTCCTTTAATACCGACACAGTCCTGCTGGCATGGTATTCCCTGCCGAAAAAAGGGGAAACCTGCGCAGACCTTGGCACCGGATGCGGAACGATTCCCCTTTTCTGGTGCACGCGTGCAACCCCGAAAGCCGTATGGGCTGTTGAGCTTCAGCCTGTTGCCTGTGGAATGACAAGGCGTTCAGTGGAACTGTGTAGATTGGAAGGCACAGTGCATGTTGTGGAGCGTGATGTCCGAATGCTGTGTGGGGCAGGCCTTTCTCCGGGCAGCTTTGATACTGTTGCATGCAATCCACCTTACACGGCGGATGGGGCAGGGGTGCCGAGTGCCGCAGAGAGCGAACGGCTTGCCCGCCATGAAACAGGATGTCCGTTTGGCGGCTTTGCCGAGGCCGCAGCGTCTCTTCTGCGCTGGGGAGGCCGCTTTTTCTGCTGTATGCGCCCGGAGCGCCTCTGTGAGACAATGCTTGCCCTGCATGAGAACGGCCTGGAACCAAAACGCCTGCGTTTTGTGCAGCATCGGAAAGGCTCCGCCCCATTTCTGTTTCTGCTTCAGGCAAACCGCGGAGGCAGGTCAGGAATGTCGGTGGAACCTGTCCTGCTCATGGAAAATGCAGACGGGTGCCTTTCGGAGGAAATGGCCCAAATTTACGGCAATTATAAGGAGGGACATCTGTGAGTGGAAAACTTGTTGTAGTCGGTACGCCGATTGGCAACCTTTCGGATTTTTCCCCACGCGGAGTGGAAGCCCTCCGGGAAGCGGATTTTATTGCAGCCGAGGATACACGAGTCACGAGAAAGCTCCTGACCCATTTTGATATCCGGAAACCGCTTGTCTGCTACTTTGAGCACAACAAATACCAGCGCGGCGGGCCTATCTGCGCCAGGATGGAAGCGGGTGAAACATGCGCCCTTGTTTCCGACGCTGGGATGCCTGCAATTTCGGATCCGGGGGAACTGCTTGTTGCACAGTGTGCGGAGAAAGGCATCCCGGTCTATGTTGTGCCAGGCCCGAGCGCTGTTGTTTCCGCGCTTGCGGTTTCCGGCCTCCCAACAGGGCGCTTTGCCTTTGAAGGATTTCTCAGTGTAAACAAAAAAAGCCGCCGGGAGCGGCTGGAAGAGCTCAAGGGAGAACGACGTACAATTATTTTCTATGAAGCGCCGCATAAGCTTGCAGGGACGCTTGCGGACCTGCTTTTGGCGCTGGGAGACCGGCGTGTTGCCATTGCACGGGAGCTGACGAAGATTCACGAGGAAGTCTGGCGCACAACGCTCTCTGAAGCATCCCAAAGGTATGCAGATGGCAGCGCAAAAGGCGAATTTGTCCTTGTCGTTGAAGGCGCACCTCCACCGTCCGGTACGCAGAAAACGATGGATGAGGCTGTTGCAGCAGCGCAGGGTTACCTTGCAGCGGGCCTTTCCACTTCGGAGGCCGCAAAACGCGCTGCAGCCGAGACGGGACAGAAAAAAAATGAAATATATCGTGTGCTTTCCGGTTCGTGAAAGCGGCTAGGAAGAGTTATTCTGAAGAGTTGTCCGCAGGTATGGGTTTGTCCATGCCGGTAGGGGGGCAAAGGCAATGAAAGGAAATGGTTTAAGTGGATACGTTATCAATTCTTCGCGATCTATCAATTATTATAATTATTGCAAAGCTATTCGGTTTGCTTGCCCGAAAAATCAACGTGCCTCAAGTGGCTGGTGAAATTATTGCAGGGCTGCTGGTTGGGCCAAGTGTCTTCGGGTGGGTAAAAACGTCCAACTTTATCTCCGGCATGGCGGAAATCGGTGTTATTATCCTGATGTTTACGGCGGGGCTGCAGACAAACATCGACCAGCTTAAGAAGACCGGCCTTAAGGCAACCTTGATTGCCCTGATGGGCGTGCTTATCCCAATGGCGCTTGGCACATGGCTGTTCCTGTCATTCTACGGATATGGCCAGAACGCAGAGCAGTTCTACAAAGCGTTGTTTATGGGTACAATTCTTGGCGCAACCTCAGTCAGTATCACTGTGGAAGCGCTTCAAGAACTTGGTAAACTGTCGGGTTTGGTCGGCACGACAATCATGGGTGCGGCCGTTATTGATGATGTCATTGGCATCATTGCCCTGACGATTGTCCTCGGCTTCCGTGATCCCAAAACCAATATCGGCCTGGTGTTGCTCAACATCCTTCTGTTCTTTGTCTTTGCTTTTGTAATTGGCTACCTTATTTACAAGCTCTTTGAACTGATTGACAAAAAGCATCCACATACCAGAAGAATCCCGATTGCCGGCCTTGCGCTTTGCTTTGCAATGTCTTTCGCCGCGGAGAAATGGTTTGGCGTTGCGGATGTCACCGGTGCCTATGTTGCAGGTGTGATTCTTTCTTCGATTGATGACTCGGATTACATTACAAGGAAAATGGATGTCAGCTCCTATATGATTTTCAGCCCGATCTTTTTTGCCAGCATTGGGCTTCAAACCAATGTCCGAACCCTTGACATGAGGGTGCTTGTCTTCTCCCTCGCCTTTGTGGCGGTTGGCATGGTTGGCAAAATCGTTGGCTGCGGCGGCATGGCACGTCTCTGCGGATTCGATAAAAATGACAGCATGAAAATCGGCTGTGGCATGATGACGCGTGGTGAAGTTGCCTTGATTGTTTCGCAGAAAGGCCTCTCTGTTGGAATGATGGAATCGAAATACTTTACCGCTGTTATCCTTCTGATTGTGGTAAGCTCGATTGTAACGCCGATTGTATTGAAGGCCCTTTATTCTAAAGATGACAAAAAGCCTCTTCCCCAGAGCAGGGGAACTGCCTGACAGTATCCCAAATTGGGGACAGGTCTAGAAAAAAAAGCCAGCAGGGATGGAGAAAACGTCGGTTTATTCTATGCGTTTTCCCCGCCCCTGCTGGCTTACTTTTTTGTTCAGGTGTTTTGGCCTGCCTTTAAAAGCCGACTTAATGGGTATCTGCTTCCTGGAAAGTCCAATGTTGCAAAGTAATCGGCAGGTGTTTCTGCGCGGCGAATCAGTTTTGCTGTGCCGTCAGTCCTCAGCAGGATTTCAGCGGAGCGCAGCCTTCCATTATAGTTGTATCCCATTGAATGGCCGTGCGCACCGGCGTCTTGGATAATAATGCGGTCTCCCATGTCAATTTTGGGCAGCATCCGGTCAATGGCAAACTTGTCATTGTTCTCACACAGCCCTCCTACGATGTCATACTTATGGTCACAGGAAAGGCCTTCCTTCCCACTGACTGTAATATGGTGGTATGCACCGTACATAGCCGGGCGCATCAGGTTTGCAGCACAGGCGTCAAGACCGATATATTCCTTGTAAATATGTTTTTCCCGGATTGCCGTTGCTACCAGGACGCCGTAAGGTGCCAGCATAAACCGTCCCATCTCGGTGAAGATTGCAACATCGCCCATTCCTTCCGGTACAAGGATTTCATCGTAGGTTTTCTGCACCATCCGGCCGATTTTCCGGATATCGGCGGGAACCTGGCCGGGGCGGTAAGCGACACCGACACCACCGGAAAGATTGATGAACGCAATATGCGCACCGGTTTCACGGTGTAGCTCAACGGCAAGTTGGAAAAGCTGCCGTGCAAGCACCGGGTAGTACTCACAGCCCGTCGTATTGCTTGCCAAAAACGCATGAATGCCGAACTGCTTTACACCAAGCTGCTGTAGACGGCGGAACCCCTCGAAAATCTGATTCCGCGTAAAACCATATTTTGATTCCCCCGGGTTGTCCATAATTGCGTTGCTTGCCTGGAACATCCCGCCGGGGTTAAACCGGCAGCAAATTGTTTCTGGAATACCGCAGAGCCGGTTCAGAATATCAATATGCGTAAAATCGTCAAGGTTGACGATTGCTCCAAGCTTGCGTGCAAGGAGAAAGTCTGCGTCTGGCGTCTCGTTTGAGGAAAACATGATGTCATGCCCCGAAAAGCCTACTGCGTGGGAGAGCATCAGCTCTGTATAGGAAGAGCAATCTGTGCCAAACCCCTCCTCCTTCATAATTTCCAACAAATATGGGTTCGGCGTCGCCTTTACGGCAAAATATTCGCGGTATCCCTGGTTCCATGCAAAGGCTTTTTTTACATTTTCGGCATTTTCACGGATTCCCTTTTCATCGTAAAGATAAAACGGTGTTGGATACTGCTTGATGATTTCCTCAAGCTGTGCTTTTGACACAAACGGCTTTTTCGTCATGGGCTTTTCCATCCTTTCCTATTTAGTTCAACTATAATTGCCATGCCTGTGTTTGTCAAGAATTGTCTACCAGTGCGGAAAAATATAAATTGTTGGGGAAAGCTTTTCAAATAAGGGAATTCTGGTTACAATAAAGGCAAGACCATTCAGAAAGGAAGAGAAAAAATGGCAGTTATGAAAATTACAGCTGAAAATTTTAAATCAGCCGTTGAAGAATCAAAAAAACCAGTGCTTGTTGATTTCTGGGCAGATTGGTGCGGCCCATGCCGTATGGTTTCGCCCGTTGTGGACGCGATCGGTGAAGAGAGCGACGGCACTTATCTGGTTGGCAAGATCAATGTGGACGAGGAGCCGGAGCTTGCAGAACAGTTTCATGTGATGAGCATTCCAACGCTGATTGTTTTCCGGGATGGAAAACCGGCTGCGACTTCTGTGGGTGTCCGTGGGAAACAGGAAATCCTTTCCATGCTGCAATAGCTTTTTCTTGCTTGCCTTATGGGTAAAGAGAATAAAAATGAATTTTATTACAGCAAAAAATTCATTGATTCCTTTTTATAATAAGATGTAGGACGGAAAGAATAAGGAAAATAGTGGAGCTATGCTTTTTACAAGGAAGAGACACGCATTATAGCAGATTAAAAAATGCAAAACGGCACTTGACATTGCAGACAGATATGTTATAATTATCTCTGCTTGCCGAAGACCCGGCGCAAAGATGAGACAAAAGTTGGGGGCCGGATCATTCCGACCTCCGTTTTCTCTGTCCATACGGAGGGGATAATATGCAGAATTGTGAAAGGAAGGGCTGGCACGCATGAAAATTTTAGTGGATGCCGATGCCTGTCCAGTCAAGGAAATTCTCGTGGAAGAAGCCCGGCGCCGGAACATTCCGGTTACCATGCTCATTGACACAAGCCATATTCTGGATGATGGCTACAGTACGGTGATTACTGTAGACCAGGGGCGGGACAGCGCCGATTTCCGCCTTGTGAACCTTATCCAGATTGGCGATATTGTTGTGACGCAGGATTATGGGGTAGCGGCTGTCTCCCTTGCCCGGGGCGCAAAAGCCCTGAACCAGAACGGGCTTGTTTACAGCAACGGGAACATTGACCGTCTGCTGGACGAGCGGGCTATCGGACAGAAAATCCGGCGTGCAGGCGGCAGAGCCGGAAAAAACCGCAAAAGGGAAAAATCGGACGATGAAGCGTTCCGCAGGGCGCTGGTGTCTCTCCTTAATGGAGAATAAGCAGGCAGAAAGGATGAAGTCCTGATGGAAGACTATGATGTGATTGTTGTTGGTGCCGGCCCTGCCGGCATTTTTACTGCCCTGGAGCTTGATAAGCTCGCCCCGGAAAAACGAATCCTTGTCATTGATTCCGGCAGTGCGATTGAACACCGCTCCTGCCCGGCCCGTACGACTGGAACTTGCAGGCACTGCGCAACTTGCAGCATTATGAACGGCTGGGCTGGTGCCGGTGCTTTTTCGGACGGAAAGCTTTCGCTTTCGGAAGAAGTCGGCGGGAATATTACGGATTATATATCTGTAGAGGAAGCACGAAGGCTGATCCATTATGCAGATGGGATTTACCTACATTTTGGCGCCCCGGATAAAGTTTATGGGATGAATGATAAATTTGCCGAGAAGGTAGCTTACGAGGCACGGCGTGAAAATATCCGCTTGATTCCATGCCCTGTGCGCCATATGGGCACGGAGTATTCCTACCAGGTGCTGAAGGAAATGTACTATTACCTCAGCTCCCGCCCGAACTTTGAATTTCGCGAACATACAACGGCAAAATCCGTTGTGACAGAAAACGGGGCTGTTTCCGGCATACGGCTCTCTACGGATGGCGGGGAGGAAAAGTTTGTTTCTGCACCCTGTGTTGTCCTTGCACCGGGGCGCGGAGGTGCCGAATGGCTCAGCCGCGTCGCTGATTCCCTGGGACTTTCGATTGCAAATAATGAGGTTGATATTGGCGTGCGTGTAGAGGTTCCAAATGCCGTTATGGATCGCCTGACAAAAAATCTTTATGAAGCGAAACTCATTTATTACTCGGATACCTTTGAAAACAAAGTCCGTACTTTTTGCATGAATCCAGGCGGTATTGTGAGTGAGGAGCACTATGATACCCCCGGAGGCGGTATTGCTGTTGTGAACGGCCATTCCTACGCGGAAGAGTCGCGCCGTACAGAGAACACAAACTTTGCTCTTCTTGTTTCCACGCGTTTTACGCAGCCGTTTCATCAGCCGATTGAATATGGGCGCTATATTGCCCAACTTGGGAACATGCTTACGGGAGGCGGTATTATGGTGCAGCGCCTTGGTGACCTGCTGATGGGGCGCCGCACGGATGAATCCCGGCTGAAGCGCTCTACAACTGTTCCAACTTTAAAGACGGCTGTTCCAGGGGACCTTTCCTTTGTCTTGCCGCACCGTCATCTTACGAGTATTGTGGAGGCGCTACGCGCATTTGACAAGCTTGCCCCGGGCCTTTATTCTAAAAACACCCTTCTTTATGGGGTCGAAGTCAAGTTCTACTCTTCTAAAGTCAGTGTAAAAAACAATTTTGAGACTACCGTAAAGAACCTGTATGCAATCGGCGATGGCGCAGGTATTACCCGTGGCTTGATGCAGGCTTCTGTTACCGGTGTAGTAGTTGCACGGGATATTGCAGAGAAAACCGGGAAAAAGCCGGCTGGAAAATAATAAGGAAAACAGAAAACGGCCCGGCATTCTAAAGATGCCGGGCCGTTTCATGCTAAGAGAATAACTCTTTCGCTTCGGCAGGCCTCAACGCGGCAATTTTTCCTTTCCTGGAGCCTGATAGGTTGGAGCATTTTTCGGACTTTTGCCCTTAATGACATTATGATAATAAGCATATGTCATTGGTGTTTTACCAGGGGTGCGCTTTCCATCAGTGACCTTTGCAAGGAATACAGTATGTGTTGCCGTTTCCATACGGTTAATAACTTCACAGACCAGCCAGCCGCATAAATTGGTTTTTAAGACTGGTGTACTGCCAACCATTTCATAAGGGAGAGACTCAAATTTGTTAAAGTCTTTGCCACTGCGGAATCCGAATCTGCCAATTAGTTTTGGATTAGCATCCTGCGGCAGAATGTTAATTGCAAGCCTGCCGCTTTTTGCGATACAGCCGTTTGTGTAGTTGTTATGGCTGACACTCAGGGCAACAGTTGCGGGTTCCGAAGTAACCTGCATGATGCTGTTGACAACGCAGCCGGTCGGGCGGTTGCCATCCATAACCGTTACAAGGTACACTCCATAGGAAAGATCATACAGTGCTGTTTGATCCATAACTTAAATTCCCCCTTTGATAGATTTTCCTTCCATAATTTCCGCCTTATTATGATGAAATGCCATTTTTCAGGTAAATGATAGCTCATAGTATTTTTATGGGAAAAACATCCGGATGCCCATGTGAACAGAAAATAAAGAAGCAGACCGGACTTTCAAATCAGAATGAAAACCCGGTCCGCTAAAGATTTAGCTGATACAGTGAGAAAAACTGAAAAGGCAGTTACGCCTTCGGGCCTGCATCAACGACATTCTTGGGCATATTCGGATACTTTTCTGCAAAGTTCTTCTGGAACATTCCTGCAAGCTTCTTTGCCGTTGCATCATAAGCAGCCTTATCGGCCCAGGTATCACGCGGGTTCATGATGGAAGCAGGAACATCCGGGCAGCTCTGCGGAACGTCAAGGTTAAAGGTCTTATCATGCTTAAACGCTGCCTTTTCCAGCGAACCGTTCAGCGCAGCGGTAACCATAGCACGGGTATAGCGCAACTTCATGCGGGAACCGGTTCCATAGGGGCCGCCAGTCCAGCCGGTATTCACAAGGTAAACCCTTGTGTTATACTTTTCAATGCGCTCACCAAGCATATTCGCGTAGACATTCGGATCCATTGGCATGAAAGGCTCCCCAAACAGTGTCGAGAAAGTCGGAACAGGCTCGGTAATGCCGCGTTCGGTTCCGGCGACCTTGGAAGTAAAGCCGGTCACAAAATGGTACATAGCCGCGTTCTTGTCCAGACGGGAGATCGGCGGAAGGACGCCGAAGCTGTCTGCCGTAAGGAAGATAACAACTTTCGGGATACCGCCTACGCCCGGGATTGCAGCGTTGGAAATGTAGTTGATTGGATAGCCAACGCGGGTGTTGTCAGTCAGGGTGTTATCGTCATAATTCGGCTTGCGGGTTTCGGGATCAAGAATGACGTTCTCTGCTACACTGCCGAACTTGATTGCGTTGTAGATTTCCGGTTCACCTTCGGGGTCGAGCTTGATGCACTTTGCGTAGCAGCCGCCTTCAAAGTTAAAGATGCCATGGTCAGACCAGCCGTGCTCATCATCACCGATCAGGATACGGTTCGGGTCGGCGGAAAGGGTTGTCTTTCCGGTTCCGGAAAGGCCAAAGAACACAGCCGTTTCCTTTGTAACCGGATCCATGTTGGCCGAGCAGTGCATCGGCAGGACGCCTGCCTGAGGCATCAGGAGATTCATGACAGAGAAAACGCTCTTCTTGATTTCGCCGGAATATGCGGAGCCAGCAATCAGGACGGTCTTTGCTTCGTAGTCAATCATAATAGCGGCTTCGCTGTGAACACTGTCGATTTCCGGGATGCATTTGAAGCCCGGTGCAGCAATGACTACAAAATCCGGTTCCCCATAATTTGCAAGCTGCTCTGGTGTCGGGCGGATCAGAAGGTTATGAATGAAGAGGTTCTGGCATGCCAGTTCGTTCACAATGCGGAATTTCTTTGTGCAGGCAGGATCTGCTCCGGCATAACCGTCGAAGATGAAGATTTCATGGCCCTGCAGGTAAGCAACCATTTTTGCCTTAATGGCGTTAAACTTCTCGCGTGAAGTGGGAACGTTCACTTTGCCCCATGCAATTTTGTCATGGACGGCCGGCGTGTCCACAATGAATTTATCTTTCGGAGAACGGCCGGTGTATTTGCCGGTTTTTACAACCAGCGCGCCGGTGTCACTCAGTTCCCCTTCGCCGCGGCGCAGAGCAGCTTCCGTCAGGACGGCGGGGCTCAGGTTGCGGTATACGGCTTTTGGATTGATAATGCCGAGTTTTTCGATACCATAGGTTTCCATGCTGTATATACCTCCTATGCTTGTGATAAAAATATCATTCCACATATAATTATACTACATAAAAAGCAAATTCACAATAAAGGAGATATAAATTTTCGATTAAAACAAGCAAGCACTTCCTGCAAAAAAGCAGGAAGTGCTTTTCAGGGAGACCAGAGTTTCAGGAAGCATAGGCTTTGCGGTAACGGCTGATTTCCCCACTGATGATGTGGCTGATGAGCTCATGGCCATGCTCATTCGGATGGATTCCATCGCTGCAAATCATCGACTGGTAATCCCGCCTTTTTAGAAATGGGCTGGTAATATCAATAAGGGGGACATTCATCCTGCCTGCCAGGTGTGCAATTTCCAGGTTGTACATTTCGTGCCAACGGTAAATATGCTCAACATCGTTATGGAGCCACGACAGGATGTTCTTTTGATTGATTCCGCGGGAAAACCAGGCAAAATAGCGCGGTGCATCGATTGGCGGAAGGGAAAGGAGGACCGGCTGGCTTCCGGCATTGCGCACCTCGCAGATCATTTTGGCGTACTGCTCCGTAAAGGCATCCGGCGGCGTATTCGGCTGATGCTCCGCGTCGGGATCCGCGGCAATTTCCGGCCATTTGTAGTCGCAGTCATTTCCACCGAACTCCAGTACCACATGGTCGTAATCCTTTAGCTCGGAGCGGTGGCGCTCCAGCATTTCCAGTCCCTTCGACACAGTCGAACCAAAACGGGAGAAATTCCTTATTGCAATCTTCTTTTCTGCCGCAATGCGGTTTGCAAAGCTGTCCTTCAGGAGGGCATATCTGCCGGCGTCGCTGTTTAGAACGACACCCTTTGCAACAGAGTCCCCAAAAATACAAATGCTGTTCAGCATGGCAATCCTCCTGTATAAAGCTAAAACTTATAATCTAGTTTTTAAAACTATATAATATAATAAGCAAAATGTCAATAGTTTATTTATTAAGTTTTTTTATTTCTAAATTTTGACCAGATGAAGCCATCCGGCCAATAAAGATTTTGCGCAGAAATTTCTAAATAATCCGCCGATTTGATTTTTTGTGCGGCTGTGAAACATACCTGATTTCCCAAAAATTTGTTTGAAAATAACCGGTGTTCCCATGGATTCTTCCATTGACAAAAAGGCACCAGTGAGTTATAATTAACTATGTTAGCAGCGTCTAACTCAATGAAGGCTGAAAAGGGGAGATGAAATGGCGGAAAGAACACTAGCTCAGCTTCCAATCGGGAAGGCGTCGAAAATTGTGAAGGTAAAAGGACAGGGTGCGCTGCGGCGAAGGCTGCTGGACATGGGCCTTACGCCGCGTACGGAAATACTGGTCCGCAAGGTGGCACCGATGGGGGATCCGATTGAAATCCAGCTCCGCGGCTATGAGCTTACCATGCGCATAGATGACGCGAAGAATATTGTAATTGAAGGGGATGGCAAATGAAATGGTTTTTGCCTTGGCCGGGAATCAGAACAGCGGCAAAACAACGCTTTTTAACCAGCTTACGGGTTCTAACCAGCATGTAGGGAATTTCCCGGGAGTCACGGTAGACCGGAAAGACGGTGTAATCCGCGGTCATAATTCGGATACGGTGGTTGACCTTCCCGGCATTTATTCGCTTTCACCCTATACAGACGAAGAGATCGTCACGAGGGATTTCCTGCTGAACGGACATCCGGACGGCATCATCGACATCGTGGATGCAACGAATATTGAGCGGAATCTCTATCTTAGCCTTCAGCTTATTGAGCTGAATATTCCGATGGTGATTGCGCTCAATATGATGGATGAGGTCCGGGCGAACGGCGGCACTGTGAAGCTCCAGGAGTTTCAGAAGCAGATTGGCGTGCCAGTCGTGCCGATCAGCGCAAGCAGAAACGAGGGCGTTGGCGAACTGATTGATATTGCACTGACGACGGCGCGGGAGCGTCGGCTGCCAATGCGGCAGGACTTCTGCACCGGAGCGGTGCACCGTACGATTCATTCTGTTGCGCATATGGTGGAAGACCACGCACAGCGGATTCACGTCCCGCCGAGGTTTGCCGCCACGAAACTTGTAGAAGGCGACGAGCCGATGCGCAGTGCGCTGAAACTTTCCCAGAATGAGCTTGACATGATTGAGCATGACGTGAAGGAAATGGAGCACGAGCTGAATACCGACCGCGATGCAGCCCTTGCAGACATGCGCTATGAATT
>DHOL01000004.1:0-7485 GCA_002410755.1 Ruminococcaceae bacterium UBA5391 | reverse complement strand
CGGAGCGTCCGGATTGACAGGGTTCTGACAGGCAAATATACTGCCATACCGATTTTCCTTGCCATTATGATGCTGATTTTCTGGCTGACATTTGGCGTAATTGGGAAATATCTCAGTGACCTGCTGGCGCAGGGCATTGACTCCCTTTCCAGTGCGGTTAATTCCGGCCTGACGGTATTTGGCACGAATCCGGTGATGAAATCGCTGATTATCAACGGCGTGTTTGCAGGTGTTGGCAGCGTGCTTCAATTCCTGCCCACGATTGTTGTACTGTTCTTTTTCCTTTCCATCCTGGAAGACAGCGGCTATATGGCGCGCATCGCATTTGTGATGGATAAGCCCCTGCGGAAAATTGGCCTTTCGGGGCGGAGCTTTGTCCCCATGCTGGTTGGCTTTGGATGCTCTGTTCCAGCCATTATGTCTGCGCGTACGCTTTCCAGTGAGCGTGACCGAAAAATGACAATATATCTCGTGCCATTCATGAGCTGCAGCGCGAAGCTGCCAATCTACGCGATTTTTTCGGCAGCGTTTTTCCCGCGGAACAGTGCTCTGGTGATGATTGGGCTTTATGTTTTCGGAATCCTCATGGGTATCGTGAGTGCACTGCTGATGAAAGGAACCGTGTTCCACGGGAACCCGGTGCCGTTTGTCATGGAACTGCCGAACTACCGGATGCCAAGTCCAAAGAGTGTATTGCTTCTGGTATGGGACAAGGCGAAAGATTTTATCGTCCGTGCGTTTACCATTATTTTTACTGCTACCATTATCATCTGGTTCCTCCAGACGTTTGACATCCGCTTTAATGTTGTTTCCGGCGGAAAGGACAGTATGCTTGCGGCCATCGGCACCTTGGTGTCTCCGATTTTCCGTCCGCTCGGCTTCAATGACTGGCGTGTCTCGACAGCGCTTTTGACGGGCTTTACCGCAAAGGAAGCCGTTATCAGCACGTTTGCCGTGCTGACCGGAACAAGCACGGCAAATCTCGGCTCGGCCCTTGCCAATATATTTACACCGGTTACAGCGTTCTCCTTCCTGATTTTCACTTTGCTTTATACACCGTGCATTGCGGCAATCACGTCAGTGCGCAATGAGCTCCACAGCAGAAAAGGAGCTTTTGGGGTTGTCCTTTACCAGTGCGGGTTTGCCTGGGTTGCCTCTTTCCTCGTCTATCACCTTTGCCTGCTGTTTGCATGATGGGAGGAAAATTTTATGAGCCTTATAGACTGGATCCTTCTGGCCTGCCTAGCAGTCCTGCTGTTTTTTGCAGCGCGTCACGCATACCTTCACCGAAATGATGAGTGCAGCGGAGACTGCTCTGCCTGTCCGTATCATACGCAGTGCACACGGAGAAAAAAGAAGTAAAATTAACTGCCCGGCCGAAAAAGCCGGGCCATTTTTATACCTGCGGTTGCAATCCTTTACCAAATCTGCTAAAGTGTGACAGAAGCAAAGCAGCAAGGGAGTGGAAGCTTATGATCCGAAACATGGTGTTTGATATGGGCGGTGTACTTTTTTCCTATAATCCGCCCGCTTTTGTCCGGAAGTACTGTCAGAATCCGGATGATGCGGAACTGATAAACCGGGAGCTTTTCGGCGCACCGGAATGGGAGCAGATGGACCGTGGAACCATGACGGATCAGGCGTACCTTGCCACTGTGCTGCCGCGTATTCCGGAGCACCTCCGGACGGTAGCAGTCTATCTTTTTGAGCACTGGCACGAGATGCCGCGCCCGTTTCCTGAGATGGAGCGGCTGATTCACGCACTGAAGGAGAGCGGCTACCGGATTTACCTGCTTTCCAACATGAGCACGCGCTTTTACCGCTTTTACCAGAATATCCCGGCGATGCGCTGGTTTGACGGGATGATTGTCTCTTCAGACGTCCATCTGCTGAAGCCTGAACCGGAAATTTATTGCTGTCTGTTCAGGCGCTTTGGCCTGGTGCCGGAGGAATGCTTCTTCCTTGACGACCGCCTGGAGAATGTAAGGGCTGGTGAAGAGCTCGGCATAAAAGGATTTCTGTTTCAGCGTGATTATTCAGCCCTTGCCGACGCATTTCATGCGGCCGGTATTGTGTTTAACAAAAATATAGCAGATTTCGGGAAAATATAAGAAAAACAAAAAAGAAATAGAATACTAATGGGATTTAGCAGACAATTTGTCCCATTAGTATTCTACTTTTCTGCATTTTTCGATATTTACCGGCTGAAATCATAATCGACAGCTTCACGCCTGCAAACCAACGTTTGAATTATCTGCTTGATTGCAAGATGTGCGGGATGCGTCTGGTAAGCTGACTGTGCTTCACGTGTGTCAAACACACAGGTGAGGGCGAGGTCAAAATCTCCATTGCCGTAGTTGCGGCCAAACTCGATTTCCCTGAGGCCATCTACAACACCGAGCAGCGCGTGAAACTTTTTACCAAGCTCCAGGGCGATGCGGCTGGCTTCCGGTTTCTTTTCCTGTTTTAGCTCCCATAAAACAATATGCCTTACCATTTTTAGTATCCTCCTTGATAAAATGTCGAAAGCTATAATATTATATAATATTTATACCTTTTGTATATTTAGCCGGGCCGCTGCCGGTCAGGGGACATCGGATCCGCTGGCTCTTCACCGCCGTCCGGGTCTTTCCGGTGCAGTCCGCCGATGCCAATATCGTCGTTCAGGAGCGCGCCGGTTGTCACAGAGCCACTGCCATATTTTTCACGGATGGCATCGAGCGCTGATTCCAGACGTTCTTCCTTGTCGCAGCGTTCCGCCTGATTGGGGTAGAACAGGCTGAGCTGCTCCGGCGATACATCTTCCGGCACCAGGCTGGTTCCGGAGACGGAAAGCATCCGGACAGGGGAGGAAAAATCCCAGCAGGCGTGCATCAGCTCCATCGCTGCCGCGGAAAGCTCATTTGCGAGATGGGTGGGTACTAAGAGCATCTTCTGGCGCGTGATGGTTTTCAGGTTTGGGTTTTTTACGCCAATCTGAACTACCCCGCATTTCATATGCTCTTTCCGAAGGCGCGAAGCCACTTTGTCGCAGATTGCGCCGATGCCGCGCCGAATATCTTCTTCACTGGAAAGGTCGCGGCGGAATGTAACACTGTTACCGATACTTTTTGTTTCCGGTATGTCAAGATAGCTGCGGACAGGTTCGGAATCCAGCCCGTTTGCGTAGTCCCAAAGCGAGGCACCGGCCTTGCCAAAACGTTCTTTCAGGAGGGGACGGCTGTTTTCTGCCAATTCACCGATGGTGTGGATGCCAATGGACGCAAGCGCTTCTGACATTCGCTTTCCGCAGAACATCAGGGCATCTGCGGGAAGCGGAAAAACAATCTGTCGGTAGTTTTCCCGGCTGATGACCGTTGTGGCATCAGGCTTTTTATAGTCGCTGCCGAGCTTTGCAAAGATTTTATTGAAAGATACACCGACAGAAATAGTCAGCCCGGTTTCGTGGCGGATGACGGAACGGAGTTCGTCGGCAATTTTCTTTCCGCCACCAAAAAGTACACGGCTTCCCGTGACGTCCAGCCAGCTTTCGTCAATGCTGAACGGTTCGACAAGGTCTGTATAGCGTCGGTAAATCCCGTTGATTTGCCGCGAATATTTTCGGTATTCCGGGAAGTGTGTCCCAACCAGTACTAGGCCCGGACATTTTCGCTTTGCCTGCCAGATGGTTTCCGCCGTGCACACGCCGAACTTTTTAGCCAGCTCATTTTTTGCGAGGATTACACCGTGGCGGCTTTCAGGGTCACCGCAGACGGCAGTAGGCACGCTTTTCAGTTCCGGCCGCAGCAATGTTTCCACCGAAGCAAAGAATGAATTACAGTCGCAGTGTAAAATTGTTCTGTCCATTTGTTTCACCGCCTGGATATATTCTTAATCATAGCAGACTTCATGGAAAAAGCAAAGGGGATTGCTGCGCTGGCCTGTGGATAAATCCAGCCTTACGGTTCAGAATAATTCCAGGGGGAAGGAATGAACGAGTGGAACCGGGGGAAAAAGGCAGACGAAAAACAAGGCGCAGCGTCCTGGCTGCTGCTGCGGCTTTTTCGTTTCTTGCATCATTTGACACCAGTGCTGTCAGTATTGCCCTGCCGAGGATTGCATCATCATTTGGAGTGTCCGGGGAATCAGCTGCATGGATAGCAGGTGTTTTCCTTATCACGCTTTCCGTGCTTACCCTGCCGTTGGGCAGGCTGGGCGATATTCTGGGGCAAAAAAAAGTCTTTCGGCTGGGCCTACTGATATTTTCAGTGGGTTCGTTCCTTTGCAGCCTTGCGGAGAGCCTTCCGGCACTCGCTCTGGCACGCGTGGTGCAGGCCGCTGGAGAGGCTGCCGGGCTTGCAAACAGCCAGGGTATCGTCACACGGGAGTTCCCTCCGGAAGAAAGCGGTGAAGCTCTTGGACGGCTTGGCACTTTTTCCGCGGTTGGATCGCTTGCCGGCCCTGCCCTTGGCGGGATGCTGCTGACCTTTGCAAACTGGAAATGGGTTTTCTGGGCTGACCTGATTCCGGGGGCAGCCGTGTACTTCATTTGCTTTCGTACCCTGCATGGGAAAGTACCTGTCCGCGGCGGGAAGCTGGACTTTCCGGGGACTGCTGGATTTGCACTCTGGGCTGGCCCGCTGCTTTTTGCCCTGGAATATGGACCGGCTGCGGGATTTAAGTCACCTGTGGTGCTTTCCTGCTTTGGAGTATCCTGTATTGCAGGCATATTATTTGTAACGAGAGAGAAAAAAGCCGCGCAACCTCTTCTGAATCTTGCGGTATTCCGGAATAGGAAGCTTTCTCTCAGTGTTTTCTGCGCATTTACTTCCTTTGCTTCACTTGCCTGCTCCAGCCTTGTCCTGCCTTTTTATCTGCAAAATGGTTTTGCAATGAGCCCGGGAGAAGCCGGGGCATATCTTTCTGTGAATCCACTGGTCCTCGCGGTTTCCGCATCGGCAGGCGGACGGATTTCAGACCGTTTTGGCCCGGAGCCTGTTACACTCGCCGGTCTGCTGCTGACGGGCACCGGGTTATTCCTGATGTCCAGTTTCCGGGAAGCTTCCCCTCTCTGGCTTCTGGTACTCTTCCTTTCTGTAATGGCTCTTGGCAACGGTCTGTTTCAGCCGCCAAATAATGCCCTTGTCATGTCCCTTGTCACTCCGGAGAAGTATGGGTTGGGCGGAAGCGTCAATGCCCTTTCCCGCAATTTTGGAATGGCTGCGGGCACGGCACTGGCCACCTTGTTTTTTCGCAGTGGTGCAGGCCCAGCCGGCAGCGGCCTCTACTCCGGCGTCAGGACGGTTTACCTTTCGGCGGGAGCAGTTTGTCTTGCCGGTGCGGCAGCCGCCTTGATCCGATTCCTCTGGCACCGGAAAACATAATTCAGCGGCCAAACCGCCGATGCAGTGTTGCAAGAGATTTTTTTTCGATACGCGAGACGTAACTGCGAGAAATACCGAGCCTCTGTGCCACTTCTCGCTGTGTGAGCGGTTCATTTCCGTCCAGCCCGTAACGCAGTCGGATGATGGTCTGCTCACGGGGTGTGAGAACTTCCGCTATGTAAGCTCTAAGCTGCTCCGACTTGATTTTGTAGTCAATGTTATCCAGAATATTGTCATCCGCCGCCATGATATCCATAAGAGTAAGGGCATTACCGTCCGGGTCGGTATCGATTGGTTCGTTGATAGAAACATCCTGCGCGTTTTTCTTTGCTGAACGGAAATACATTAGGACTTCATTTTCAATGCACCTTGCGGCATAGCTGGAAAGGCGGATGCCTTTAGAGCTGTCAAAGGTGTTTACTGCCTTGATGAGCCCGATTGTCCCGATGGAAATCAAGTCGTCCTGCTCGGCTGAACTGGAGTAATATTTTTTGATGATGTGCGCCACAAGGCGCAGATTGTGCTCTACAAGCTCGTTTCTGGCGGATTCATCACCATGGTGCATCCGTTCGAGACAGTCCCGTTCTTCCTGCGCGCTCAGCGGACGGGGAAATGAACCGGAACCCGTAACGTGAAGGACAAGAAAGAAAAGGCCGGACAGTGCGGCCCCAATCAGTGCGCTTGCACTTAGCATGACAGCAACTCCCCTCGGCTTTATGTGCTTTCAGTATATGCCGAGGGAGAAATTCTGTTGCACGTCCATGTGGAAACAAAAACCCCGGCCGTGTTGTTATTCGCACAGCCGGGGAGTTCATCAGGAAAATAATCTTTTATGGGTACAGGTTTTCCTGACGCTCTTTGTAATGGTGGGCATTTTCCAACATCATATCCTTGACTTTCATCAGCCGAACCTGTGAGCTCCGTTCATTTTCATCTAGCTTCATCGTGATAAACCGGATTTTTTCTTCCATTTGAGGGATCAGAATGTGTTCCAATGCATTAACACGGCGCCTGGTCCTTTCAATCTCTGCCGAGAGGAGTTGACAGGATTTTTCACTTTCAGCAAGTTTCAGCATGACAGGCAGCAAATCGTTTAGCCCTTTAACAGCATCATCAAGCTCCCCTGATGTAAATGCGTAACCGTAAGAATAAATGTCATTGCTGTTGGAAGTGCGCGTGTGAGGAGTATAGACTGGGATTTCCACACTCATGATATTCTTTGTGGAGATAGAAAGAGAAACTTCCTGCTTTGGCGTCATAAATGCAACGCGCACAGCTTCATCTGACATGGCGGAGCGCGCCAGGGCAAAACCTTTATTGGTTTCCCGGATTCCGCTTTCCACTTTGCGCCGCAGCTCCATATTTTCGCGCACCAGCCCCAGAAACTGCCGCATCAGTTCGTCGCGCTTGTCTTTTAAAAGTTTATGCCCGCGCCTTGCAGTAGCAAGCTTCCGCTTCAGGCGGGTCAGCTCCATCCGTGTAGGATTTACGTTTGCTGTAGGCAAAACTGCATCCCCCTTCCTTTTTCAAAGCTTTCACGCATGGTGCGGTACAGCCTGAGGCTTTTCCTCATAGTACTGGTCCAGGTATTCATCCTTAATCCGTTTTAGCTCCGAACGAGGCAGAATGCGCAGCAGTTTCCAACCAAGGTTCAGTGTTTCCTCAATGCTGCGGTTTGTGTTGTATCCCTGCGAAACATATTCTTTTTCAAACTCATCCGCAAATTTGGCGTATAGTTTGTCGATGTCCGTCAAGGCGGCTTCCCCCAGCACAACCATTAGCTCTTTTGCATCTTTCCCGCGCGCGTAGGCTGCAAAAAGCTGGTTCATTAAATCTGCATGGTCTTCACGTGTTTTGCCTTTCCCAATTCCTTTATCCTTCAGGCGGGAAAGCGATGGCAGCACATCAATCGGTGGCTGGATGCCTTTGCGGTACAGGTCGCGGCTGAGGATAATCTGCCCTTCTGTAATATAACCGGTAAGGTCTGGAATCGGGTGGGTTTTATCATCTTCCGGCATGGTTAAAATAGGAATCAATGTTATACTTCCATCGGAATCGATTCTTCTTCCGGCACGTTCATAAATGGTAGCTAAGTCCGTGTACAAATAGCCCGGATAACCCC
>DHOL01000033.1:7027-7542 GCA_002410755.1 Ruminococcaceae bacterium UBA5391 | reverse complement strand
ATTCTGCCGCGGTGCCCGTATAAAGCAAAATCCCCGCCTTTATCGGGCGGGGATTCGTTAACCGGTGGGCAACATGGAGCCGCTGTTTCAAACCTTCCTGTAAAACCTGCGAAAAGTTGACGTTTGCTTTTTCCGCGAGATCGTTTAACCAACTGGGTACAGTTACATTCTTGCGGATGGTGCGCATATCGTTTGCGCGGCGGTAAGCGTCAAAGTCTATGTCAACCAGAGTAACGATTTCATTAGGTTTGTGTTCCGCTTTCACAGCGGATGGTTCCGGAATTTGACGGCCGGCATCTTGTTCTGTAATTCCCCAGAGGCCGATGGCATCACGGGCCATTTCAATAGCATCCGCAATGTCGTTTCCTTCCGTGTTAATTTGCAAGTCTGGGACGGATACAACGTATCCATGTTCCGCCGGAGTGAGGACAACAAGGTAAACCTTTTTCATGGAAAACACCTCCGTATATTTTAACCGTGACGGCGGGGCTTTATTTCAGCCCCTGCCGCTTGAT
>DHOL01000033.1:6695-6890 GCA_002410755.1 Ruminococcaceae bacterium UBA5391 | reverse complement strand
TTATTTCAGCCCCTGCCGCTTGATGATTGCCTTTGCGAGTAGTTCATTGATTTCACTGTGGCGAGGAATCGGTTCGCTTTTCTTCCCGTTGGTGTAGATGTCGTGATTAGCACCCTCTCTGATTTTCCACCATCCATTTTTTTCGAGCTTTTTTATTAAGTCCTTGCGTTTCATATCCTCACCTCATGATTATAT
>DHOL01000033.1:553-6372 GCA_002410755.1 Ruminococcaceae bacterium UBA5391 | reverse complement strand
CGTCATGCATTTATGGAATCAAAGCATTATATTTGTGAGCGCTGCGGTCGTCCTGCAGCCGTAGCACACCATAAGACATACATAACACCGGAGAATATCAACGATCCGAACGTCACGCTGAACTGGGATAACCTTGAATGCCTTTGCAATGACTGCCATGAAAAAGAGCATCATGGAAAGCTGCCGGTCATTCAAAACGGATTGAAATTTGACAGAAAAGGAAACGTTGTCAAGGCCGGTGGCACCCCCCGTCATTGAGCTTTTATTATCGCCATTGGAGACCGTGACAGCTAACAAAAATATTCGGACAGTTTGCGCGTGACCCCCTCCCCGGTCGAAAGGAAGTGAAAACCTTGCAAAAAGATGCAGCTCGCGACAAAAGGATAAAAAAAGTTGAAAGTCAGCTTAAAAGGCTGTTAAAAAGTCAGAATTTGAACCCGGATAAATTAAAGACGGCGGATGGCGTGATTCGACGGGTTGCCTTCATGCAGGTGACACTGGAAGACCTGGAGGCCGACATCAACGAAAAAGGCACGACGGAGCTTTTCAGCCAGACGCCGGGGATCGAATACCAGCGCGAGCGGCCGGCATCGGCCATTTACAATAAGCTGATTAAGAATTATTCGATGGTCTGCAAACAGATTTTTGACCTGCTCCCGGACAACAAAGCCAGCGAAATTCCGAAAGACGGGGAAAAGCTGATGCGTTTTATCGCCAGGGGCGGCTCGAACGACGGTGGAGGTAAATGAATTGGGTAAACGAATATTTGGCAGAGATCCGGGCGGGTAAAATTGTTGCCGGAAAGAAGATCATAAAAGAATATCAGAAGCTCCAGAAAGAGACGCGGCGGAAAGCCTCGCCTTATTTTTTTGATGAAGAAAAAGGCAATCGGCCGATTGAATTCATCGAGAGTTTCTGCAAGCAGGCCGAGGGAAAACTCGGAGAGCCGATTGTTCTGATGCTCTGGCAAAAGGCTTTCCTCCAGACGCTTTTCGGCTGGGTAAACAAATCGGACGGTTCGCGCCGTTTCCGCGAGGCACTCCTCGAAGTCGGCAGGAAGAACGGAAAAACGTGTCTGTGCGCCGCGCTCTCGCTCTACATGATGATGGCGGACGGAGAAGGCGCGGCGGAATGCTATTCGGTCGCAACGAAAAGGGACCAGGCCGCGAAGTGTTTCAGCTATGCCGTCCACATGCGGCAGCAGTCTCCGGAGATCCGCGCGCTGGTGCATAAGCGCCGTTCAGACATGTATATGCCGGTGACGTTTTCGACTTTCGAGCCGCTTGCCAGCGACAGCAACAGTCTGGACGGGTTGAACAGTCATTTCGTTGTGATCGACGAACTCCATGCGATCAAGGACCGCAACCTCTACGACGTGATGAAGCAGTCCACGTCGTCCCGGAAGCAGCCAATGCTGCTGATGATTACGACGGCAGGCACGCTCCGGGGCAACATTTTCGACGACATGTACGTCTATGCGGACAAGGTCTTGAACGGCATAGACGGGTACAGAGACGATACTTTTCTCCCCATCCTCTACGAGCTGGACAACCGGGACGAATGGATGAAACCGAAAAAGTGGGTAAAGGCAAATCCGGGGCTGGGCGTCATAAAAAAGTACAAGTACCTCACCGACATGGTGGCGCGCGCGCGGGAGGATGACAAAACCCGGCCGACGGTTCTGACAAAGGATTTCAATATTCGAGATACGGTTGCGGGCTCGTGGCTGTCTTTCGATGAAATAAACAATACAGAAGTTTATTCAATGGATGATCTTCGCGGCTGCTATGCGATTGGCGGTAGTGACTTGTCGGCCACAACGGACCTTACATGCGCGACGCTTACGATTATGAAAGTCGGAAGCAATAAGAAATATGTCCTTCAGATGTATTTCATCCCGGATGGATTAATTGACAAGCGGGTAAAAGAAGATAAAATCCCATATGACATTTGGGCGAAAGAAGGCTGGGTAACGACCTGTCCCGGAAATCAGGTTGACTATTCGTATGTTACAGCATGGTTTAACAAAATGCGTGACGAATATGAAATTATACCGCTCTGGATTTATTATGACCGCGCGCTTGCTGGTTACTGGGTACAGGAAATGGAATCGAATGGCTATAACATGGTGAAATGTGCACAGGGTGCTATGACGTTTAGTCAGCCTATGCGGTCAATGGAAGCGGACCTTAAAAGCAAGCTGATAAATTACAACAATAACCCGGTGCTGAAATGGTGCCTGACAAATACGTCGGTCAAGTCCGACGACAACGGAAATATCCGTCCTGTAAAAAGCCGGAACAGACGAATGCGTGTTGATGGAACATTCAGCCTGCTTGATAGTTATGTCGGGCTGTCTGAAAAGTTGGAAGACTATAAAGCATTAATTTGACCGCCTTGAGCGGTTATTTTTATGCCATAAGGTGGCGAGAAATTGAAGAAACGAAAAACACGTCGGTCATTATATCAAATAATTTTCGGCAAAAAGAACAATCCGCCGAATGGATATTCACAACTTAAAATGCTTTCGGGCTATACGCCGGTATTCAGCCAGTTCGGTACAGACGCTTATAATTCCGATGATGTCCGTGCCGCGGTTGACGCTTTTGCCCGTAATGCCGCAAAGCTCCACCCGAAGCATATACGCAAAACGGCAACATCGGACGGCAGCAGCCCGCAGGTAACTTTTGTGGACGATGGACTTCAATATCTCTTAAGCGTCCAGCCAAACCCGTTTATGGACGCATACACGTTTTTTTATAAAATTGCTACACAGTACCTTGTCCAAAATAATGCGTTTATTTACATTCACCGTGATGCAAACGGAAACCCTGATTTATTTTGGCCGTTAAACGGTGCAACAACCGAATGGCTTGAATACCAGGGACAGGTTTACGCACGATTTTCTTTTCTCGGCGGCGAAACGGCCACAGTCCCATATACCGACCTTATCCATTTGCGCCGGTTCTTTTACAAGGATGATATGTTCGGCGAAACGAATATGAACGCTATGGAGCCGACTCTCGAGCTTATCAACACGCAGAATCAAGGCATTATCAATGCTATTAAATCCAGCGCGTTTATCCGCGGGGTTTTGAAATTTACTCAGATTTTAAAAAAGAGCGATAGGGACGAACGCAAAAAAGATTTTATGTCATCCTATTTGGATCCGTCGAATAACAATGGCGTCGGCGTCGTGGACGGAGCGTGCGACTATCAGCCGATTAACAGTGAGCCGCAGACCACAAATGCTGCACAGATGAAACTGATAAGCGATAAAATCAACAAGTATTTCGGCGTAAGCGACGCTATTATCCGTAATGACTATACGTCGGCGCAGTGGAATGCTTTTTATTCTTCAATGCTTGAACCATTTGCCATTCAAATGGCTTTGCAGTTTACATCGAAAGTGTTTACCGACCGCCAGCAGGGGTTTGGCAATGAAATTATTTTTGAAGCCAACCGCTTACAGTATGCAAGCAATGCTGAAAAAGTCCAGGTATCGACATTGCTTACAAATATCGGCGCCGCTTCGCTCGACCAGATTCTTGAAATTTTCAACATGCCGACAATCGGCGGAGAAGAAGGCAGCCGCCGCGTCCAGACGCTTAATATGGTGAAAGCCGGCACCGGTGCAGACCAGTATCAGGGGATTACAAACGATAAGGGAGGTAATTCAAATGCTTGAAAAAAGTAATAAAAAAATTCAATATCCGCATTTTGTACGGTCGTTTTCCATGCCGGATCTGAATACGGACGAAAAAGGAAAAGTCCTTGAAGGCCATGCGGCAGTGTTTGGACAGACCACAAATATTTGTGACTGCTTTAATGAAATCATTGCCCGCGGTGCATTCGACAATACCGACTTTACGGATGTCCTTTTTGATGTCAACCATGACCTTGACAGCCTGCCGCTTGCCCGCAGCAGAAATAACAATGCAAATTCAACGCTGCAATTATCGGTTGACGATCAAGGGCTTGCAATCCGGGCGCTTCTCGATATTGAGAATAACCCGGACGCAAAGGCGCTGTGGAATTCCGTACAGCGGGGCGACATTTCCGGCATGTCATTTATCTTTTCCGTCCGCTCGGATGAATGGACAGGTGAGGACACGGACATGCCGACGCGCACCATCACGGACATTGCGAAGGTTTATGAAGTATCGGCAGTTAGTATGCCGGCTTATGACGGCACTGACATAAATGCTCGTGGTCAATCAGCACTGGAGAGTGCTAAAAAGACGCTGGAGAGCGCCCGGACCCGTGCTGCACTGGAGAGTGAAGCGGAGCAGAAAGCAGACGATGAAAAACGTGCAGCAGAAAAGGCTGCAAAAAAGTATGAGGAACGCCGTAAACGGCTTATCCTCGAAACCTATTTTTAATTTTGGAGGTAATAACAATGGACCCGAGACTTAAAGAAATAGAAACCCGCAAAGCTGAAATCCGCGCAGAGCTTGAAAAAAATGACTCAAAAACCGATCTTGACGCGCTCGAAAAAGAGCTGCGTTCTCTGAATACTGAAAAGGCGCAGATTGAAAAACGCGAACAGATTATGAAAGGCCTGAATGAGGGTAAGCTTGAAGGGCGTCAGCTTCCTAACCCGCTTGTCCCAAAGTCAAAAGAACAGCGCAATTTTGAGAATATGCCGCGGGAAGATTTGCTCAAAACCGAGGAATACCGCGGCGCTTTCTTCAAGAGCTTGCTCGGAAAGACCATGACCGACAACGAAAAGCGGGCGTTTGAATCTGCAAATTCTGGCGCCGAAAAGCGGTCTTATGACAGCAGCACGACCGCAGTTATTCCGACGGCTACGTCGGATATCCTTTTCCAGAAGATGGTGAAGGTTGCGCCCCTCATCAATGAAATTACGCTGCTTCGCGTGGCAGGCAACGTTAAGTTTGCCGTGCAGGGCACTCGCGACGATGCAGCCCTCCACGCCGAAAATGCGGCAATTACCCCGGCTGGGGACACCTTGGTGTATGTCGAGCTTGGCGGCTACGATATTACAAAGGTCATCCGTATCAGTAAAACAATTCAGACGATGGCAATTTCCGCGTTTGAGGGCTGGCTCACCGACATGCTGGCAGACGACATCGCCGTCAAGATTGAGGATTTTACTATCAATGGCACCGGTTCCAGCCAGCCTAACGGAGTTGAAAAAGCTGTGACGTGGACTGTGGGCACGAACAACGTGCAGTTCACAAAGGGCGGATCTCCGACCTATGACAATATTGTCGACCTGATTTCCTATCTGCCAGCACGCTATACCGGCAACGCAAAATTTCTTTGCAACAACAAGTTCCTCTATGGAATGCTTGCAAAAATCAAGGATGATAACAAGCGCCCGATTCTTGTGCAGGATTTCTCCAACCCAATTGCGCAGCGCGTCCTCGGATTTCCAGTGCTGGTTTCCGATAAAGTGGTTGACAATACTCTGTATTTTGGTGACTTTAAGCAGATGGTCGGCAACCTCGCACAGGATGTCACCGTGGAAATGTCTACCGCTTCCGGTTTTCTAAATCGCTCGGTCGACTTCCTCGGTTCGGCACTGTATGACTGTGATGTCGCACTGACAGACGCATTCTGCAAGTTGTCTGAAGCTGCTGGAGCTTGATTTTATGCGCTGCTCCGTTCGGAGCGGTGCTCCCTTAGGGGGAATGGCTTATAACATTTCTTGATGATGTAAAAGATTACTGCTGCACGGACGATGACTTGACAAGCTATATTAATGCGGCGGAGGTCTATCTAACAAATGCGGGGGTGCCAATTAATGAAAGCGACCCGCTTTATGTGCAGGCCGTAAAAATGCTTGTATCTTG
>DHOL01000033.1:0-321 GCA_002410755.1 Ruminococcaceae bacterium UBA5391 | reverse complement strand
TTGACACGGCGGATAAAAATACTCCACAGCCCTATGGCTTAAACGGTATTATTTTGCAGTTACAGCTTAAGCAGGAGGAGGCCGCTGATGGATCTTAGTAAAATGAATGCCGGCCTGTTTCGTACAAAAGTGCGTATTCAAAAAAAGTTGTATCAGGCAGCGGGATTAATAAAACTACCTCATGGTATGACCTCGACGGCACGTCTGCTGAAAGCCCGCCAAAAGCATATATCCGATGTTATTGGTATCCGCTCGGCGGAGCCGAAACCTGGGCAGCACAGGCGCAGCAGGTTATGGACGCGGCCAACGTTATTATCCGGT
>DHOL01000025.1:4476-4832 GCA_002410755.1 Ruminococcaceae bacterium UBA5391 | reverse complement strand
GGGCGTCACGCCGGAGAAGGCACCCGATAAGCCTGCCTATGTTACGGTTTCCTTTGAGAAAGGAATCCCCGTGAGAGTGGATGGGAAGCCACTTTCCGGTGTAGAACTGGTTCAGCAGCTCAACAGGATCGGGGGCGAAAACGGGATTGGCATTGTGGACATGGTGGAAAACCGGCTTGTAGGCATGAAGTCGCGCGGCATTTATGAAACCCCCGGCGGGACCATCCTTTACCATGCGCATTCCAAGCTGGAGGAAATTTGCCTCGACCGTGACACACTCCACTTCAAAGAGGGCGTTGCCTCGAAGTTCGCTGAACTTGTCTATGATGGCAAGTGGTTTACCCCGCTGCGCGAAG
>DHOL01000025.1:0-4206 GCA_002410755.1 Ruminococcaceae bacterium UBA5391 | reverse complement strand
ATTACCCTTATAAAGCTTAAGCTTTATAAGGGTAATATCGTTGATGCGGGCGTTACATCGCCATATTCGCTCTATGACAAAGAAATTGCCACGTTCAGCACCGACCACGTCTATAATCAGGCAGATGCCGCCGGCTTTATTAACCTCTTCGGGCTGCCGGTTGCCGTGCAGGCACGCAGGCGCCTGAAATGCGGAAAGAAAACCTGAAACGGGAAAAACCCGGAATCTCCGGGGACGGAATGCTCCGTCCCCTTTTTGATATTCTGGAAAGTGCAAAAGCGGACAGGAGGGGATTTCCTTTTGAAACTGTGGGAGGGCGGGTTCCATAAAGAGCCTGCCAGAGTAACAAATGACTTTAATTCTTCGGTTTCTTTTGACAGCCGCATGGCGGAAGAAGACATTGAGGGCAGTATCGCACATGCAAAAATGCTTGGCGAATGCGGTGTCCTTGCACCGGAAGAGGCGGAAAGAATCTGCGCAGGCCTGCACGGAATCCTTCAGGACCTCAAAAGCGGGAAGCTGCAAATTGATCCGGAAGCCGAGGATATCCATACCTTCGTGGAAGAGAAACTGACTGCCCGCCTTGGCGATACGGGAAGACGCTTGCATACGGCGCGCAGCCGGAATGACCAGGTCGCCGCAGACCTGCGGATGTACCTAAAAAAAGAATGCAAGGAAATTTTGCAACTTCTGAAAGGGATGGTTCAAGTCCTCTGCAAACGCGCTTTGGAGACAAAGGATGCCGTGATGCCGGGCTATACCCATTTGCAACGTGCGCAGCCAGTTACATTCGGGCACCATATGCTTGCTTATGCGGAGATGTTCCTGCGCGATATGGACCGGTTCCGCAGCGCGGGAAAGCGGATGGATTTCTGCCCGCTCGGCGCCTGTGCGCTTGCCGGGACAACCTACCCGATCAACAGGGAACGCACGGCGGAGCTGCTCGGATTTTCCGGCGGTCCGGTGCGCAACAGCGTGGATGCCGTTTCCGACCGCGATTTCTGCCTGGAGCTTGCTTCGTGCATTTCCATCTGCATGATGCACCTTTCACGTTTTTCGGAAGAAATTGTTCTCTGGTGTTCATGGGAGTTCCGTTTCGTGAAGCTTGACGACGCCTATTCTACAGGTTCCAGCATCATGCCCCAAAAAAAGAACCCGGACATTGCAGAGCTTGTCCGCGGCAAGGCAGGGCGTGCCTACGGTGACATGATTTCCCTTTTCACCATGATGAAAGGGCTTCCACTTGCCTATGACAAGGACATGCAGGAGGACAAAGAGGCGATTTTTGACGCAGTGGACACCCTCAAAATATGCCTGTCCGCTTTCACACCCATGGTTGCCACCATGAAAATCCTGCGGGATAGCATGCGTGCAGCAGCATCGGAAGGTTTTCTCAATGCAACCGACTGTGCCGACTATCTCGTCGGGAAGGGCCTTCCGTTCCGTACGGCGTACCGTATCACGGGCGACCTTGTCGGCTATTGCACGGAACACCGCCTCACACTGGAGACGCTCCCACTTGAAGTATACCAGGAGCATTGTAATCAGTTTGGCCCGGATATCTATGAAGCCGTTTCGCTCGATCACTGCGTCAGTGGACGCAGTATCCCCGGCGGTCCGGCTCCGCAGAATGTGGAAGCCGAAGCAGGGGAAATCCTCAAATCCATTGGCCCCTGACGGGCTGCGCGGAGAAAAGGCAAAGGAGGCTCCGTCCCATTGCCGGACGAAGCCTCCTTTGCTGTTCCTCAATCTTCTATTTTACCAGCACGCCCTGGTCGGACTGACGGATAATAAGAATATCATCCTCATAGCCGGTTGAAGCGTCAATATAAACGAGTACACGGTCATTCTGGGAACCGGAGCATAAGAATTCATAAGTCAGTGCCTCACCGCCTGTTTTGGTCGGGATGAGGGCAGGCTTGCAGTTCTTTACGGAGAGGTTTGGGCTGACGCTCTTCTGGGCTTCGGCCGCGGTAAGCTTTAACGTGAGCTTGCGCTCACAATGGTTCATCAGGTAACCTGTGGACTGGAACCGGATAATCTCGCCATTGTCCAGCGCAACGCCGACTTTGATAAGGTCGGGGTAGCAGAGGACGCCGTCCTGCACGGAGGCAAAGTTCAGCAGGCACACGTTATCTGCAATGACATAATAGCTTTCCTTCATATTCCGGATGCCGCGGCTTTCAAGGAAAGCATGGGCTTTTTGGGAGGCTTCTTTATAGCCGAGCGATGAAGTATCTACGCTCCGGCTGTTTGCCATTTCGGCGATATATCCGCCGGCTTTTGTAACGGCAATGCTGATCTGCCTACCGTTTGCCGTAAAGTTGTAGGTTGGCAGGTTCCCGGCCGTATCCTGCACATGAGCCAAGTAGCTTTGTGAAGTGTTCAGAAATTCGGCTGCAATGTTCTGTGCATTGCCCTGGAGGATCTGCCCTTTTCCGGAAGTAAGTTTCGGCTTTTGGTTAACAACATGATCCGCGAATGGCCCGTCGTAAATCAAAGACGGGAAATCGCTGAAATCTTTTGCGGTCTCTTTTATCGCATCATGAAAGGAGCTTGCGCTGCTGAAATCGACGTTTACGCTTTGAATATCGGTAGAGAGCTTTTGTGAGTAAGATTTCAGGTTCCCAATAGTGCGGAAATCACCGGACGTAATTTTTCCGCCAGCCGAGATATTGCGGGAAAGCGTAGCCGAGAAATCCCCGACCTGAGTAATGAACTTGCTCACATTGTTAAGCGAGTTGTCATTGACGGGTAAAGCGGCAAGTGAGGTTTTTGCCATGCCGGCTTCCCGCTGAAGCTTTGCAGCAAGGCCGTTCTGTTCTGTTGGAGTGTTGGCATAAGCCGCTTTGTCCAGGACCGTTTCAATGTTCCCTACGTGGTCGCTGAGATCCTGGAGTGAGCGGCGGTAGTTGTACTGGAGCTGACGGCGGTAGCCGTCAGCCTGTGAAAAGCCATAAGCCGTTGTGCCGCTCAAGACGGCAACAAGCAGCATGACGGCAATGGTTGATGAAATTTTATGTTTCAGCATGTCTTTCACCCCGGCATTATTTTTCTTCCTTGCTGCGGAAATTATGCGCCGGGGAAAAAGAGAATTCTCCTGCATCCCAGTTTGATTTTTGAATAAAATAAAAGTATAATATTGGAGTATACTATCTAATGGGCAGCTATGGCCTGCGGCACTTTTAGGAAAAATATGGTGCCGGACGGCCCTCTCTTTCAACTGCCTGAAAGGAACTGGATTCCCAATGACAGCAAAAGAATTTTACCGTTCGGTCAAAGGAAAGACAGTCGCGTTTTGTGGCTTTGGAGGAAGCAACCAGCCGCTGGTCGAACTCTTTGCCAAAGCTGGGGCAGTTGTCACAGTGCGCGACAGGCGCCCGGAAGAAAAGTTGGGCAAAGCAGCGGAGGAGCTTCATCAGCTCGGCGTCAGCCTGATTACAGGAGACGGGTACCTTGAAAACCTTACGGAAGAGATTATTTTCCGAACGCCGGGGATGCGCTTTTTCCTGCCGGAGCTGGATGCTGCGCGTGCGTGCGGTGCGGCAGTTACAAGCGAAATGGAGGTCTTCTTCGACCTTTGCCCGTGCAAAATTGTTGCCGTGACCGGAAGTGACGGCAAAACAACGACAGCGACGATTATTTCCAAAATACTTGCGGAAGCAGGGAAAAAAGTCCACCTGGGCGGAAATATCGGCACGCCGCTCCTGCCGCAGATCAACCGGATTTCGCCGGACGATATCACCGTTGCGGAGCTTTCAAGCTTTCAGCTGATTTCCATGCGTCGGAGCCCGGACGTTGCCGTGGTGACGAATGTTTCGCCAAACCACCTCGATGTCCATAAGAATATGCAGGAATATGTTCGTGCAAAGGAGAATATTATCCTGCACCAGAATGCGTTTGGGCGTGCTGTGCTCAACGCCGACAACAGCTATACCGCGTCTTTTGCAGCAGATACGCGCGGCCAGGTGCTGATGTTCAGCCGTCGGCACCCTGTAAAATATGGGGCGTGGATGGATGACAGCGGAGAAATCTGGGTATCCCTCCCGAGCGGGCGGACACGCGTCATGAATGCGTCGGACATCCGGGTCCCCGGCCTGCATAATATTGAGAATTACCTTGCGGCGGTCTGTGCTGTCTGGGGCATGGCAGGGCCGGAGGAAATTGTCCGGGTCGCCCGCGCGTTCCCGGGCGTGGAGCACCGCA
>DHOL01000016.1:3892-4114 GCA_002410755.1 Ruminococcaceae bacterium UBA5391 | reverse complement strand
TTGGATTTCAGCTTTTAAAGGCCCGCAATAAAGCCGCGCCAAGCACAGCCAGGGCCGGGCGTCGGCCCGCCTGCTTCCACGCAGGCAACACCGCCAAAGCCGGGCGTCACCATTTCGTCGAGGGAAAAATCGTCCCCACGTTCCCGCACAAGGTCCAGCACGGTTCTGATTTCTTTCCCTCCGTGCAACAGCACCGTGGAATCCGCTTTCGGATCGCAGCCA
>DHOL01000016.1:0-3674 GCA_002410755.1 Ruminococcaceae bacterium UBA5391 | reverse complement strand
GAATCCGCTTTCGGATCGCAGCCAATCTGCATCACCCTGTAGCCTGCCTCGGCAAGCGCTGCCGACACGTTGGAAACGGTGGTCGATTTTCCAATGCCCCCCTTCCCGTAAACTGCTATTTTAATCATGGCTGGTTCCCCTTCCCGGCCGGTAATCGCCCCGGCCGCAGATTATTTTGTAGCCAATTTCATTCATCTGCGCGGTCAGTTTCCGAATCCCCGCCGCGGCGTCATCACCGGTCCCGGCCTTGTTGTCATAAAGCATGTATTTTTTCCGTACGGAAAGTGGGGAAAGATTTGGCATTACAACATTGCAGCCGGAAAGGACACCAAGCTGGCGCCCGTCGCCGCGCACCGTGCCGAGCGCCGTTGTTGCCGGAAGCAGCACATCCGGCTGGAGAATCCGGCAGAGGCTCAGGAGGAACAGCGTCAGTTCTGTGCTGCCTGCCGGGCAGTCCCGGAACGGCGTGTCCCGGTGCGGAATAAACGGCCCGATGCCAATCATGGAAGGCCGGAATTTCTGGATAAACACCATGTCCTCGGCAAGGCAGCCCGCCGTCTGGTACGGTGTGCCAACCATGAATCCGCAGCCAGTCTGGTAACCGATGTCCCTGAGGTCAAAAAGGCAACGCATCCGGTTGTCAAAGGACTGGAAAGGCGGATGCAGCTTTTCATAGTGTGCCTTATCGGCTGTTTCATGGCGCAGAAGATACCGGTCGGCCCCCGCGTCGAAAAGCCTCTGGTAAGACCGCCGGCTCCTCTCGCCGACCGAAAGCGTAATGGCACAGTCCGGATAACATGCACGGATTTCCGCAACGATGCCGCAGAGCACTTCGTCCGTGAAGTATGCATCTTCGCCGCCTTGCAGCACAAACGTGCGGAATCCGTTCCGGTAGCCTTCTTCGCAGCAGGCAAGGATATTATTTTCCGTAAGGCGGTAGCGCCTGACGTTCCGGTTGGAGCGCCGGATGCCGCAGTAATAACAGTCGTTTTTGCAGATATTTGTAAACTCGATAATCCCGCGGAAAAAAATTGCTTTCCCAAAATGCTTTTCAGCAATGGACTGCGCAAGCCGTGCAGCATAGCGCCGGTCGGCTTCCGTAGATGTCCCAATCAATTCCCGCCAGCTTTCCGGGGGAAGTTTCCACTCACGGTTTAAGCTGTCAATGCGCTCACGGTTCGTCAACGGCTTTTCCCCCCTCCGGCTCTGCAAAGGTAACCTTTCCATGGACGCCCGGCAGAATTCCGAGCTTGTGGGAAAGCGACCGGATTTCATTTTCCGGCCCGTCAAGTGTTACATTGAGAATAAAAACTCCGCATTCCCGGTAAGGCATTCCCATACGCCCGACAACATACCGGCGGTATTCGTGCAGGAGCGCGTTGATGCGCCCGCCTGCCGCAAAATTGGAGGAAATCAGAGAAATGACCGCAATCACCCTCCCGGCGCCGTCCGAATGCCCGACCATCCCGGCCCCCGGTTCCGTCACTTTGAGCGGGATAATACTTTTATAAATGTTACCCGGCGTCTCGACTTCGCCGATTACGGCTTTTACCCCAAACGCCTTTTCAATATTTGCTTCGGTGACAACATGCCCCGTTTCTCCAAACAGGTATTCCCCGCCGCGGCAGAAAAGCAGGGCTTTCGACGCCCTCATCAGCGCATGGGCCGGATAATGCGTATTAAAAATGCAGCAGATTCCGTTGGCTGCAAGTTCCGACATGGTGTCAAGCACAATGAGCTGATTCCGGAAATCAAGGTTGGATTCCGGTTCATCAAGAATCAGAAGTTCCGGTTCCGCTGCAAGGGCCCGTGCAATTAAAATCATTTGCAGCTCGCCGCCGCTCATTTCCGTGCATTTCCGTCCGGCAAGGCGGGAAATGTGCATTTTCTCCATCAGTTCATGGACGCGGTCGAGGTCTTCCGCTTTCGGGACCGAAAAAATGCCCATCCGGTTTGTCCGTCCAAGAAGGATCATCTCTTCCGCAGGATAGGCGGCAAACACGCCCCTCGCCTGCGGCACATAGGCAACGCGGCTCCAGAACCTGCGCCCCGGAATGGACCGGATATCTTCTCCATCCAGCGTGCTTTTTCCGCTGCTCCATTTCAGGAACCCCATGATGCAGCGCAGAAGCGTTGTCTTGCCTGCGCCGTTCGGACCTAAGATTGCAATCAGGTCACCGGAAGAAGCGCCGAAATTAAGGCCTTTGATGACCGTTTTGCCTTTCCGGTAGGAAAAGCTCGCGTTTTCTACTTTCAGGTTCACATTTGCCACCCTCCTGAGCGCCGCATCAGTATGATGAAGAAAGGCGCACCAATGATTGCGGTAAGAATTGAAATCGGGATTTCCGCCGCTGAGGCACTGCGTGCCACCGTATCCACAATCACCAGAAAAGCCGCACCGGTAAAGATGGAAGCGGGAAGCAGGGACAGGTGATTGTTGCCGAATTTCATGCGGCAGATATGCGGCACCAGAAGTCCAACCCAGCCAACCTGCCCGCACATGGAGACACAGGAAGCGGTGATTGCGGTTGCGCAGAGGACGGAAACAATGCGCAGCGCGCGGATATTCGTACCGGAAGCTTTGGCCTCTTCTTCGCTCAACGGCAGCACATTAAGCCTCCAGCGGAGCAGGTAAAGCACCAGGATACCAGCAAGGATCCACGGCGCTCCAAGCAGCAGGGTGCCATACCCTGCCGAGTCCAGGCTGCCCATCAGCCAGTAGGTAATGGACGGCAGTTTCGTTTCGGTGTCCGCTGTAAACTTTATAAGCGAAACGAGCGCCGAGAAGAGGGAGCCAACCATGATGCCGGCAAGCACCATGCTGTTGAGGCCGCGCCCGCGGCCCGCGCCGGAAATCCAGGTCAAAAGGACTGCGATGACGCCGAAAAACAGGGAAATGAGCTGCACGCCAATAAGATTGAGACCGATAAGCAGACCGAGTGCTGCGCCAAAGCTTGCCCCGGAAGCAACGCCGAGCGTGTCCGGTGTTGCAAGCGGGTTGGAAAACAGACTTTGGAACGCACAGCCCGCCGTGGAAAGCCCTGCGCCAACCAGAAGCGCAAGGAGGATGCGCGGAAAGCGGATTTTCCAGAGCACGGTTTCCATCTGGTCGGGCAGCAGTTCCCCCTTTGCAAGATGCGCCCAGAGCGAGCGGAACATATCTGCCGGTGCAATCCCAATCCGGCCGATGCAGAGCGCTGCAAGCGCGGTAAGAATCGGCAGAAGCAGAAACACGGTTTCCCACAGCGGGGAAAGCACGCCCGTGCTGTTTTCCTTCCTTGCCTTCGTCATTCTTTCGACACCACACCGGAATAGGCAATTTTCGTGCTGATGCCGGGCAGGCGTCCAAGCTTGCCGGAGAGCGCACTGATAATATCCTGCGGTGCATCAATGGCAATGCTGATAATGCCGATATGCTTCTTGCGGTACGGAATTCCCATCCGGCCAATAATATACTTTCCATAATCGTGCAGAAGCTCATTGAGCCGCTCCACCATATCCAGATTTTCAACAATGATTCCGATAATGGCTACCCTTGTCTCCATCCAATTTTCCCCCTTTTCGGCATAAAAAAGGGCCGTATCCCGAAAGATACAGTCCGAAGCACTCTTCAGTATGCTCCTGAAACAGGCATACTGTAATTCTGCATGGTCCGTCTCTTCCATCTCAAAGCA
>DHOL01000019.1 GCA_002410755.1 Ruminococcaceae bacterium UBA5391 | reverse complement strand
ATTCGGTTCCTGCGGCATTGGAGACCCGGCGCTGGATACCGGAGCCCTGCTCGCCAATTTTGGCGAATCCTTTGTTTCGCGTGTCTGTGAGTACGATGAATCCATCCCGGAACAGATTGGCCGGGCAAGATTTTATGCCGCTTTGCGGCCTATAATCCAAGCGGAAAATCTGGCCGATAAAATCTCGACGCGCGACTTTTCAGATTATCGGATTGAATTAATGGAGCCAGGCATTTTTCCGGTCGGAAAGCACTGACACCCTGTCTCCGACTGTCTCGGGAGAACTGCCCGTCTCCCGCTGGCACAGGACAACATTTGAAGACATAGAATATTAAAGATATGCATGGAAAGCAGATTCTTTATCTTGATATAAAAAGAGGTACCATATGAAAAGGGCATTAATTACTGGAATCACCGGACAGGATGGTTCCTACCTCGCAGAATTTTTATTGAATCAAGGCTACGAAGTGCATGGGATTATGCGCAGAAGCAGCTCTGTCAATACTCAGCGGATTGAGCACCTGATTCAGGGAAGCGCTGAAAATAAGACTTTTTTTCTTCACTACAGCGATCTCAGCGACACCGGAAGCCTCAACCATCTGATTGAAAAAATTCAGCCCGACGAGGTTTATAACCTCGGCGCGCAGAGCGATGTGAAAATCTCCTTCGATATTCCGCAGTATACTTCGGACATAGACGCTTTAGGCGCTCTGCGCCTTCTTGAATCGATTCAGGAAGTCAACCCGAAGATTAGATACTATCAGGCGTCAACCAGCGAACTGTTCGGGAAAGTAAAAAAAATCCCTCAGGATGAAAATACGCCGTTCTATCCGCGGAGCCCCTATGCGGTTGCAAAACTGTACGCATACTGGATTACGGTGAATTACCGGGAAGCGTACAACCTGTTTGCCTGCAATGGGATTCTTTTTAACCATGAATCGCCCCGCCGCGGAGAAAACTTTGTAACGCGGAAAATTACAAAGGGAATTGCAAATATCCTGAAGGGAAAACAGAACCGGCTTGTCCTCGGAAATTTGGACGCCAAACGGGACTGGGGATTCGCCGGGGATTATGTGGAAGCCATCTGGCTGATTTTGCAGCAGGAAAAGCCGCAGGACTATGTGATTTCCACCGGAGAAACCCATACGGTAAGGGAATTCTGCGAACTTGCGTTCCGCGAAGTGGGAATCGACCTACAGTGGATTGGGAAGGGGCTGGACGAAAAAGGAATCGACCGGAAGACCGGAAAGGCACTGGTTACAATCAGTAAAGATTATTTCAGGCCCAGCGAAGTTGACTTGCTTTTAGGGGACCCCACGAAAGCAAAGGAAGAGCTGAAATGGACGCCGAAAGTGTCATTTGAACAGTTGGTAGCGATGATGATCAACAGCGACAGACAAGCGGCAAACGTCTGATTTGCCGCCGGAGTTTCTTAAGTAGGGGGAATCCATTTTGAATGCAGACAGCAAAATCTATGTAGCCGGTCATACCGGCATGGTTGGCTCCGCCTTGGTCAGAGCACTGCGCCGGGCCGGCTGTGAAAACATTATTACCCGTACACACAGCGAGCTTGACCTGACAGAGCAGGCTTCCACTGCGAATTTTTTCCGTGAGAAAAAACCGGAATATGTTTTCCTCGCCGCCGCAAAAGTCGGAGGCATTTACGCGAACAGCACTTATCCCGCGGATTTTATTATGGAAAATATGCAGATTGAGTGCAATGTGATAAAAAATACCTATGTAAACGGCGTAAAGAAATTGATGCTGCTCGGCAGTTCCTGCATTTACCCGAAGCTGTGTCCGCAGCCCATTCAGGAAAAATACCTCCTTACTGGTGAACTGGAGCCGACAAACGAAGCATACGCCCTTGCCAAGATATCCGGCATCAAGATGTGTAAGGCCTACAACCTTCAGTACGGGACAAAATATATTTCTGTCATGCCGGCCAGCCTTTACGGCCTGAACGACAGATTTGACCTGAAGAACTCCCATGTAATTCCCGCCATGATAATGAAATTCTACCGGGCAAAGACGGAGAAAAAGCCATTTGTGGAATTGTGGGGCACAGGGACGCCGATGAGGGAATTCCTATATGTGGATGACATGGCTGACGCCTGCGTTTACCTGATGAATCATTATGATGGAAATGATTTTATCAACATCGGTTCCGGCAAGGAAATCAGCATTAGAGAACTGGCGGAAGTCATTCGGAAAACCGTCGGCTATGAAGGAGAGATTCGGTTCGATTCCGAAAAGCCGGACGGAACGCCGCGCAGGGTGCTTGACAATTCCAAAATTCTCAGCACCGGGTGGCGCCCGAAAGTCGGAATACAGGAAGGGATTCAAAGAGAATACCAATACTTTTTAAATCAGATTGTCCCGAACGGCAAATTATAAAAAGAGCAGGTTCTGTCTACACAATCGGACGTAGACAGGACCTGCCCTTTTCGGGATATATGGATTATGATTCACTGGGCTTCTCGGATTCACTGGGCTTGCCGGATTCGCTGTCCATTTGCTTCAGGACGTCCAGCTGCGACTTGAGCAGTGCCTCGCTTTTCGCTTTAAAAGTGTAAATCTTCGCTTTCATATCGTCGTAGGAGAATTTTATCTTGCTCGCCTGCTGGTACGCGTCGCTAACCACTTTTTGCGATGTTGCATCGGCCTGGGAAAGAATGTCCTTTGCTTTTTCATTCGCGTTTTTAATCATTTCGTCGCTGGTATGCTGTGCAATGATCAGGCAATGCTGCATTGACTCCTCAATGGTTTTATAATGGTTGACCGTTTCCGTCAGCACGTCAACTTTATTTTTAAGCTCCGCCATGTTTTTATCTGTTTCACGATAATCGGAAATAATATTCCGGATGGCCTTATCCACATCGTTTTTGTTGTAGCCGCCGAATACGGACGAACAGAATTTGAGGTTTCCAAGCTTCTCTGTAGCGTAATTCATAACACTTGACCTCCCGTTTTCATTGAATAACCGGCCCGGTAAGATGTTCCGCAGTTTAGCGTCCTTTTAGCTCTCAGAGGCTTTATCATTGCCGGATTGATTTTTCCACGATTCAACTGTATCGTATGTATCGTAGAATAATATGAGAAATGTTATGAATTTATTCCATAATCTTGCCAAGTGCGCACAGTATCAGCAGAAGTTTGCAAGATCTCCGAAAAACATGAATTAAGCCGCGTGGAGTGATACCATAAAAATGAAAGAGGAGGAAGGCAGCGCCACCCGGCAGGCTTTGGTGCAGCCCGTACAAGAGGCTTCCCTGTTCTATTCCGGACAGCACTGCCCCCATTTATTAAAACCATCTTTTCACAAGCAAAATAACAGGAACCGGCAGGGCCGCTAAAGGGGAATTCATGTCAAAAACCCCACCGATTCCCGGTGGTGTAAAGCACAAAAAAACGCTGGATACGGATAGCATCCATATCCAGCGTTCCGAAGCACAGCACAGAACTTATTGCGGAATCCCCCTGTACAAAAAGCAGAACAGGCGGTATAATAAGAACCGCAATGTGCCGATTATTCGGTTGCGTATGGAG
>DHOL01000071.1 GCA_002410755.1 Ruminococcaceae bacterium UBA5391 | reverse complement strand
ATTATTATACCCACGGTAAAGCATCAAGTCAACAAATACCGTAATAATATTACGGATAATCCGGAATTATTTTTCGACATAAAATGATTCACGGCGCGTTTGCTGTTGATTCACATCGCTGCGATGAAGTACTGCACAGAGTCAACACGGTAAGCGCTCACAGTTTGCTCACACTTTTTCTGAAAATCTGCTAAGCGGCCTATTTTTTCAGAAGCCCTGAAACCAGCGGCTTTGTGCCGTCAAACCCACATGAAATCAGGCTTTTTCGGTGTTTCCAAACGCTCACAAAAGCCACTGTGGGACACGCTGGGCAAGCCATTTCTAACGACTCGAAATCAGGTTGTCGAGCAATCGGCACGTGAGTTCGAATCTCACCGCCTCCGCCATGAGCCTGTTTGCGGTCAATGCCCGCAGCAGGCTCTTCCTTTTTTGGTTCTTTTCTACGCCCTCTTTCGAGGGCATTTTTTCTGCTTTTGTAGAAAACGGATGCTTGAAAAGTCCTTGTTTTACAAGGCTTTGCCGTGTTCCGACTCAGCAGTCCGTAGAAAATTATTCCGCCATTTCAAGTGCAATAGGTTCTTCCCGCTTGGATTTTTCAAACATGCCATCCATGACAAGCCCGGATTCGATCTGCGCATGGAAGTCAAGATGCGAGTAAATATCCGCCGTGGTCGAGAACGTGCTGTGCCCAAGCCATATCTGGATTTGCTTCATGGATATCCCGTTTGCGAGCAGTAAGCTGGCGCATGAATGCCCATACGGTATAATTACGACAAACCGGAAAACCCAGTAAATACAGTGGTTTGAGGGTTTGGAGCCTGCCTTTTCATCCTTTTCCAAACGTGAAACAGGCAGTTAAAAATCGTCGTAATTGAGGTGATGTTTCATTAGCGACAAAAACGCAGAGCGCTTGATTGGCTTAGGCTGTCAGGCGCTCTGCATTCATTATGAATTAAAAAGTGAATGTAGAAAGTACATAGCGCGTCTATCACGCCCATGAAGGGGCCGGTAGACGCGCTTTTTTTATTTCCCCCAACAAATGAAGACTGGAGGTGCTGAATTGAGGAATTTTGGGAAGGAATGGGGCTACAACGTCTACGACTGCCGATATTGCCTGTACTGGAAGGGCTTGCGAAAGGGCTGCGTTTATGAGAAAGACTGCTGTTGTGACATACCGCAAACGCCGCCAAACAAACCGCCGCAGCCGACAGTTACAGTTTCTGAGTGCGACAACTGTCCTTACGGGCGCGATTCTCCCTGCCTCGGCTGGTGTACAAAAGAAGTCATGCGCGCGGTAGGTCTGCACAAGGAGCGTGAGATATAAGATGCTGGATTACTTTTATGGAAGTCAGGCAGAACAGTTTTCGTTCTACCGCATCCCGAAGGCCTTGTTCACCGACGAGCGATTCCGAAGCATCTCCGCCGAGGCGAAGGTACTTTACGGAATACTTCTCGACCGAATGAGTCTATCGCAGAAAAACGGATGGCTCGACGACACTGAGCGGGTATATATCATTTTCACAACACAGGATATTATGGACGCTATCGACTGTGCCGACCAAAAGGCTACAAAGCTGCTCAGTGAGCTGGAGCAAAAAGCCGGTCTCATAGAACGCAAGCGGCAGGGTCTCGGCAAGCCCAATTTGATATACGTTAAAAACTTTATCGGCAGCTCGGAGTCACGATTCAAGAATCGTGAAAATCACGATTCAGGAGCTGTGAAAATCACGAATCAAGAATCGTTAAAATCACGATGTAGTAATACTGACTTTAGTAATACTGATTATACGGATCTCAGTCATCTCGTCGGTCAGGCGGTGCGCCTGCTTATAAAGCCAAGTCGGAATGTGCTTCCGCTTGGTAGCGGCGGCGGCTTGACCACGCTCCAGCTCCGGAAACTCCGCCGACATGTGATCGTGGAATTTGTCCTGCCACTCAACCAATTTGTCACGTCCGCCCATAACCTCCTTGGCTGAAAGACGCTTATCCTTTGTCAGCGGCACAAAGCAGATGTGCATGTGTGGGTTGTGCTCGTCCATGTGGACGACGGCGGAGAAAATGTTTTCCTCGCCAATCTCGCGTTTGAGAAACGCAAGCGCGTGCTCAAAATAAAACCGCACCCGATCCTCCGGTAGCCCAGCGAGAAACTCCGGCGTTGCGGTGATGATAGTGTCGATGAACTTCACACTGTCTTTCCGCACCTTCAATTTCGGATTTTCTTTCTGTGCTTTCTCAATGCGGGTCTGAATCTCACCGTAGTATTGCAGGCGCGGCTGGACGAGATGATAGTTGAGATGAGAACGCTCCCTATCAATGTCGGGGTTGCTGCCGTAGCGTTCCTTCGTACGTTCATGGTGCTTTTCGATGGCGGTCGCTGGTCCGCCTTTTCGTTTCTCAAATCTCAAAATCGCGTATGGCATAAATCAGAACTCCTTTCCATTCAACGATGCTGAGATGTAATCGTCAGTTTTTTTTCACATACCGCCCGCCAATATGAAAACGCGCCCGCGCAGTCTGCCCTGCGGGGCCGACTGCGCGAACACGTTTTCCCGCCCGACAAGAAAGTCCGGCCCCTCAAAGGCGGGCCGGACTTTTTGCCGTGCGTTTGGCTGGCGGTATAACGCACTATACCTTGCCGTTGGC
>DHOL01000011.1 GCA_002410755.1 Ruminococcaceae bacterium UBA5391 | reverse complement strand
ACTGACTGCCAAGGCAAAAGATGGGTACCGTTTGAAGGCTTTCGTTGTAAACGGCAAGGAAATTGCTGGGAATACCTTTACCATGTCAAACGGCAATGTGATCGTAACGGCAGAGTTTGAGAAAATCGGTGGCTCCAGTTCCGTGACGACTTCGGGTTTCGGCCAGTCGCCAAAAACTGGTGATAGTTCCCTTCCATCCCTGTGGCTTGCGCTGCTGTGCGGAAGCCTTGCAGGACTCAGCTGGCTTATAGCTCGAAGGAAAATGCGTTCATCCCAAAATTAATCTGTTTTTTAAAAAGTGCCTGTCCGATTTTCATAAAATCGGACAGGCACTTTGCTGTCTTTAAAACTTTAGAGGTATTCTTCGTTCTTAAACTGGTTTTGTAAATCTTTTTGCATTCGTTCTTTAGAATAAAAATGAAAGAATAAAAAAGCTATACAATTATTTCGTTATTTGCGTATTATTTAGTGACACAACTTGTATTTTGTGTATAAATTTCACAAAAGCAATGATAACGTGTTGCAATAGTATGTGGCCTTAAAAGATGCTTAGAGCTGCAAAAACAACAGTGACTTTTTAATACATATTAGTTAGCTAAAGTAAATGTGTTTTCCCGGAGTGTTAGGCTAAGGGTAAATTGTGCAAAGACCAAACTAACCGAATAAAGGGTAAAATGGCAACATATCGACGAAAGTTGAAAATGGCTGTGCCACTTTAATTTAATGCTTAGAAATATAAATAGCCGGGATTTTCTGCATGGAATGGTGTTGGATTTAGTTTTGATAAGTGTAGCGAAGAAAGGTGCTGCACTTTCTGGCTTTTTGGAGCACTATCCCTTTGTTAGGCCTTTACACTTTTATATTTTTATAATGGATTGCCTGGCTTTTAGAAAGGAGGGGAAAAGACAGCAGAAATGACTGATTAACAGTTACGGAATAAATTTGAAGGAGGAGAACAGCAGTTATGAAAAGGGGAAAATCTAGCAGATGGCTGGCTTCGGTTTTGGCAGGACTGATGGTCCTTTCTCTTGTCCCAGTCAGAGCCTTTGCAGATACCCAGTCATCCGGGACATCGTCATATGGACGCTGCTTGCGAATTGGAACTATCGAAAATCTTAGTACTACAGATGGCTCAATTCAACGGTATGCGTGGGCGAGAGTCCCCATTAAAGTTACTGCACAGAATTATTACCTCAGTTTGGACTACATGGCGCCCAATATTGTGAATAGTGGCCTTAGTGTTTTCCGTGCACGGGGAAAGAACAACACGATAGATGTTCTGCCGCAGTTGATTCGCCGTGGTGCAAATCTTCGTGTTAAGGAACCAAGCGGAACCCAATTTGACATCACCAATATTTTTACCGCAAATCAATGGGTCCATTTTGACGTTGAAGTTCAGAATGGTACTGCAAGAATTTATGTCAATGGAGTTCCCATTAAAAAAGACGGAAAAGAGTACGCTTATCAGGTAGCTGACGGTGCCGTCCCGGATACGTTCGGTACTTTCGGCGATGAGACCAGTGGCTGGTACGATGAGTATGGATACTATGATAACCTGACTTTAACGGAAAATGGGGCCGTTACCTGGCAGGAAAACTTTGACGGCACCAATACCCTGGATGATTACAAAGCGAAAGGATGGGTTACCAGTTTTTATGATAATGGCGGAGCAATCAAGCAGGATGATGCCTTCTCTCTGGACCATGCTAACGACCATTCAGCCATGCAGCTGAGTTCCGTGGAAGCAACAGCTTCCCAGACGTCTTTCAGGACCGGTGAAACCCATAAAATTTCCGATCTGTTTCAGACAGTCTGTATGACATCCTCCGGTTTTGCGGCGGTAGATGGAATGGTAAAGTTTGTTGCATCTTCTTCCGATCCCAAAGTGGCATCGGTATCCGAAGACGGACAAAGCGTAACGTTCCTTTCTGCCGGGAGCTGTAACTTAACACTGAATGCCGAATACCTTGGCAGCAAAGCAATATCACAACCGGTGGAATTTACTGTGTCCCCCGGCAATTCTCTGCGCTTGGGCAGCGAAACTTCCAATAGCGGTTATGCAACCAAGCAGCTGGCCGGCGAGGAAGCAATTACAACTTCCGATTACTATATCAGTTACGATTACCGCAATGAAGAAAACCGTGCTAACCGCAACTTCAATATCTGGTATGCTCAGGATGCGGACGGCAAACAGTTCGGTCCGAAAATCTATCAGCGTGGGACACAGCTTCGGCTTACTGATGGCGTTACCAACCTGTTCCTGGACGGATATGATTTCAGCAAGTGGACCAATATCACTGTCCATATCAGCGGTACGAGTTTTGAACTGTACATCAATGGAAAACTATTGCAGGATTCACTGAAGTATACGGTTCCATGCGGAAAAGTCATCCAAAAGGTTGGCCCTTTGGGTGACACCTCAAGTAGTTGGGATGACGGTACCGGCGAGTTCGACAATTTCACCGTTGTGCAGAATCATAAAACTACAACATTCCAGACTTTTGATGATAACACAAGCCTTTCAGATCTTGGATGGACAACAGGTGGCGAGACCGCCGGTTACTCTCCGGTTCCAGTTAACTGTGCACTGTCTTCCTTGACCGGCCTGACGGTATCATCCGGCCGTATGCTGTTTGGCGTCGGCTCTGTTTTGTCTGCCGATCAAGCACTGAAAGTAACTGCAAACCTTACAAACGGAAATTCCATTCCGGGCGGAATGTGCGAACTTTCTTACACTTCTTCTGATCCGTCCGTTGTTTCGGTAGACAGTAAAACCGGTGAATTCAGTTTCCTAAAATCCGGTTCTGCTACCATTAATGTGTCCGCCAAGTACCATGGCACTACGGCAACCGGAAGCACGGGGCTGATAGTCGGCGATGGGAACGCTGTGGAACTGAGCACGCCGACAGCAAGCTATGGTTGTATGTGGCGGATGCTGAAATCCAATGAAATTCCAACAGGCTCTGATTATACCGTCAGCTTTGACTATATGCCAGAGCAGGCTACCTACCTAGATATCTTTTATGCGTTTGACAAGGACGGCAAGCAGGTTGGCCCGCGTATTCAGCAGATCAACAATGATATCCAGGTCCTTTGCGGAAATTCAACTGCCAAACTGACCGGTGTCCTGAAATATGGCGTTTGGCATCATTTTGTATTTCGGTTTAATAATGGTCAGTTCAGTTTCTGGATTAACGGTGTCCTTCAGAAAATCAATGGCGCGGATTCCTGGACAATGCCAGCGGCCGGGCAGCTTGCAAAGCTTGGCCCATGGGGTGACACTTCCAATGGCGGAGTCAATAAGAACTGCTTCTATGATAATGTGCGGATTATTGAAAACAACAAAATCCTTTATGAGGAAAACTTTAATACCGGCAGTTCGCTTTCAAACCTCGGCTGGACAACAGCCGGGGAAGTTTCCTATGCCAATCCGCCTCAGAATACCAAGCCCGCAGAACTTACTTCTGTGCAGGCTGAAACGCTCCAGAGTGTCTTTGCGGAAAACGCAGGCATAAAATCAGCAGAAGACGTGGTTGCGCTTTCCGGCATTCTAAGCAGTGGTGTTCCTGTTGCAGCGGGGCTTGGAGTAGTTACCTACACTTCTTCCAACCCAGATGCAGTGACGGTAACAGAACAGAACGGCAAGCCCGCTTTTGAAATTAAAAATAAGGGTAAAGCTGTTATTACGGCCTCTTATGATTTGCTTGGTGCTGTAAAAACTGCAAATTTTACACTTTATGTAGACAGCAGTTTAAAGCCGGTTTCCATTTCGGTTGCCAATCAGAGTACAGCCCTATCTGCCGGTGATAACACAGAGCTTATCCTGAAGCAGCAGTACAGCAACGGTGCTTCTGAGCGCATCAAAGCCTCCAATATTACCGGCTTCTCTGTGACGAGCAGCAGACCTGATGTCATTGCTGCAAATCAGGAAAATGGTGAATGGTATCTGAATGCCTTGGAACCAGGCACTTCCAAAATCACGATTTCCTATCAGTTAAACGACGCAGCGCAGGAATCTACGGTTTCCTTTACTGTAAATGGCGCTTGCCTGCAAACCGGTGACGGGCGCGGTAACACCGCCGGAGAAGTTCAGCGTATGCTGAAAAATTCCGAGGCAATTACCGCCGACGAGTATTTTGTCAGCTTCGATTATAAATACCCGTCTTGGGCCAAGATGTATAATTACTATACATGGTATAGCTATGATACTGACGGCGTTTCCGGCCAGAAAGGCTATCTGGAGCCCGCTATCCTGCAAACAGGGAAGACCCTGCACCTGTACTGTGGCCTTAATGCACCGGTTACGATAACTGATGACCTGAAGCCCGATACATGGTATAATTTTACGTTCCGGTTCAAAGGGAACAAGATGTCTTTCTATATGAATGGCGTTCCATTTGCGCTGGATAACGGCAACTATTGGGTTCCCCGCAACTTGATTAAGCTTCCGGCGCTCGGCTGGTTTGGCGATACAACATGGAATGATGTCAGTACAGGCGATGCCTATTATGACAATATCCGTGTTGTACAGATGCGGGACGGCCAGGCGGTCATTACTACGGATCAGGAATTCAATGACACTTCCAAAACATTTTCTGGACTTGGCTGGAATGTTTCAGGTCCGGCTGTTCAGATTACGAATGCAGTGCCGGATTCTTCCGTTGGGCAGCTGGATAGGCTTACCCTGGAAGGCCGTACCGGATTTAAACCCGGTGACAAAGTAGCGCTTTCTGATGCGCTGAAACTTACCGGCTACCTGGATACGGGCCGTCAGGCAGTGCTTGACTGTGGGACTACGACTTATACTTCTTCGGATCCCGATATTCTTGCCGTGACCGAAGAAAACGGTGTTCCATACCTGAATGCACTCAAGGACGGCCGCACAGAGCTGACGGCTGAAACAACGCTGCTCGGTGTGACGAAAAAAACCTCTGTGGACCTAATTGTCAGTGATACGACAATCATTACAAGCATCCAACCTTTCCTGGATCGCGGCTACCTCATCAAAGGTGAAAATGCGGAAGTCCTGTTCCGTGTAGCAGACACAACAGGCAATACCCGTACGGTTTCCGCCAGTAGCCTGCCGGATGGTACCCAGTTTGTTTTGAGTTCCGGAGACACTGGAACGACCTCCACAGAAAAAAGTGGCCACCTGACGCTGTCCGCATTGCATGAAGGCACGGCAGACCTGAAAGTTTCCTATCCGGTTCTTGGCAAAACGGAAATTGCAGGTCTGAGCATTCCTGTTACTGCGGTTCGCAGTATCTCGGCCCAACTGGCAAAAACGCCGCTTTATGAGACCGATACGGATGATATTCTTCTTACGGCAAAACTCGGAAACGGTGACACGGTGGACGATCTGCCGTTTACCATGAATTGTGCATTCTCTAATCCGGATGCGGTGCAGTGGATTAATCAACGGCTTGCTGCAAAGGTACCTGCCTCTAACCTGAAAATTGAAATCAGCGTTGTGTTTGGCGGCGATACTTTTACAACCGAACTGGTTACGGATATTCTGAAACTCGAACTTAGCAAGACGCGGAGTGCCATTTATACCACTCAAAAAGTTGCCAATGCACGTGAAAATATTCAGAAATACGACTGGGCTCAAAAAGATTGTGCAAACGTCATTGCGGCTGCCGACAAGTTCCTTAAAGATTTCAGTTATGATGATGTCTGGCTGTCGCTGACTTCGCAGGGACTGCCACGAACCTATTCAGTCAATGAAAGCTATGGTTGTCCGCTCTGCGGGAGCAAAATCTATAATACCGGTATTTATCCATGGAAAATCAACTATGATAAACTGGACTTTAAAATGTATTGCCCGGATTGCAGCCTTGGTGTGGACGGCAGCGGATCCCAGTCTGAAGATGCTCAGCATTCCGGACAGGATTCGGGCGGCATAAGCGATGAGAGTCTTGCATTCCCGACAAATGATTTCCTGGACTATTACAAAGGCGGATTAAACAAGTATGGCGAGTTCGATGCCAAGCTTGCCAAAGCCCATAACGATGCGCTGATTGCCAAAGGTGAAGAGGGCAACCTCGTTAACCGTTACTATGGTAAAAAGCTCAGCGATGCCCAGCTTGCGAAGCTGAAAGAGGCCGGCATTTCCGATAAGGCAATCGCACGTATCACCACCGACAAGGGTTGGGGTGTTGATGACGGGTTCGGATATGTTGATCCGGAAACCGGGATTAAATATGCGCTGGTTGCCGATTACAACCACTGGTTTGCCTGGGAGGACGGCCCGGTCAAACGCGGAATGGAAAACCTGAAAAAGGCTTATCTGTATACCGGTGAGCAGAAATATGCCGATATGCTGATTGTTATCCTCGACCGTATGGCGGACGTCTACAAGGATATGGACCTAACCAAGTGGCGTGCGCAGGATGGCTATGTCAATGGTGTAGATGGTGTCGGAAAAGTAATGAACAGTGTTTGGGAATGTGCAAATGCGGATTCGTTCATGCTTGCGTTTGATGCTGTCTATCCTGCCATCTTTACCATGGACAGCGGTGTGAAAAACTTTTTGCAGTCCCAGTCTGCTGTTCAGGATAAAACGAACCCCGTCAGGATTGTAAAGAATTTTGAGGATAATGTCCTGCGTCAGATTGTCCCGGCGTGGAATAAGGGCCTGATTCATGGCAATGAAGGGATGCACCAGGCAACGGTAGCGTATGCGGCTGTTATCCTTGACCATTACCCTGAAACTCAGAACTGGCTTTATGATGTGTTCCGCAGCGGCGGTAAATTTGATTCAGGAAACTTTTCTGAGCTGTTGGTTAATGAAGTTGACCACGACGGGCAGGGGTATGAGTCACCATTTTACAATAACGGGTGGCTCAGTAACTGGCTGAATGTAGCGGATGCCCTTGACGGCTACCAGCTTCCGGAAGGCAAGCCATTGCAGGATAATATCGAAAGCAATCCATACAAAAATGTCAAATTCAAGAAGATGTTCTATGGATTGGTTCCGCTTTCTCTAAACGACATTTACATTGCCAACATTGGTGATACTACCGCAGCAGGCGCACCGTACATCGACTATTATAGCGCCAGCCAGTTTATTAAGGCATTTGAGAAATACGGTGA
>DHOL01000052.1:31674-32734 GCA_002410755.1 Ruminococcaceae bacterium UBA5391 | reverse complement strand
GGAGCGTTACAAGTTCACTATACCATTACATAGAGGGAGGGCATTGATAATGAATAAGGACGAAATTTTAGAAAAAAGTCGCTTAGAAGACAGGGATGAACGTGAAGAACAGATCAGAGACAAAGCAATTAAATGGACATTTCTTATGATGGTTTTAACATCAGCGATTTTTGCCGTAATCAGAGGATTAAAAGGTGAAAGTGTGCTTGATTTGCCTGTTATCGTTTGTTCTTCTATTACTGTTTTCCAGCTTTACAAGTATTTCAGACTTAAGAAGAAAGAATTTTTGACTTTTGGAATCATCACCCTTTCTGCCGCCGCAATATGCCTTATTGGTTTTTGCATGGGGCGGTGATGATTATGAATGATAAAGATAAATTGTTGCTAAAAAACAGACTTAAAGTAGCACGAGCAGAAAAGGGAATGACACAAGGAGATTTAGCGGAAATGGTTGGTGTATCTCGCCAGACTATTAGTTCTATTGAGACAGGTCAATTCAATCCAACAGCAAAGCTGGCTTTAATCCTTTGTATAGCTTTGGACAAAAAGTTTGAAGAACTATTTTATTTTGATTAGCTGATACTGATATATGTTCCATCATCGGGCCGACTTGGCCCGATGATGGAACAATAAACAAGGGTTTCATATACGTCTTATTCACTGATGAAATCGCACTATTATTTGCTTGCGCCTCCATGCCACAAATTCAGTCTGCTTTTCTGATGCCGTAAGTGCTCTAGATGCAAAAAAGAGACATACCGCAAAATTTTGTGGCAAACGAAACTTATGGTGACCAAACTTTTGCTGGCAGCTTAATTTTAACTGTTGTGTCTCACTTTCCTGTTTCTATTTTCTTATTTATCTAAAAAATGTATGTAGCCTTACAAACGATAACTCTGTTTTATAGAAAAAACTTGCACAGTGTCGGATTCTGTGCTAAAATAAAAAAGTAATTTTTCTGCGGGAGTAGTTCAGTGGTAGAGCGTCAGCTTCCCAAGCTGAATGTCGCGGGTCCGAATCCCGTCTCCCGCTCCAAAGAAAAAGCCAGTATGGACACTGA
>DHOL01000052.1:8504-31505 GCA_002410755.1 Ruminococcaceae bacterium UBA5391 | reverse complement strand
TCAGTGTCCATACTGGCTTTTTCTAGTGTAAATTTGTGGACACAGCCGGAAAAAGATAAAGCAATCGTCGAGTACATTAAAAAATCAGTTAGTGGAAGATCAGTTGCAATATGAATTAAATAATCTTTTGCTGTAAATGCAGCATGAGAAATTTAAAAACGAATAGATTCCCGTGAGCCTTGAAAAATTAGGGCCTTTGGGAGTACTTTTTATTTGTAAATCCAGACAGATTAAGGTGTCGCCTGTCTGGAGTCTGGCTAAATCCGTTTTGTTCCCAAAAGGATAGGACTGATTTTGAAAAATGCTTTTCTTTATGATAAATTAAACAAAAAAATCGTTTAAATGACAGGCCATGAACACGAATCTGTTTCAGCTTCATTGCAGAAAGCTCGTCTTTTACTAAGCGCAAGGGGAGAACGGAAACTCCGAGGCCTTTTGAGACTGCGCTGATAATTGCCTCTGTGCTGATGCTTTCCCATTCCGGGGTGACAGTAATTCCTTTTGTAAGCAAAGTGCTGTCAAAGAGCTCACGGGTTCCGCTCCCTTTTTCCCGAAGAATAAAAGGAAATTTTTCAAGTGCTTCGAGTGACACTTCCTCTGGATAGGACGGATCACTTGCGCCACATACTAAGACCAGCTCATCTTTTAAAAACCGGTGGCAGACAATATTGTTGGAGTGGATTGTGCCTTCAATAAAGGCAAAATCAAGCTGATTTTCCATAACCTTTTTTTCAATTTCAGCAGAATTGTCAATTGTAACGAGAATCTTGACTTTGGGATACTGAGAGTGGAAACGCTTCACATAATCCGGAAGCAAACAAGTGCCAATTGTGACGCTGGAACCAATCCGAAGAATTCCAAAAGAATCCCAGTCCCTAATGTCGGAGTCGGCTTCATCAAATAAAGATACGATTTTGTTGGCATATAAAAAAAGCCGTTTTCCCTCGGTTGTAAGAAACATTTTATGAGAAATCCTGTCAAACAGTTTGACACCATAGTATTGCTCCAGCTCTTTAATGGCAAGGCTAACGGCAGGCTGTGCAATCATAAGTTTTTCCGCTGCCGCGGTTACACTTTTACAGCGGCAGACCATTACGAAAATTCTCATGTGACGCAAAGTCATGGCAAGCCTTTCAAACATAATAATTTTTATATACTGTAAATTATATTATAATATTTTACTTATAATAGTTCAAGCACTATAATGAGACTGTAAGTTTGGAATAGATGAGATGCTTTCTGGGCATTTAAAATCATTAGGAGGCATATTCAGGAATGAGCATTCAAAACAAGGCAACAAATGATTACCAATCCATGTCCGCTCAGGATGTAGCGTCTGTTTTGCAGAGCAGCATTGGTGGACTTTCCGAAAAGGAAGCATCAGAGCGGATTCGCCGTTTTGGCTCAAATGAGATTAAAGAGAAAAAAAAGAATCCGGTTAGGCAGTTTTTAAAGCGGTACTGGGGACCTATGCCGTGGCTCCTTGAGTTTGCCATGGTGCTTACTTTTATAGTTAGCCATTATACGGAAGGAATTCTTATTTTTGTACTTCTGACAGTAAATGCGGTAATTGGCTTTGTGCAGTCGCGAAATTCACAGAAGGCGGTTGAGCTTCTTAAAAAGCAGTTGCAGGTTAAGATTAAAGTGCTTCGAGACAGCAAATGGGTTCAGAAAGACGCAAAAGATATTGTCCCCGGCGATGTTTTAAACCTTAGGCTTGGCGACTTGATTCCAGCGGATGTCTTTGTTTTGGAGGGGGAAGTTTCCGCAGATGCTTCAGCGTTGACCGGTGAATCCCTGCCGCAGGACATCCATCAGAATGGCGTGGCATATTCAGGCTCCATTGTTAAGCGGGGAGAAGCCAAATGTATGGTTGTCAACACGGCTGCCGGTACTTATTTCGGTAAAACGGTTTCTCTTGTCCAGATTGCAAAGCCCAATTCAAAACAGCAGGAACTGATGTTTAGCATTGTAAAATATATGATGTATCTGGGACTTGCAGCCTCTGCCGTAGTTACCTGTTACGCAATCGTTCTGCATAAGGATATTATGTCCATCATGTCCCTGATTATTGTCTTCCTGATGGGCGCAATCCCGGTTGCTCTTCCGGCTGTCATGACCATTGTGCAGGCAGTTGGCGCCATGAGTCTGTCCAAAAAGGGTGTGCTGGTAACAAGGCTGAATTCCATTGAAGATGCTTCCTCAATTGACACCTTTTGCTTTGATAAAACCGGTACCATTACACAGAATCAGCTTTCCGTGACAGACTGCAAAGCCTTTGGGGCCTATGATAAAGATACAGTCGCAAGGCTGGCAGCACTTTCCTCCAAAGCGGAAGAGATGGATGCCATTGATACTGCAATGATTCAGTACTCCAAATGTATGAAAGTCAGCATGGATGGGTGTACGCAACTTTCTTACCTTCCGTTTAACCCCGCAAACAAGAGGACGGAAGCCACTGCCCGCATTGGTGAGAAAACATGCCGCATCCTGAAAGGGGCACCTCAAACTATTCTTCAGCTCTGCGGAAAACTGGGCGATAAAATGGCTCAGGAGATCAACAGGGCAGTTGACGAGTTCTCGGCAAAGGGCTGCCGGACGATTGCAGTTGCCGTCTGTCGAAGCGCGGAAAAAGAGAATCAGGCGGACTGTGAATTTGTTGGCCTGCTGGCGCTTTCTGATCCTCCGCGGCCAGATTCCCGGGAGATGATCCAAAAGATTAAAGAATTAGGTATTCGGCCCCTGATGCTGACTGGGGACAATCAGGCAATTGCCCGTGAAATAGCAGGGCAGGTGGGTATTGGAACAGGGATACACCGTGCGAAAGAGCTGGAAGGCCTGAGCCATGAAGAGCAGGTTAAACTAATTGACAGCTGCGACGGATTCTCGGAAGTATATCCGGAAGACAAGTTTAAAATCATACATTTGCTTCAGGACGAGGGGCATATGGTTGGGATGACCGGAGACGGTGTAAATGATTCTCCGGCTTTAAAGCAGGCTGAGCTGGGGACGGCTGTCAGCACAGCAACGGATGTTGCAAAAGCGTCTGCCAGCGTTGTGCTTACGAAGCCCGGTTTGGGCGAAATTATTAATACAATCCGGGTTAGCCGCCAGACGTATCAGCGGATGCTGACCTGGGTAATCAATAAGGTTACAAAAGTTGTGGAGGTAGTAGTCCTTTTTACAGCAGGTTATTTTTGGATGCACAATATGTTGATTTCCCTACTCGGCATGTCACTTCTTGTTTTTGCCAACGATTTTGTGACAATGTCCATTGCGACAGATAATGTAGTTTCAACTCAGTCACCAAATTTATGGAAGATAAAGAATATTGTTTCTGCGTCTCTGCTCCTTGGCATCCTGTTTGCTTTGGAAGATTTGCTGGTTGCTTATATTGGTGTCTCATATTTTCATCTGCCCTATAATTTGCTCTGCACGCTTGTTATGCTTAGCCTTATCTTCAACACACAGTTCCGGATTCTGATTGTCCGTGAACGCCGTCATTTTTGGTCCTCACTTCCCAGCAAGAAGCTGTTTTTTATTAGCATGGCAGCTATTGTCGGATTTGCGCTGATTGGGACGGTAGGTAATATTGTGCCTGTACTTGCATGGAATCAGGTCCTTATTTTACTGGCCATTGGAGTTGTCTTCATGGTGGCTGTCGATTTTGTAAAATATGGACTGTTTCGTCGGTTCCATGTGTAAAGCAACTCTACGCATGGAAGCAGAAAGATGGCAAGCTTGTTCCAGGGAGTTTTGTAGTCTAGGCCGGAGTACAGGGGGCCTAATAGGATTCAGTAATTTTCGCCTGCCATAAAAATTGAGGAAGCCCGGCAAAGAAATGAGCTGGGCTTCCTCGGTAATTGAAAGTAGAGGAGGGGAAATCTGCCTAATTACTCGGCATCAGTGTTGGCCGCGGAGACTTTTTCTTTGCTTTGCTGTTTGGGTTTTGCAAACAGTTTACGCATGCAGTGGTACACAACCAATATTGCCAGTGCCATCAGGAGCACTGCGATAATGAGCTGCAGACCATCTGTGAGAAATACAAATTTTCCAGCACCGACCTTTGTAAAAATGTTTATAACAGCCATTGCAAGCGCTGTCATGGTGACAATAAGCATAAAAGTCATTGGAACATAAAGCATCCAGCCTTCGCGGCCTGTTGTTTTGAGGAACACTGCCAAGGCAATGAGAACAAGAGCGGCAAGAAGCTGGTTGGCAGAGCCAAACAAGGACCAGATATTATTGTAGCCGCCCAGAGAAAGAACAAAGCCAAGAGCCAAAGTCACAATGGTGGAGACATATTTATTGGTAAAAAACTTTGTTGCTGGAGTATGTGCTTTTCCGTCTTCATCATACAGGAGTTCCTGCATGGACATACGTCCGATGCGGGCGACTGAGTCAAGCGTTGTCAGACAGAGGGCAGAAACACACATAGTCATGCTGCACTGGGCAACATAAGCGGACATGCCGAACTTTTCAAAGAAGCCTGCAACACCGGCAGAGAAAATCTGGAACGGTGTCCCATCCGGAAGTTTCCCGCCTTTTGCTGCTGCGCCTGCCACAACAAGAGCAGCGACAGCCAGAAGGGATTCCAGAATCATGGCGCCATAGCCAATCGGAAGCATATCTTTTTCATTCCGAACCTGTTTCGAGGAAGTTCCGGAAGAAACGAGGCTGTGGAATCCGGAAACAGCGCCGCAGGCAATGGTGACGAACAGAGTTGGGAACAGCATTTTCCCATTGACCTGAAAGCCGTTGAAAGCATTGATGTTCATATTGGGATGCGTCATGAAAATACCAACTACCGCGCCGATAATCATAAAAATCAAAAGAAAGGAGCTTAGATAGTCGCGTGGCTGCATCAGAATCCACATCGGGACAACCGCTGCGAAAAAGATGTAGGCAAAAACGACAAGCAGCCACTGGATTTTATTAAGATAAATTGGGAATGCCATGCCGGCGGCCATCATGGCGACAAACAGACCAATGCCGGTTAAGAACATGATAATCTGCTTTGGCTTTACATATTTCAGGAAAAGACCGAACAGCACCGCACCTAAAATATAAAAAATGGAAATGGAGCCTGCTGCCGCGGCCGGAGTTGTTGTAGCTGTTACGGTAACCGGTGCGCCAACGGCATATGCCTTCACAGCAGAAGCATTAAAAGTTGACGCGACCATGTCGCTGAATGCCGCGATGACAAGCAGTGAAAATACCCAGCAGAACAGAAGGAACAGCCGCTTTCCTGTTTTCCCGATATACTTTTCAATAATCAGTCCGATTGACTTGCCTTCGTTCTTTACTGAAGCATACAGAGCACCGAAGTCCTGTACGGCGCCGAAAAACACACCGCCAACAAGGATCCAGAGCAGTGCGGGAACCCAGCCGAATGCGGCTGCAATAATTGGGCCTGTTACAGGCCCTGCGCCTGCAATGGTAGAAAACTGATGTGCAAAAACGATCTGTTTGGATGCGGGGATATAGTCCTGCCCGTCCTCGTGAGTATAGGCCGGCGTCTTTGCCTTTGTGTCGATGCCCCATTTTTTCACAAGCCACTTGCCGTAGAAGAGATAGCCGCTGCCCAGCACAGCTATGGAAATCAGAGTAATTGTAAGACCGTTCATGGTGCTCTTCCTTCCTCTTGAAAATTGAATCATTTTTTTACAGAATACCGCACATGGTCGAAAAGGGGATAAAAAATCCCCGTCTCTGATTCAGAATCAGAGACGGGGATTAAAACTCCGCGTTACCACTCTGCTTGCTGTATTTCTACAGCCACTCAGCCGCATCGGATGGGCCCTTTTAGTTTCCAATGCGCCCGAACATAACGGTTCGGAACCGGCTGCACCTAATTGTTCCGCTTTCAGTGTAGCTGCTCGCGGGCGATGTCGTTTCAAAGTGTCCTGCCGCCTTTCATCAGACCGGCGGCTCGCTGTGTGGAGAGGCCTTGAAATTTTTACCCGTTCCCTGCATTTGCGATATTCTTTGTGCCATATGGTAGCACGCTTCCAGGAACGCTGTCAACATGTTTTTTACGAATTGTTAAAAATGTAGATCAATTTATCAATTCAGCCAATTAAATTATTGAAATTTGCCATAAAATGTTAAAGCTTCACCGGGTGCCAAGGCTTGGCTGCCGGAAAAAGGCAGTGAGGCCCTGCCTAATGGTTTCCGGTCGGGCAAATGAAAATTTTTATTCTGGGTGGTTGACTATTTGCTTCATTTGCGGTATAATAGCACAAACAATTCAACAGAGTAAAGCAATGAAGAAATCATTATCTGTTTTTGGAAGCTCAGAGAGAAGATGGGCGGTGAAAATCTTCGTGAAGGAAGCAGAGAACTCATTTCTGAGCTGCATGGCTGAACGGTTTTCCCATTAGGCCTTGCCGGAATACCGCCCGTTATTAGCGGCAATGCGGTTGCAAATACCGTTTCGAGTGCAGAGATTTCTCTGAATTTAGGTGGTAACACGGATTTTTATTCGCCCTAAGCTGATTGTTCGGCTTGGGGCTTTTTCATTATCCGGCCCCTGCTGGAGCAGTTGTCATTAACCGATATCCCTGCGGTGGGATACTTTTCTGCCGATTGATTTTTATAAAAGGAGTGCTTGAGATGGAAAAAAAGAAATTAGACTGGGCCAACTTGGATTTCAGCTACCATAAAACAGATAAGCGCTTTGTGGCGAATTATCGGGACGGTGCTTGGGATGACGGCGAGCTGACAAGCGACGACCAGGTTCGGATTAGCGAATGCGCAGGCGTTCTCCAGTACTCACAGTCCTGCTTTGAAGGGCTGAAAGCTTACACGACGGAAAAGGGACAGATTGTTGCTTTCCGCCCGGACATGAATGGGGCTCGCATGGAAAACAGCGCCCGCCGGCTGGAAATGCCGGTTTTTCCGAAAGCAAAGTTTGTGGATGCCGTGGTGGAAACCATTCGCGCCAATGCCTCCTATGTGCCTCCCTATGGCTCAGGGGCAACGCTGTATGTACGCCCCTATATGTTTGCCAGCGGGCCGGTCCTCGGAGTGGCACCTTCGCAAGAATACCAGTTCCGGGTAATTACTTCACCGGTTGGGCCTTACTTTAAGGGAGGTGTCCGTTCCCTTACACTCTGTGTCAGTGATTTTGACCGCGCGGCACCGAACGGCACCGGCCATATCAAAGCAGGCCTAAACTATGCAATGAGCCTCCATGCCATTGTAACAGCGCATAAAAACGGCTATGATGAAAATGTCTATCTGGACGCGGCTACCCACACGGACGTCGAAGAAACGGGCGGTGCCAACATTATTTTCGTGACGAAAGACAATAAGGTAGTAACCCCGAAATCAAAGAGCATTCTGCCTTCTGTCACACGGCTTTCCCTGCTTTATATTGCCAAAGAGTACCTTGGGCTGGAAGTGGAGGAAAGGGTAGTTCCGTTCAGCGAGGTCAAGAATTTTGTCGAGTGCGGCGTATGCGGCACAGCAGCCGTTATTTCCCCAGTTGGAAAAATTGTAGATCACGGAAAAGAAATCTGCATGGCAAATTCAGCAAACGGCATGGGTCCTGTTACCCAGAAACTGTATGATACGCTGACCGGTATCCAGATGGGCCGGATTGAGGCGCCAAAAGGCTGGATTCAGGTAATCGAATAAATTTTCCATAACATTTGCGGAGGGCCTGCCTGATGTGCTGAGCAGAAGGGCAGGCTTCTTCTTTTGCCCTGAAACAGTCTTTCCCGGAAAAAAGGAAAGCAGCGCTTTTCCATGGAAGCCCGTGGCCCGATTGACTTTGGTACTTGCCTTGGTCCGCTGCTTTTTCTTCACCATTTCTTCACAAAATAAATGGAACCAGCAGGGCAGCTAGGGGGGAAAAATTATTGTAAAACCCTGCCGGTTCCTAAGGCTTGCAAGGCATAAAAAAACGCTGAATACGGATTCCTATCCATATTCAACGCTCAACGCACATGCGGAACTTAAAACTATCCCCTGTACAAATGGTAAAACAGGCGGTATAATAAGAACCGCAATGTGCCGATGAATCGGTTGTATATGGAGGTCTTGTCTCCGTATGCAGGAAGCTGGTGCTGCTAACACCTGCTTCTGCATTGCACCTTTTATTTATGTCTTACAGGGTAATTATACCGCATTTTATGGGATAGTCAAGGGACATTTGGCAATTTCAGGGAAAATATGGCGCAGTTGAAAAGTCCGGAAGCGCACTCCTGTGGATCTTTCTAAAAAGCACGGGCCTGCTTTTTAGGGCAGAGGAATCTTCCCTAAAAAACATACTTTTGCAGGCGGCTTGAATTGACAGAGCGGTTCCGGCTCGGTACAATAAAGATAAAAGTAAAATCTTGGCTTTGAAAAAGGAAGATTCTCCATACAGAGGAAATCTGAGGCCGGTTATGGAGGAACAAAAGGGTAAATGGGATACTGCGGATATTGCGATCGCTATTTTACCAATTTTTATGACTTGGCAATGTGTATGACAAGTGCAGTGGAGCTAATCAACCCGGAAGTCGCCGGGCACCACAAACAGACTGCGTTCTGGGCCTACGAGATTGCTGATACAATGGGAATACCGCTTGGTCAGCAGCAGACGCTGATTTTTGCTGCCCTGCTTCATGATATTGGCTCCATTCCCTTAAACGAGACTCTGGATTATTACGATGAAAATGACCAGACGGTGAACCGTCATGCCATAATTGGTGCAAGACTGTTTTCTGAATTTCCGCGCCTGCAAAATGTTGCTGATGTAATCCGGTTCCATCAGAAAGGGGCAGCACTTTAAAGGGAAAAACGTGCCGTTCTTATCCCATATTCTTCACCTTGCAGACAGGATTGCCATTCAGGTTAAAAAAGGCGGGTATGTTGTCAGCCAGATTCCTGCGATTAAAGAGTCAATTAGCCGCAGGAAGGGCTTATCTTTCCCGCAGGAAGCAGTTAACGCTTTTCTTCAAATTTGCGATAAGGAAGCGCTTTGGCTGGATTCTATGGATTCCTCTTCTTTCTTGGAAATACCCGCAAGCCTGTCGCTGAAAGCAGTCCAGCTTACTCTGGATGAAACGGTAAATCTGACTCAGCTGTTTTCTGGAATCATTGATTTCAGGAGCCCGTTTACTGCCCTGCATTCTGCCGGTGTTTCTGCTGTTGCATACAGCCTTGCGAAGTTGTGCGGCCTCTCGGAAAATGAGTGCAAGATGATGAGCATAGCAGGTAACCTGCACGATATCGGCAAAATTGCGATTCCGAAGGAGATCCTTGAGAAGCAAGACCGGCTGGAGCCAGTTGAATATGATATTATCCGTTCTCATACATATTATACTTATCGCCTTTTAAAGCCGGTCAGCGGTTTTGAAGAAATCACACAGTGGGCGGCATATCACCATGAAAAGCTGAATGGCTGCGGTTATCCATTCCATATCAAGGCAGACGGCCTGTCCCTCGGAGCACGCATTATGGCTGTCGCGGATATTTTTACTGCCATCACGGAAGACCGTCCGTACCGTGCAGGTATGCAAAAAAAGCAGACGCTGAAGTCACTTAAAAGCATGGTGGATAACGGCAGCATCAGTCCGTCGATTTCTTCACGGTTGGCTGAAAACTACGGTTCAGTCGATGAAATCCGCCGAAAAGCGGCTGCGTCAGCCGCCAGCCGTTATCAAAGGCTTTTGCAGGTTTAGACAAGCCCTGCGTACTTTATCCATAAACCCGGCTTTGCTCTCAGAATATTTTGTTTGGCCTTGACAAAATGCTATAATACATATATTCTGAATGAGCAGAATGTATTTTTCTGTTGCCAATCGCAGGCTGGACACAAACAATATATAAATAAGAAAAGTAATGGAGGCTTTTTCATGGGTGAGCAAAAGCTGAAGAAAAGAGCGGAAATTAACAGCGGCGATAAATGGGCCGTAGAAAAAATTTATCCGGACACGAAAGCATGGAAAACAGATTTTGAAAGCCTAAAAGAAGACGCTCAAAAGCTTTCCGGCTATGCAGGAAAATTGAATCAGGCAAAGTCTCTGCTGGATTTACTTCTCCTGATGGAAAAGCTGAATCGCCTGGCTGAAAAGCTTGCAGTTTATGCCGAGATGCGCGCGGATGAAGATACGGCAAACCCGGAATTTATGGCGTTGAAATCAGGAATCAGCAGCTACTGCTCCGAGCTGATGGCAAAAGAAGCTTTCTTTGAGCCTGAAATACTTTCCTATCCGGAGGAAACCGTTCGGCAGGAAGTTAAAGAGGAACCGGGACTTAAAATGTACCAGTTCGCTTTTCAGAATATATTCCGTCAGAAGCCCCATACACTGGATAAGAAAAGCGAAGCATTGCTTGCCGCCGTTTCTGACTGCCTGAACAGCCCGGAGAAATCATATACACTCCTCACGAATGCCGATATGACATTCCCGAAGATTCACGGTGAGGACGGCAATCCCGCAGAACTGACCGAAAGCAATTACCATAGTTTTCTGATGTCACGGAACCGCGAAACACGCAGGGAAGCCTTTCTTTCCCTGTTCCGGACATATGGAAATTTTAAGAATACTTTTGCTTCGTTGCTGATGTCTTCTGTAAAGGATTTTATTTTTCAGTCCAAAGAGCGCCACTACACATCTTCTCTGGAATGCTCCCTTGCCCCCAATAATATCCCGGTTTCGGTGTACCATACTGCTCTCGAAACCATCCATGAGCATTTAGAATCCCTGCACCGCTATGTTGGCCTGAAGAAGAAACTGTTGAAGCTTGATGAAATTCATATGTATGACCTGTATGTACCGGTGATTGACATCCCGGCTAAGCATTATGAATTTGATGAAGCAGTTCAGACAGTCAAAGAAGGACTGGCTCCGCTTGGTGAAGAATATCTTGGGCTGTTTGAAAAGGGCATCCGAGAAGGTTGGGTGGATCGCTATCCCAACAAGGGTAAACGCTCTGGCGGCTATTCCACGGGCTGCTATGATACGCAGCCATATATTCTGCTGAACTATAATTATGATTATGATGGCGTTTCTACGCTGGCGCATGAAATGGGCCATTCGATTCATACCTATTATTCTGGTAAGAACCAGCCGTATGTCTACTCAAACTATTCCCTGTTCTGTGCAGAGACAGCATCAACGACAAATGAATCTCTTCTGATTCATTATCTGATTAACAAAGAAACAGATCGGAACCGTAAACTGTACCTGATAAGCTCTCAGCTTGAGCAAATCCGTACAACGGTATTCCGTCAGCTTCTGTTTGCAGATTTTGAGCTTTTCACGCATGAAAAAACAGAAGCCGGTGTGCAGCTCACTGCTAAGGACCTTTGCCATTTCTGGCATGATATCAACCAGAAATACTATGGGCCGGAGATGGTTGTCGATCCGGAAAATGATATGGAGTGGGCACGGATTCCACACTTTTACAGTGACTTTTACGTTTACCAATATGCAACCGGCTACGCGGCCGCCAATTCCTTCAGCTGCATGATTTTGGAAGGCAGGGAAAATGCAGTTGAGAAGTACAAGGGCTTTTTAAAGAGTGGAAGCAGCGATTATCCTATCAATGTTCTTCGCAGGGCGGGTGTCGATATGGAAACATCCAGACCGATGGAGGATGTTGTCCGCACTTTCGACAGTTTGCTGGATATGCTGGAAGGTGCGCTGTAAGAAACAAAATTTTTATGATATAATTTTTTTACCTTGCTTTCCAAGCATCATTTTGTTAAAATAAGTACAAGGATAAATTCGTCGGATTTTAAAATATTTTAAGATTAAGTAATTGTTTGGAAGGCGAAAATGTGAAAACTGGGATTGTAGATGTCGGTGGTGGACTTCGCGGCATTTTTGGGGCAGGCATTTATGACTATTGCCTGGAACATCAAATCTATTTTGATGATTGCATTGGAGTATCAGCCGGCTCAGCAAATATTGCATGCTATCTTGCAGGGCAAAAGGGAAGGGACATTGCATTTTATACGGAGTATCCATTCCGAAGGCAATATATGAGCTTTTGGAATTTTCTCACAAAAGGCTCTTATCTTGACCTCCATTACCTGTATGGCACACTTAGCGTTTCGGATGGTGAAAATCCGCTCGACTTTGCAGCGCTGCAAAAAAATTCATCAGAGATGACAGTCGTTGCGTCGGAAGCAGTAAGTGGAAAAGTAAAATATTTTCATAAAAGTGATATGAAAAGGGATCATTATGATGTTCTCTGCGCATCATGTTGTCTTCCGGCTATTTGCAAACCATATCCTGTGAACGGCGTGCTGTATTATGATGGCGCACTCGGCGATCCGGTACCTGTGCAAAAAGCCCTTGATGATGGCTGCGACAAGATTGTCCTGGTACTGACAAAGCCGCGTAACCTACTGCGGGATTCTGTCCAGGACAGCCGGTTTGCACGTCGGATTGCTAGAAAATATCCGAAAGCCGCCCAGAATCTTTGCCAGCGTGCAGAGCACTACAATGACGGTGTTGCATTTGCAAAGGAATTAGAGAAAAAAGGCAAAGTGCTAATTCTTGCACCGGACCGCCTTCCTGCGATTGGCTCTCTGACGCGGGATAAAAAGGTGTTGCTTGCAATGTATCAGTGCGGGCATGAAAGTGCTACGGCAATCCCGGATTTTTTTCGTAGCCCTGGAAAAAATTAAAAAGCAGTCCGGCGGAAATTTTTCCACTGGACTGCTTTTCTGTTTCAGGCTTTATCTTTCGGTGACTTTATTTTTTTATCTTTTGCAGGTTTGGGGACTGGGTAAAGTTCGGTATAGGATTCAGCTTCCTGCTCATCTTCCGGTGGAGTCTGAATAAGGCCGGTGCATCCTGTGCCGGAGACAACTTCATCTGTTGTGAAATCAAGCGAGTCGATATCATCACTTTTGGGAGCGATCTGTTTATTTTCTTTATCCAAAGTTGTTTACCTCCTTACCTTGAAATGCAGTATTCCCGAAATACAGAAAAATAACCAGGCCTGAAAATACCGAATGGTTGGAACTGTCTCATTAAAATAGTTTACCTTTTTTCTTGGACATGTTATTGCAACTTTTTCTAGAACTTAAATTTCTCATTCGGAGAAAAGGGCGGCCTGGAACCGCGCGAAAACGTTTGTTCATTGTTGTACATCCTTCACAGGGCGGGAAAAGCATCCAATAATAAGGAAGGCAGGAATTGCATCTGCGCCGCATAGAACTCACCTCCGTTCTGGTATAGAGTATGCACTTTGCGTATAGACTGAAAAAGTTCTTGACAAACTGAATGTTATCGCTTATAATTCTATTTATAAAAACAAAGAAGAATAAGGCGGTAGTCCTTAATTCTCACCTGTGAGGTCTATCCGGCACGGGTCAATATTCTAGATAGCTGAAGAGCTGTCTTGTGTATTGGCGCGCGGGCGGAAGTCTGTGCGCCTTATTTCTTTCACAAATTAAATATACTATGGAGGTGCTTTACGATTAGCAGCAGGGAACTTCAGATCAATGGGAAAATTCGTGACAGGCAGGTTCGGGTCATCGGGTCAACCGGCGAGCAACTTGGTATTATGACTTCTGCCCAAGCGTTGCAGAAAGCTGTTGAAATGAATCTCGATCTGGTTAAAATTGCCCCACAGGCAGTTCCGCCGGTCTGTAAAATCATTGATTACGGTAAGTTTCGCTTTGAGCAGGCAAAACGTGAAAAAGAAGCGAGAAAAAACCAGCATATTGTTGCCATTAAGGAGGTCCGTCTTTCTCTGAATATCGATACGCACGATTTCAACACGAAAGTCGGTCACGCACAGCGTTTCCTGAAAGAAGGAGACAAAGTGAAAGTTTCCATTCGCTTCCGCGGCCGTGAAATGGGCCATCCAGAGCTGGGCCACGAGATTATGAAGCGTTTTGCAGATACCCTTTCCGACTGTGCCAATGTTGAAAAGCCATCTAAGATGGAAGGCCGCAACATGCTGATGTTTCTTGCGTCAAAACCTGTTAAGTAAAATAAGGAGGGGCAGATATGCCTAAGATTAAAACACATACCGGAGCTAAAAAGCGTTTTAAGCTGTCCAAATCCGGAAAAGTTATCCGCGCGCACGCTTACAAGAGTCATATTCTGAACAAGAAGACAACAAAACGCACGAGGAACCTCAGAAAGACGACTGTCGCCGATAAAACTAATGTTTACCAAATTAAAAGGCTTATTCCCTACAAATGACTGAGCTGTCTCTCTTGTTTTTAGAATTTTAACCGTTTATTGGAGGTATATAAAATGGCACGTGTAAAGGGTGCGCTTATGACGCGCAAGAGGAGAAAAAAGACCTTAAAGCTTGCAAAAGGCTATTTTGGTTCTAAGAGCAAACATTTTAAAATGGCCAAACAGGCCGTCATGAAATCCGGCAACTATGCTTTTGCAGGCCGCAGGGCAAAAAAACGCGATTTTCGCCGCCTTTGGATTACCCGTATTTCTGCAGGCTGCCGTGCAAATGGCATGACCTATTCGGTATTTATGAATGGCTTGAAAAAAGCCGGTGTCACGCTGAACAGGAAGATGCTTTCAGAGATTGCTGTTTCAGATGAGGCTGCTTTTAAGAGCCTTGTCGAAAAAGCAAAGGCAGCGCTTTAAAAGCGGAATTTGCGCCCGGGCGGTTGTTCCGGGCGCATTTATTTTATAACCGGGGGTTTCGGAGTCAATGACTGCTGAGATTACAAGCAGAAAAAATGAATTGGTTCGGCAATACATGAACTTCTCCAGTTCTTCCCGAAAGCGCCGGGAAGAACATTGTTTTTCCGTGGAAGGGGCGCGCCTCTGCGCAGACGCGGCAACAAGCGGACTTAAAATACGCATGCTGCTTGTTACCAAAGAGGCGGAAGAAAAATATGGAGTCTACCTTCACTCCATTCGGGAATCCTGCCGGATGGAATACAAAATATCTGATTCTGTGGCAAAGTATCTTTCTAAAACAAAAAGTCCTCAGGGAATTTTCTGCATTTGCTCCATGCCAACAGAAAAAGGCAAATTTCCGGCTGTGACAACAGGGAGCTGCCTGACTGTGCTTGAAAACATACAGGATCCTGCAAACCTTGGTGCAGTCCTGCGGACGGCAGAGGCACTTGGCATTAATGGAGTCCTGCTTGGCGGGAGCTGCTGTGACATCTATTCTCCCAAAGTTCTCCGCTCCAGCATGGGTGCAGTATTTCGTCTTCCAATTTTTGTCTTTCCGGATACTTCTGAGGCTATCAATCACCTGAATGACCTTGGCTTTCAAACATTTGCCGCTGTGCCAGACGCTGCCGCAGAGCCTGTGACAGCGGTCTGCTTTTCAGGAGAACCATCCGCAGTGGCAATTGGCAACGAGGGAAACGGACTGACAGAAAAAACAAAGCGTGCCTGCGGCCACCGGGTTACAATCCCGATGCGCGGCCGAGCAGAGTCCCTCAACGCAGCCGCATCTGCCGCAATTCTGATGTGGGAAATGACACGAAGGGATGACTGTCCTGAATGAAAGGCGATACAAGAGCATATTGGTTATGGCTGCAGCATTCTCTTGGGGCAGGGAGCTCCAAACCGGAACGAATTTTGGAAACGTATCCGTCTGTACAGGATTTTTATGAAGCTGGACGTCAGGCATGGCTTTTAGAAGGATACTTTACCCAAAAAGAAATATACCGGATGAGTACCTGGTCAATTTCCAATGCCGAAGCGGAGTTGGAATTTGCTTTGAAAATGGGACAGCGGGTTTTAACACCGGATGACGTGGAATATCCCGAATTACTGAAGCAAATTTCAGCTTTTCCATGTGCACTGTTTGTCAAGGGAAAAATTCCAGACTTAGTTTCGCGCCCACCCATTGCCATTGTTGGGACGAGGAAAGCAACCGCTACCGGCAGAACTGCGGCAAGAAGCATTGCCTACGGCCTTGTAAGGAAGGGATCAGCAGTTATCAGCGGAGGCGCAGTCGGAATTGATGCGGCAGCTCACAAAGGTGCCTTGCAGGCCGGAGGAAAAACAGTCTGTGTGCTTGGCTGTGGCATTGGTGCTGACTATTTGATGGTGAATGCCGCGCTGCGTGATGTGATTGCGCAGAATGGTGCACTGGTTTCTGAATTTCCACCGGATACGCAGGCAATGAGCTCTAACTTTCCAATCCGCAACCGAATTATATCAGGGCTTTCGGTTGGAACACTTGTAGTGGAAGCTGCATTTCGAAGCGGCTCCCTGATTACAGCAGGGTATGCCGCAGACCAAGGACGCGACGTCTTTGCAGTCCCGGCCGATATTCTGAGCCCTGTTTCACAGGGCGTCAATAAACTTATTAGGGATGGCGCAAAGCCAGTAAGCTGTGCCCAGGATATTCTGGAGGAATATGCGGAACGCTATCCTGAGAAAATTAGTCTTGACGTCAGCGCGGCAGATGATATGATAATGGATAATGGTGTTGTCAAAAAACAAGAAACACAAAGCTGTAGTTTTCTCCAAAAAGCTGACATGTCAGACGACGCAAGAAAAGTCTACAGCGTCCTGACAGGAACGCCGGTTCACCTTTCCAAAATTGGAGAAAAGACTGGACTGAATGCTTCACGCCTTTTAAGCGCACTGACAGAACTAGAATTGAATGGTGCTGCAAAGTCATATTCCGGCGGGCGCTACAGTCTGCCGCGGTAGTGTACTGTGAAAATAAAATGATGGGGTGGTTTCGTGTCGAAACTTGTAATCGTTGAATCGCCGGCGAAAGCAAAGACAATTCAGAAGTATCTCGGTTCCGGGTATGATGTAATTGCCTCTATGGGGCATGTCCGTGATCTGCCGGAGAACCGTTTAAGCGTAGATATTAAAAACGACTTTAAGCCGAAGTACGAAATTATTAAAGGGAAAGAAAAGCTTGTTGAAAAGCTGAAGGAAAAAGCATCAAAAAGCGATTCCGTGCTGCTTGCAACAGACCCTGACCGTGAAGGAGAAGCAATTTCCTGGCACCTTGCCTATCTTCTTGGGCTTGATACAAAGCAGAAAAACCGTGTGACTTTTAACGAAATTACAAAGACAGGTATTTCAGCCGGCATGAATACGCCGCGCATTATTGACCAGGACCTTGTAAATGCGCAGCAGTGCCGCCGGATTCTTGACCGCCTGGTGGGCTACAAGTTGAGTCCATTTCTTTCACAGAAAATCCGTCATGGGCTTTCTGCAGGTCGTGTCCAGTCGGTTGCCGTTCGGTTGATTGTCGACCGTGAAGATGAAATTTGCTCATTTATCCCGGAAGAATACTGGTCCATTGAGGCCAATCTGATTCCCAAGGGTTCCCATAAATCCTTTGTGGCTTTCCTTTACGGCGATGAAAACGGGAAAATCCAGATTAAAAATAAGGAACAATCTGATCGGATCCTTACAGATTTAAAGGATGCAGACTTTACAATAAGCAATGTCAAAAAAGGTACCAGGAGGAAATCTCCGGTGCCGCCATTTTCGACTTCAACCATGCAGCAGGAAGCATCCCGCCGACTTGGCTTTCAGGCTCGCCGCACCATGAAAGTTGCCCAGGAGCTTTATGAAGGCGTGGATATCAAAGGGATGGGTGCAATCGGACTGATTACTTATATGAGGACTGATTCGCTGCGCATTTCCGAAGAAGCAATCGGTGCAGCCGCAGACTATATCCGCGGCCGCTGGGGCGAAAAGTACCTGCCGGAATCCCCGCGCCATTATAAGTCCCGTGCAAATGCTCAGGACGGTCATGAAGCGATACGTCCAACTGTACCAAGCCTTTCTCCTGATCAGGTCAAGGACAGCCTTTCTTCAGAGCAGTATAAGCTGTATAAACTTATCTGGGAGCGATTCCTTGCCAGCCAAATGGCAAATTGCCTGCAAAGCACCGTCTCGATAACCATTCAGGCAAAAAATTATATTTTTAAAACATCCGGATATTCAGTAACATTTGATGGCTTTACCGTTCTTTATGAAGAAGCAAAAGATGATAAAGAAGAAGGCAAAAATGCTGTTTTGCCTGAACTGGCAAAAGGCATGTCCCTTACGCTGAAAGGAATTGCGGGGAGCCAGCATTTTACTCTTCCGCCTCCGCGCTTTACTGAGGCTTCCCTAATTAAAGCCCTTGAAGAAAATGGCATTGGGCGTCCTTCTACGTATGCTGTTACAATTTCTACGATTATGGCGCGAGAATATGTCGTGCGCGATGGGAAAGCTTTGAAACCGACAGAGCTCGGTGAGACCGTTACCAAACTGTTAAAAAAGCATTTCCCAAAAATTGTAAATGTAAAATTTACAGCGCAGGTAGAAAGTGACCTTGATGATGTCCAAAGTGGAAAAGCCGACTGGGTTTCAGAGCTGAGCGATTTCTACAGCGATTTTGACAAGACACTCAAATCAGCAAAAGAATCCATGAAAGGCGTCAAGATTCAGCTTAAGGAAGACGTTACAGATGTTATTTGTGAAAAATGTGGACGCCATATGGTCATTAAAACTGGAAAATATGGAAAATTTCTTGCCTGCCCGGGCTATCCAGAGTGTAAAAATGTCAAGAAGTATGTTGAGATGAACGGTGCAGACTGCCCGAAGTGTGATGGAAAAGTTGTCATTAAGCATACAAAGAAGGGACGCATTTTCTATGGCTGTTCCAATTACCCGAAATGCGACTTTATCTCGTGGGATGAGCCGACCAAAGAAAAATGTCCGCACTGCGGCAAGACCTTGCTGAAAAAAAAGGGAAAGCACCCCAAATATTATTGTATTACACCGGGTTGCGGCTATGAAAGAACGGAGGATGAATGAGCGTTCGGGTTATTGGTGCTGGGCTTGCAGGATGTGAGGCAGCATGGCAGCTAGCATGCCACGGAATTCAAACTGACCTTTATGAGATGAAGCCCTGCCGTTTTTCTCCGGCGCATCGCAGTGAAAACCTGGCAGAACTTGTATGTTCTAATTCCCTTAAAGCAGAACGGATAGAAAGTGCCTGCGGGCTTCTCAAAGAAGAGATGCGGCGTTTGGGCTCGCTGCTCGTTCCATGTGCCTATGCCTGCCGTGTCCCGGCAGGCGGTGCACTTGCTGTTGACCGTGATGCGTTTTCCAAGACGGTTACCGAAAAAGTCATTTCTCAGCCGTCTATCTGCCTTCACAGGGAAGAAATTACTGAAATACCGTCTGATGGACTGAATATCATTGCAACCGGCCCACTTACGCCCAATGCACTTGCATCGAAGATTTTTCAAATGTTCGGTGGAAGTCTTAGCTTTTTTGATGCCGCAGCACCAATTGTCACGGCAGAGAGTCTGGATTATAGTAAAGTATTTGCAGCGTCACGCTATAACCGTGGGGAAGACAATGCATATCTAAACTGCCCAATGAACGAAGAAGAATATGAGGCATTTTACCATGCGCTTCTTTCTGCAGAACGAGCCCCAATCCATGGGTTCGATACAGCTGACCCTAAAGTGTACGAGGGCTGTATGCCCATTGAGGTTATGGCCGGGCGCGGAGAAAATACCCTTCGCTTCGGTCCAATGAAGCCTGTGGGCCTGCGGGATCCAAAGACTGGACATCGTCCATGGGCAGTGTTGCAGCTACGCCGGGAAGATAAACGCGGCAGCATGTACAATCTGGTCGGTTTCCAGACTAATTTAAAATTTGGTGAGCAGAAGCGTGTGTTTGGAATGATCCCTGGCCTCGGACATGCCGAGTTTGTTCGGTACGGCGTTATGCACCGAAACACATTTTTAAATTCACCTGCAATCCTCTCAACTGATTTTAGGGTAAAAAGTAAGCCGAATCTTTTTTTCGCCGGCCAGATTACCGGGGTGGAAGGGTATATGGAATCTGCTTCTTCCGGTATACTTGCCGGGATTAATGCTGCACGGAGTTTAGAGGGAAAAGGACAGTATCTTCCACCAGAAACGACGATGACCGGCGCCCTTTGCCGGTATGTAGCAAACGGCGGGGAAGGCCCATTTCAGCCCATGGGTTCCAATTTTGGCATTTTGCCTCCGCTTTCTGAGAAAATACGTGATAAGCGGGAACGGTATTCTGCCCTTTCAGAACGCGCTTTGAAAGATCTTCAGCTTTCACTGGACTGCCTGATTTAACTGGATAGCCCCCCTTGATCGGGGAGTATTATATTGATGAGGAGATGCTGCAATGAAAATTATTGTAGACGCATTTGGCGGTGATAATGCGCCGCTCCAAATTATCAAGGGCTGTGAGATGGCCGCCAATAATCTTGACCTTGATATCCTGTTAACCGGGCAGGAAAAAGAAATCCGCCGTGTTGCGGAGGAGAACGGAATCTCCCTTAACCGCATGGAAATTCTGGACGCTCCTTATGCCATTACCATGAAGGAAAGCCCAGGCGAAATCATGCGCTCAAAAAAAGACTGCTCTATGGCTATCGGGCTGAAAGCTCTTTCGGAGGGAAAAGGAGATGCTTTCATTTCTGCTGGAAACAGTGGTGCACTTGTCGTAGGGGCTACGCTGATTGTAAAGCGCATCCATGGGGTAAGCCGTATTGCATTTGCGCCAGTCATCCCCAACAGGAATAGCTGCTTTATGCTGATTGACTGTGGTGCAAATGTAGACTGCAAACCGGAAATGCTTCAGCAATTTGGCATCATGGGCTCAATCTATATGGATAAAGTTATGAATTTTAAGAATCCGCGCGTTTCTCTTGCAAACATCGGTACAGAAGAGAAGAAAGGCAACCTGCTTCAGCGGGAAGCTTTTCAGCTTTTGAAAAATTCCGGGCTGAATTTTATCGGCAATGTGGAGGCGCGTGATGTCCCAAACGATGCTGGAGAAGTAGTTGTTACAGATGGCTTTACCGGGAATATGATTCTCAAAATGTACGAAGGTGTTGCCATCCTGCTGATGGGTAAACTGAAAGAAATTTTTACAAGCAGCTTTCACAGCAAAGTCTCAGCGGCACTTGTGCTGAAAGACCTGAAAAAATTTAAAAAAGACTTTGATTATAATGAATACGGCGGTGCTCCTCTTGTTGGCTGTGCCAAGCCGGTGTTTAAAGCACATGGGAGCTCTAAGGCAAAAACTTTCTATAATGCAATCCGGCTGACAAAAGCTTATGTAAATGGACATGTTACCGAAGAAATTGTTGCAGCTCTGGGCAAATACCAGAGCGAAAAGCATCCTTTCAATTATGATAAATCCGGACTCGGGAGCGATAACAAATGACAGAGTTGGAAGAAAAACTACAGTATCAGTTTAAAAACAAGGAATACCTGAAGACGGCATTGACACATTCCTCCTATGCCAATGAATGCCACGCTCCATGCAACAGCAATGAACGGCTGGAATTTCTCGGCGATTCTATCCTTGGATTTGTTGTTGCCGATTATTTGTTCAAGAATTATCCGCGTCTGCCGGAAGGCGAGCTGACAAAGAAACGCGCGGCACTTGTCTGTGAAAAGGCCTGCTGTGAATTTTCTCAGCAGATTGAAATTGGAAATTATCTGCTTTTAAGCCACGGTGAGCAGAATTCCGGTGGCCGGAGCCGCTCTTCCATTCTTGCGGATGCATTTGAATCAGTTACTGCTGCCGTTTACCTGGATGGCGGGCTTCAAGAGGCTCAGAAGTTTATCCTCCGTTTTGTACTTCCCCTTTTAAAAAAGTCAAAGCCAAAGGCATTTAAGGATTACAAGACTGCCCTTCAGGAAATAGTCCAGAAGAATCCGGAGGAAAGCCTTGAATATGTCCTGACTGGGGAAAGCGGCCCGGACCATGATAAACATTTTACAGTTGAAGTCTTGTTGGACGGCAACCGGGTTGGAAAAGGTGGCGGCCGCAGTAAAAAGGAAGCTGAGCAGCAGGCAGCCCGGGAGGCATTGGAACTGATGGGATATTGAGACACGCTAATATAGCACTGTTTGTTCCAAATAATGGCTGTCCGCATCAGTGCAGCTTTTGCAGCCAGCGAAGCATTACGGGATTTTCACGTCAGCCAGGACCAGAAGATGTTCGCAGAGCAGCAGAGACTGCCTTGAAAAGTCTTGGGCTGGCTGCGGAAAAAGCGGAGATTGCTTTTTTCGGGGGAAGCTTTACTGCAATTGACAGAGGATATATGCTTTCCCTGCTTCAGGCAGCGGAGCCTTACATAAGGACGAAAAAATTTGCCGGGATACGAATTTCAACACGCCCGGACTATATTGATGAGGACATCCTCAGCATTTTGAAGCATTATGGGGTAACGACGATTGAACTTGGCGCACAGAGTATGGATGACTATGTCCTTGCTATCAACGGCAGAGGCCATACGTCAGGGCAGGTTGTGTCGGCGTCAAAAATGATCCATGCAAGGGGATTTTCCCTCGGGCTGCAAATGATGACTGGCCTTGCGGGGGACAGCGATCCGGGCGCAAAGAGGACAGCAGAAAGCTTGGCTACTCTCTCCCCGGACTGTGTGAGAATTTATCCGACCATTGTTCTCCGGAACACCCCGCTTGGCAGAGCATACCTAAAGGGGAAATACCGCCCACAGACTTTGGAAGAAGCAGTGTCACTTTGTTCAGAACTGCTTAGCTTTTTTGAAGCCCGCGGTATACCGGTTATCCGCCTTGGCCTCCATGCTTCTCCGGAACTGGAACGCGATATGCTTGCCGGACCATGGCATCCGGCGTTTCGGGAACTGTGTGAAAGCCGGAGGTTCCTTCGGAAAATTTTAGGGGCTCTACATCAAAGCAAGATTTCTGCCGGGAAAATCAGAATTCTGGTTAACCCGGCCTGTATTTCTCAGACAATAGGGCAAAAGAAGGAAAATATCAGGGCACTCAGCCGGGCGGGATATTTCGCCCAGATAGCCGCAGACTCTGGTATTGCGCGCGGAGATATCAAAATCATCTGATGCGGAGGGCTTTGACTTGCTGTTAAAATCGCTGGAACTTCAGGGATTCAAGACGTTCCCTGACAAGACCACGCTGACCTTTCACAGTGGTATCACCGCTGTTGTTGGGCCTAACGGAAGCGGAAAAAGCAATATTAGTGACGCTGTTCGCTGGGTTCTTGGCGAACAGTCGCTCCGGAATCTGCGCTGCACCAAAATGGAGGA
>DHOL01000052.1:8097-8329 GCA_002410755.1 Ruminococcaceae bacterium UBA5391 | reverse complement strand
GCGCTGCACCAAAATGGAGGACGTTATTTTCGGTGGGACACCACAGAGAAAACCGCTTGGTTTTGCGGAAGTAACGCTCAACATTGACAATTCCGACCGCACCCTTCCATTTCATGCGGATGCCATTTCTGTAACGCGCCGTTATTATCGCTCTGGTGACAGTGAATACCTCATTAACAATGCGGCTGTTCGACTGAAGGACATCAACGAACTGTTTATGGATACCGGCCTT